>JAKQEZ010000745.1 GCA_029558435.1 Bacteroidota bacterium
GGAATTAAAGGTGTTGGAGCAAACCATTTCTTTGGTAAATATCCACTTTTGTTGCGGAGCAAACAACGTTAAATCTGCTTTGTTGCCAATTTCAATGGAAGCCATTGGAAGGGATAAAATAGAGCGTGGATTATTGCTCAAAGCGTTTACAACTGCCGATAGTTCAAATTCTCCACAATTCCCCAAGGCTCCAAAGGTTGTTTGCAATTGGATGCTACCAAAATGGGCATGATCAAATTCTACATCTTTTTCTTCTTTATCGTGTGGGCGGTGATCGGATACAATTGCATCAATGGTTCCGTCCAAAACACCTTGCCATAAAGCTTTTCTATCCGATTCACGGCGCAATACCGGCATGAATTTAAAATTAGCATCAAATCCAAGCACTGCTTCTTCGTTGTATTGCAAATTAGCAACATGCACATCGGCCGTAATTGCTAATCCACGTTTTTTTGCTTGACGAACTAATTCCACTCCTTCGGCACTTGAAATTCCGGTTAAGTGAATAGTACTCTCGGTATATTCCAACAAACGAATGTTACGCTCAATTTGGATTATTTCTGCAATAGATGGATCGGCTTTTAAACCTGTTTTGGTGATGGCGATTCCTTCGTTTACCAAACCGTTGCCAGCAATTGAAAAATCTCTTGAAAAAGCAATTACTTTACCACCAAAATTTTTGGAATACAACAAAGCACGGTACATAATACCAGAAGATACAGGGTGATTATCATCCGAATACAAACGCACTCCCGATTGATACATGTCATACATTTCAGCCAAGCTTTCTCCTTTCATTCCCATGGTGATGGTTCCAATTGGATGAATGTCGGCCAAATGATGTTCTGCCTTGCGTAATACATATTCAACTTGAGTTTTTCCGTCAATTACTGGCGAAGTGCTCGGCAAAACTGCCACGTGTGTGTAGCCTCCAAAAACAGCTGCGTCCAATCCACTTTGTACTGTTTCTTTGTATTCTGCTCCTGGATCACAAAAATCGGCTTTCAAATCAACCCAACCTTGCGAGATGTGTAAATTGTCGTGTGCAATAACAGTTGCATCACTGTCAGATATTGATTCCGAAATAGCGGTAATGGTGCCATTCTCAATTAAAATGTCTTTTGTTGTGTTGTTGTGACTTGAAGTTGCGTCGACTATTTTTGCGTTTTTTACCAGTAATTTCATCAATTCTCAATTTTATTTTTCCACAATTTCAGTATTAAGAGTTCTGCCACTAGAAATAGTAAGGCAAAAGAAATAAAAAACTTCCAATATGGATACGGTTTTTCTATGTTTAAATTAACAGAATGCACTCCTTTATCAACATTCATGTAAGAAACGTTCTCAATTCCTGCTTGTTTTAGGGCGTTTTCAATAGCATCTTTTTCCCATGTTGCAATTTGCGATTCGGCTCTGTTGTAATTTAACGCAATTTGACCAATGACATTGCCGTTGTTTTCCAACGAATAAACTCCCGATGTTAAATTAGAAACAGCTTCGTTACCACTCAAATCAATGTAGGTTACAGCTCCTTTGCGAATGGTCATCGGAATGAATTCCAACGATTTACCTAAGATAACAACTGGTTTTTCAGTGTCTATTTTATGATAAATTGGATAATTGTTCGTGAGCCCGATAGTCAGTGAAAGTGGGGGATTGTGGAGTGATAATTCTCCCATTCTCAATACAATAGTTGTGTACAAAATATCGGAAACAAACGACCCATATTCGGGTTGCAACACACTGGTAAACAAAAATGCTTGTTGGTTTTTTAATGTGCGATACAAGAGCGATTTTCCATTTTGCAAATGCACGATACCAATGGCGTTGGCGCTAGAATTTTCATTCACCAAGTAGAATTTTGTTACTCCCGGCAAGCTCAATTGGTCTTTTTCTTTGTCAAAAACGCCCTTGAAAAAAGCATCCTTGTAATTCACCTTGTTGATGCGAGTAGCTTGTGCAATTTCTTTTACTACCATCGGTAAACCTAATTTTGATAGAAATGGATTAACGTTGTTTGTTTTTACATTTTTTCCTAAAAACACAGCAACTGCACCACCATTGTTCGCATATTCTGAAAGCATGGAGTTGAACCCTGTCGGGATGTCATTAACACCATTGAGCACCACCAAATTAACGCCTTGCAACATGCTTTGTATCAATTCGTTTTGGCTCACCTCATTCACCGCATAAAAATTATCCAAACGATAAATATTGGCAAGATTAGAATTCGCATCTTCACCGTTAACCACTAAAATAGCTGATTTTTCAACCACATTGTAGGTGAAATAAAAATCATCGTCGGCATAAAATTGTTTGTCGGCAACCTTTAAAACACCTGTTTGAATGCCATTTTTCTTGGGTGAAAATGAAATGGATGAAATCGTAGAATTTTGGTGCGCAATGTCAATATACAAATCTCGCTTTATATCGCCCGTTTCAAATTGTAATTGCACATTTTGTAAATCGTTTTTTCCGTGGTTGGTTACCTTGAAAAACAATTCGTTGTTTACACCCACTTTGTGTAGTGGCGAAGCAAACCACACCGAATCAACGCTCAAATTTTCAGAGTTTTGGCTGGTAAACTGAATGGGGATGTAGTTGTTTACCGTATCGGGTTTTAATAACTTAAATTGATTGGTATTTTTTTGAAAATCAGATAAATAAACAAATTGAACTGAAGCAAAACGACTGCTTTGTGTGTGATTGGAAATATTGTCTTTTTGCCATTTCACCACTTCGTCGTAGCTTCTAACCAAGGGCGAGGGTTTAACCTTGTCAATACGGTCCAATGCCTCAATTTTAGTGGTAATGTGCGATTCTACACCATCCAAATTGTTGGTAGAAAGCAAAATCTTGGTGTTCAAAGGCGCCTTATTGATAAGTTGTTTGGCACTTTCTTTTGCTTCAGAAATTAATTCACCTTCCACGCCTTTCATAGTCATAGAAAATGAATTGTCAATGTGTATGCACAGCAACGAAGAATTGCCCGCCTGTACAGATGAATTCTTGGGAAAATAGGGTTGAGCAAATGCTAAAATAATAAGCGCAAGCGCCAATAAACGACAAATAAGAATGAGTAAGTTTTTTAGTTTTTGTGTGCTTTTATTTTGTTTTTCAATGTGTTGAACAAATTGTAAGCTCGAAAAATAAAGTGTTTTATATTTTCGAAAACTAAATAAATGAATAATAATTGGCACAATTAACAGTGCTAATGCCCATAGGAAACCTGGATGAACAAACTTCATGATTCAAAGTTAAAGATATTCGGCAATAAATTACTTTTCAATTGGATTTTTTTCGCCCGCTTGAATAGAAATTTGTAAATGATTCTCTTTTGGCGGAATGGGGCAGTTGTAACGATGCGAATAGGCACAATAGGGATTGTAGGCCAAATTGAAGTCTAAAATTACAGTTGATTTTTTAGGCATTTTCAAATCCAAGTAACGACCTGCACCATAGGTTTCTTTTCCATTGGTTAAATCTTTAAAGGGCAACAACAAGTAATCTTTATAGGCTTCTTGTTGCGACAATTTTACATCTTGATATACGTATAATTTTACTTTTTGTTGGTGCAATTCAAAAACTACATATCCCCGCGATTGGTACAATTTTGTTCTGCCAGATGAAGTTGGAATTTCAAATTTTTTACCTTTTTTTACTTTAAATTTAGCTTTAACTCGATAGTCTTTATTGATTGAAAACCAGTCAAATGATTGGATGTTGTTTTTTTCTTCACTGTTCAATACATCGCTTTGTTCACTCAATATTTCAAGTGAAAAAGAATCGCGTAAATGTTGGATAGAATCTTGGTATTGCCCAAAATTCCATTGCAACAACAAAACAAAAAATAAGAGTAAACAAAAACGCATTTATTGACTATTCGTTGATATCGTAAATAGTTAAACCGCTGCGCAATTTTGGTTCTACCCACGTAGATTTTGGCGGCATGATTAATTGATTGTCTGCCACTTTTTTCACTTGATCAATGGTAACAGGATGTAAGAAAATAGCCATTTCGTATTTATCTTTTTGCAGCCAATGCTCAATTTTTTCTACAGGTGTTGTGCCGCCAATAAATTCAATATTTCTATCCGTTTTTAAATCGCCAATTTTCAATATAGGTTGCAACAAATAACGTGTTAAAATTTCGGCATCCAACGAGTTGACAGGGTGATTTTTATCAATAATTGCCGGTTTGCAGGTGAATTTATACCAATTTCCTTTGATCGCAACAATCATTTCGTGCTCTTGTGTTGGTTTTTGCAACGCTTGGCATTTTTCAATTTCAAAAGATGCTGCTGCTTGTTCCAACAACGCTTGTTCGGTTAAGCCGTTTAAACTTTTAATAAAACGGTTGAATTCAAGGATTTGCATCAAATCTTCATCAATCATAAAAGCAAGAAAACTGCTTTCGTTTTGACAAACTGGTCTATTTTCTCTTCTACGTCTATCTTCCAAACCAACAGACGAAGCCGAGCGGTGGTGACCATCAGCAATGTACAGCGCATCAATAGCTTCAAATAAACGTTGCATTTCTGCAGTTTCATCTTCCGATAACACCCACATTTCGTGTTTGATACGGTCGGTAGTTGTGAATTCGTATTCTGGTCGTTGCGCTATAATTTCGTTTATTTTGTTGTCTATCAAATTATTGTGTTTGTAGGATAGCAACACGGGTTCTGCATTCAAACCAACAATATCCAAGTAATCGATAAACATTTCTTCGCGACTGGTTAACGTTGCTTCGTGTTTTTTTATAGCATCCTCGCGGTATTCTTGATTGCTTGCTCCGGCAATAACTCCTTTGAATGCATGACCGTTTTTGGTTTGCTGGTAGATGTATATGCGGGGAGAGGCATCTTGGAATAAAATACCTTCGTCAATGAATTTTTTATATTCTTTTTTTACCAACTCAAAACGTTCGGGCGTATTGGGTTGCGTAGTTCTTTCTCCTCCAAACTCTGGATTAATGATGTGTAGAAAAGTGTAGGGATTATCTTCCAATTTTGATTCCAATACGTTTTTTTTGTACGAATAAATTGGTCGAGTAGCAACAAGATGAACTTTGTCGCGAACAGATCGAATAGCTTTGAATGGAATAATTTTAGCCATTGTTAATACGTAATTTGATACACTAATTTTGTGGTTTCAAATCTAATCTTTTTCTTGTATTTAGCAATGAAAATCGTGTTTAATTACGAAAATGTTACACCTTGTTAGAAAACAAACTTTTAATGGATTTTTTTACTTTAGTTAATGGTGTTTTTCGCTAAATTCAATACCATAAAGAGCTAATTCTTCCAAAATTGGTTCATAAATTTCCTTTTTGATAGGTAAAAGCACTCCTTTTTCGGTAATTTGATTGTTGAGAATTAATTTAGCTCCCATTCCAACAGGCAATCCAACGGTATTGGACATAGAAGTGTACACTTGATCTTCGCCAATGTTAACCATACTCGAAGTGATTTTATGGGTTTGGTTGTTAAGTATGTATTCAAATTCATGAATCATTACCAACATATCTTTATCACCTGTATTGAGGGTCCATTTGCGTTCCAATATTTCTTGCAACAATTTAGCAGGTGTTGGCGAAGGGATTTTCAATGTTTTTTCACCATCAAACAAACCTAACCATTCAAATTTAGGGTACAAATACCCCCATTTTTCACCTAAAAACTGTTTGAATTTATCTTCTACCGAACGAGTTGGGTGGTAGGGAAGATAGGTGTTTAAAAATTCTCTTGGCGAACATACCTCCAAATCGGTTAGTACATAACTATCGTCGGTCATTCCCAACTGAACAAAAATATCCCAAGCTTCACAAAAATCTGGACGTCTCAATGTTCCACGATAAATAGTAGGGATGCCTTCCAAACCATAAATGCTGCGATAAGAAAGCGAGTCGCGATTGGCATAACCTGTAAAATCACCGTATCCTTCAACCGATAAATAATCTAAACGCGAAAATAAATGGTGGTAAGGAATGTATTTATATTGTCCGTTGCGTATAAATTTTGCAGCACCACCTGCACCTGCCAATACCACATTGCGAGGGTTCCACGTAAACTTGTAATTCCACGGATTATCGTCGGATTCTGGGGCAATTAATCCACCACAAAACGATTTGAAGCAATCAATTTTACCACCTTTTTCTTTGATTTCATCAATGATTTTCATGGCGCTCATGTGATCGATGCCTGGATCTACACCTATTTCATTCAAAATAGTAATTCCGGCTTCTTTAGCAGCACTTTCCAACGCACGCATTTCTGGAGATACGTAGGAAGGAGTAACCAAATCCTTTTTGAAATCAATACAATCTTTAGCAACTTCCACATGAAAAATTGCAGGTAACATTGAAATTACTAAATCAACTTGTTGTATGTGTTTTCTACGTTCGTCTTTGTTTAACGCATCAAAATTGAGCGCAATTCCGTTGGGATGATTATTGATTTTAGCCTTAACTTTTTCAATGTCTTGGTCGGTAATCTGAATTTTCCAATCGTATTTTTCCGATTCTTTTAATAGGTATCTAATTAACGAAGAGGCTGATAGACCTGCACCAAGAACTAATATTGATTTCATTTTAGCTAATTTTTAACACAAATGTAATGAATTAACAAATAAAATAACATTCAACTACTAAAAATTATGCTGCATGAATGTAACGCATTACGTTAAAACAAATATTTGTGAAGATTAATTTTGTATTTGCATTTCTTTCAATGTAGTAATAAGCTTTGCTAAACATATCGTTGAAATCGGCAATGTTGTTTCCTGAAATAAAACGAGCAAAGTTTTTCAGAAACTCAGCTTCTTCATTGGATGCACGCATTAGCACGTCATCGGTATAGTTTTTCATTAAACTTTGGCGCATCATGTAGAGGCAATACATCAGAAAGTTTTTTTGAAATTCTTTATTGTATTGATCCATGTTTTCGCACCAATCCAACATTTTGTTTACGTCTTTTTTATAGCACGAGCGCATTAATTCGATAAACAATTCACGTTCTTCGTTAATATCACTAGAATCATGTAACATTTGTACCGCTTCCAAATAATCTCCTTCTGAACGCAGCGTGATGGAATCAGCTTTTGAAATGTTGAGTTCAAATGCTTCGCGCAAGTGTATGCTTAAATCAGTGGTTTCAATTTTGGGAACTCGATAGAATTGTGTGCGTGATAAAATGGTGGTAAGGAATTTATCGTGTTGGCGCCCCACTAAAATAAAATAAGTGCCCAAAGGAGGTTCTTCCAAAACTTTCAAAATTTTATTAGCGGCAGAATCATTCATTTCCTCAGCCATCCAAATTACAACAACACGTTGGCGACCTTCAAAAGCTTTAAGTGTTAAACTTTTTAAAATTTCTGTACTTGCATCTACACCTATAATTAGCCTTCTTCCTTTTGGATCGATGAAATTGGTCCAATCTTCTAAGGAGAAATATGGATTTTCTTTTATCTTACTACGCCATTTAGGATAAAGGTCTGCGCACGATTTTTTTTCAGCTAAAGCAATCGGATAAATAAAATGAAGGTCTGGATGCTGTAAATTTTGAACTTTTAGACAAGAATCACACGTTCCGCAACTGTCATTTTCTTGTTTGTTTTTACAAAATAAATATTGCACATACGCCAAAGCCAAAGGCAAAACACCATGTCCTTCCTTTCCTAAAAAAAGCTTTGCGTGACTTATTTTTTTGCTATTGATTTCGTTAATTAATAGCTGCTTTAAATGATGTTGACCAATTACTTCTGAAAATTGCATGAAGTAAAATTAATTATTTGTGGAATAGTATTTGTTAAAAAGGTAAATTTGTTAATAAATTTGTTTAACTTTAAGTTTAAAATAAATCAAGTAAAATGAAAAAGAGAGTACTTATTTTGTCATTATTTATTGCTACTTCAGGTATTTTTGCATACGCTGAAAATAATGTACAAACAACAACTAAGCAAGAAATTTCAAAAGCAGGAGTTACGTTTACAGTTAATGTGAAAAGTGATAAAGGTCCAGTTGTTGGAGCTTTAGTTAAGGTTACCCTTGGCAACACGGTATTAGGAGCTGGAACAACAGATGCGGCAGGAAATGCTAAAATTACAATTGCTTCGTACAACAAACAATTGGTGCGTATTGACGTATCGCATACATTATATAGAAACGATAGTAAATCAGAAGTTGTATTAGAAAACGATGGAATTATTCCATTTGTATTAAAGTCTAAAACAGAATCTATTGATGATGCAGCAGCGCGTGAGGCGGAATACAAAGCAAAACAAGAAGCAGCAAATAAAGCAGCCGAAGAAGCTAAAAAACAAGAAGATGCTATAAAACAATCAACGCAGCAAACGCAAAGCGAGGCTGAAGCAACAAAAGCAGCGGCTGAGAAAAAAGCAGCAGAAGCAAAAGCACAACAAGAAGCTCTTGACAAGCAACGCAAAGAAATGGAAGAACGCTTAGCAGCAGAAAAAGCAGCAAGAGAAGAAGCAGCAAAAAAACAACAAGAACAAGCTCAAAAAAATGCTGAAAACAAAGTTGTAGATGCATCTAAAGAAGCGAAGTTAACTGCAGAAGATGCTAAAAGAGAACAAAAAGAGCAAGAAGCTAAATTGAAAGAAGCACAAGCGCAAGCAAAAGCTCAAAAAGAAGCTGCCGCTTCAGAGGCTGAGCGATTAAAAGCAGCAGAAAAAGCGAAAAAAGAAGCAGCTAAAGAACAAAAAGCAGCAGAAAAAGCTAAAAAAGAAGCTGAAAAAGCAGCTAAAGAAGCAGAAAAAGAAGCGAAAGCCGCAGAAAAAGCAAAAGCTCAAGCTGAAAAATTGCAAGCAAACATTGAAAAATTAGATGAGCAACAAGCTAAGTTGAACGCTAATCGTGATAAGCTGAACAAACAACAGCAAAAGTTACAAAGCCAATTAGATAAAGGAAAAGGCGATGCAGCTAAAATTCAAACAAAAATGGCAAAATTGGACTTAAGCCACGCAAAATTGGATGAAAGTCAATTGAAAATTGATAAGAAAAGAGAAAAATTATTGAAAAAATAAATTTCAACAATTTTGATTCGCAAAGGCTGTTCAATTTTTGAGCGGCCTTTGTTTTTTTGTAGATTAATTCAAAATCTTTCTTAAATTTAAACTCAAATATTACAACAAGTTTCCTAATCTAATTAACATAAAACATGTCACAAGAAATAAATAACAGCAACGAAATTATTTGTCCCAACTGCCACAAAGCTTTTAAGGTGGACCAGGCAGGATATGCTTCTATCTTAAAACAAGTGCGCGACCACCAATTTGAAGAGGAAGTTAAAAAACGTTTGGATTTGGCTCAAAAAGAAAAAGAAAATGCAGTGCAACTTGCTCAAGCTACAATAAAAAATGAATTGCAAGAACTAATTGCAAAAAAAGATAGAGAGTTGGCCGAGTTGAGAGCACAAAAAGAATTGGAATTAACCCAAAAAATCACCCAAAAAGAAAATGAATTGGTTCAATTGCAATCCAAAATTGAGGCTGCTGAATTGAATAAAAAATTGGCAGTAACAGAAGCCACTCAAAAAGTTGAAAAAGAACGCGATGAATTGAAAAGTCAATTAAACATAAAGGAAACTGAAAAAGCATTATTGGAGAAATCGCTCAACGAACAATTTGCCTCAAAACTACAAGAAAAAGAAGCCATCATTCGAATGAAAGATGAAGAAATTGAGATGCGCAAAGACCTAAAGATGAAAATGTCAACCAAAATGTTGGGCGAAACTTTGGAGCAACATTGCGAATTGGAGTTCAATAAATTGCGCGCAACAGCATTTCAAAAAGCTTATTTTGAAAAAGATAACGATGCCCGCACAGGAAGTAAAGGCGATTTTATTTATCGTGAAATGGACGACGCTGGCAATGAAATCATTTCCATTATGTTTGAAATGAAAAACGAAGGCGATGAAACTGCCTCTAAAAAGAAAAACGAAGATTTTTTCAAAGAATTGGACAAAGATCGAACAGAAAAAAAATGTGAATATGCTGTTTTGGTAACCATGTTGGAAGCTGAAAACGAATATTATAACACAGGAATTGTAGATGTGTCTCACCGATATGAGAAAATGTATGTAGTGCGCCCAAATTTCTTCATTCCAATTATTACCTTATTGCGCAACGCAGCTATGAATTCACTGCAATACAAAGCCGAATTAGCTTTGGTGAGAAATCAAAATATTGACATTTCTAATTTTGAAGATAAAATCAATGCGTTTAAAGAAGGATTTGCTCGAAATTATGAATTAGCAAGTAGAAAATTTAAAACAGCCATTGAAGAAATTGACAAAACGATTTTACACTTGCAAAAAACAAAAGACGCATTGTTGTCATCGGATAATAATTTGCGCTTAGCCAACCAAAAAGCAGATGATTTAACCATAAAACGCTTAACACACGGCAATCCAACTATGAAAGCAAAGTTTGATGAGTTGAATAAAAATGATAATTAATGTTTTGCAATCAATTGAAAATAGTTGTTTAACCAATATTGTTTATACGTGATTATGAATAAAATAGTATTTATTTTCCTTTTTTTCTGTATGAATGCAACTGCTCAATTGTTGCCTACAATAGAACAATACGAGGATTTGTTTTTAAAGGAAATTACAATTGAAGATATCGATCCTTATTTAATAGAAATAAAATATAAGAATTCAGATAATACATTTATGAACCATTGTTATGCAATGGAATTTCTTGAGCCTATTTTTTATTATAGCCACAACGATGGGTCGAAACTTTCATTTCTTATTTTATCAGAAAATTATGAAGAAGCATTAAGCCTATTTGAATATTATGCTGTTAAAATGTATGATTATTTTGATAAGAATATTTATTACCACAAGTTTAAAAAATATAAAAATAGAGAACTTTTTTTGGCCTATAATAATGAGAAAAACTTGAAGGTGATAATTGAAATAGAAGAAAATGTTTTACTCATTGAGGTAAGTTACAAACCCGAAGATGAGTAGTTTAGATTTTTTAAGTTATATTTGAAAAAAAAAGATGCTACGAAAATTAATAACTACTATTTGTTCCGTTTTATTTGTTTTTATCACTTATTCTCAAGTTGTATTAAATGGTGTGATTGACAACATTGAAGAATTGGTTAAAAAGAATACTGTTTACGTTCCGATGGATGACGGTACTCAACTTGCTACAGATATTTTTGTGCCTGTATTTCAAGATTCTGTTACAACAGATGTTACAATTGGAGGTTCAACATATACATTAACGGTAATTCCAAGAAACACTCAATTTATTATTTACGATACAGTAAATATTTCTGAGCAAAACTACAAACTCCCTATTGTTTACACGCGCACACCTTATGACAAAAACTCCGATGATATAGGTTGGCAATTATTTCCCTTTATGGGATATGCTTATGCAATGCAAGATATGAGAGGGCGATATAGCAGTGAAGGGGTTTATTTTCCGATGTATTCAGATGGATGGGCTAAAACAAATTATCTACCACTTGTTGAAATTCCAATGGATATTACTGTACAATCAGATGCAAATAATTCACTTAAACACCATGATGGAAGCCAATCCATTTTTTATTTAGCTGATAGTTTGTATCGCATTGATGATGTAAATTCTGACGGGATAGTTGATACACTATTGTATTGCAATGGGAACATTGGGATGTTTGGAGCATCGGCCTTAGGAAATTCTCAATACCAAGCGTTGTCAGACATACCTTTTACAGAAAATAATCCATTAAAATGCATATTGCCCGTAGTTGCAGCAAATGAACATTATAATTCAACGTTATTTCATAATGGAGTTTATCGCCATTCGCTAACAAATGGTTGGATGAAAGGTCAACTATTATCTGGAGTTGACAACTCTTTGAACGCCATTGATGCAGCCGATATTACCAATAACATTCACAGCCCTTCTGACTATAATTATTTAGATAACATGGAATTGGCTAATGATTTAATTGATTGGTTTGTTGCAACAAATTTGGGTTTTACACCAGCATGCCAACATCCATCTTCTAAATATAGAACAATATTAGATGCGTCAAAAGCCCCCGTAAATTCTCAAGGATATTCTGACGGCAATGGCACAACTACACGCTACAAAAACCTAAACGTTCCTTCGTATAATTTAACTGGATGGTGGGATATTTTCATAAATGGTCAAATAGAGACTTTTAATAAAATAAAACATGAAAACCCTGGCGTTACTAATAAAATTGTAATTGGCCCTTGGACGCATCAAACAATAGGTGGAACTGATGTTGGGGATGAAACCTATCCTGATAATGTTAAAGATGTGCTTTCAATAGATTTAGACATTGATCCAACAACTATTCTTTCGGATTCAACTGCGGTGAATAAAATATATCGTTCTGAATTGCTTAAATGGTACCGTTCCAATTTAGGTGGAGAACCATTTTTTATTATCCCAAAATCTTCTAATTGGCAAAGTGTAGGAACATCGCAGGTGAGAATTCCGGCGTCAAATTACATTATTCCTTACTATAAATTTTTAAATTATTTGGGTGGAGTATCAGGTTTAAACAATATTCCTGTTGAAATTAACAATGGTACAGGGAGCTCAACCATCAATTTAAACTTTCCAGCTATAAATCCACCGTTATTTCCACTTACAACTCCTTTAACAGCTGTTGATGTAAATTATTTTAATCAAGTGAGCGATGTGAGAATGTACATTACAGGCCCTTCTAACGATGCTCAAAATACCAATGTGGGCAACTATTGGCTTTCTAATGATTCTATTCCATTCAAAAGAGGTATTCAAAATGAAGTTTTTTACTTGCACCAAAATCAAACCCTAAATAATCAACCACCAATCAATAATGAAGGTGTGTTGTCTTATATTGCCGACCCCAATAATCCTGTAGCAACAGTGGGTGGAAACAATATGATTCCAACTATTCCAAATGGAACAAAAAAATCACAAGGTTCTATGGATATGACCAATGCTTTGTATGATTATTTAACAATGAATAGGAGTGATGTGCTTCAATTTATTTCAGATCCAATTAGTGATACGTTGTCTTTTGTTGGTTTTCCAAAAGCTAAAATTTATGCCAAAGGAAAAACATCAACTTATGCAACTTCTAAGACAGATTATGACATAATGGTAAGAGTGTTAGATGTTTATCCTGATGGTAGAGAAATGTTTATCACAGAAGGGGTTGTTAACGCTAAAGCACGTGAATATGCTAAGTCGATTGCACAAGGAGATACCAACGACAATTTGATTTTGTCGAACATCAACAACGATGAATATTATTATTTTGAATTTGATTTATTGCCTTTGGGACATACATTTGGAAAAAACCACCAAATAAAATTGTTACTTAGCAGCTCTAATTTTCCAAAATACCAAAGCAATCCGCACATTCCACACGAAGATGGTGACTTTTTCAGATGGGAACCTGGAAGCACACAAACGTATAATTATTACGGACAAACGTTAACTGCTCAAAATGCTGAAATTACGTATGATTTCAACCCTAATTTTCCAAGTTTAATTTCTTTTCCTCGTTTGGATACAACATTTTTTACTGCACATAACAATGTAGTTGAAACACTACCAAATTTTGATATTTATCCCAACCCAACAACTGATAAAGTCACAGTTGTATGGAATAAATCGTTCAAAGGCGATATTTTAATTTACGATTATTGGGGGAAATGTGTGAAAACTATAACGACCGACAACAATAAACTAATGACTAAAATTGATTTGAATGGATTGTCCAATGGATTTTACATTGTAAGAATTCCAGAATTAAACTGCTCAAAGAAATTAATTAAAAACTAACATTAATTATTTAAGTGTTTAATTTATATTTTGTTGAATTACAGATAAATAAATAGCATTGATTAAAGATATTGTATAACAAAATAGATTACTTATAATCTGTTGTTAGTAGTTATTTGTTTGTGAGCTTTTATTACCTTTGCACCATGAAAATCATTTCCAAAATTTTCAGTTTTCCACTAATTGTATTGGTGCGCTTTTACCAAATGGTTATTAGTCCGCTGACACCTCAAAGTTGCCGCTATACACCCACGTGCTCTGCATACATGCTGGAAGCTATTAATATTTGGGGACCTATCAAAGGAACGTGGTTGGGAATAAAACGCATATCTTCTTGCCATCCCTGGGGCGGACATGGACATGATCCTGTTCCAACAAAAAATACATCTTCTGACAAAAAATAATCTCCATTTTACATGAAAATTACATTTATCTGCATCGGAAAAACAAGCAAAAAATTTTTAGAAGAAGGCGAACAAGAATACTTGAACCGCTTGAAAAATTATACTAAAATTGAGCGTATTGAGTTGCCCGACCTAAAAAATGCACGTAAACTAACATTGGAGCAGATTAAAAAAGAAGAAGGACAGTTGTTTTTATCCAAAATTCCGCAAGGCGATGAATTGATACTATTGGACGAACGCGGAAAACATTATTCTTCGGTAGAATTTTCAAAATTTATTGATAAAAAGAACATCAACGGAGTTAAGGGAGTAACATTTTTAGTAGGTGGAGCTTATGGCTTTTCCGACGAAATTTATGCACGAACTAACAGTAAAATGAGTTTGTCAACCATGACGTTTTCGCACCAAATGATACGCATGATTTTTTTTGAGCAATTGTACCGTGCTTTTACAATCATCAAAGGCGAACCTTATCACCACGAATAGCAACGATTTATAGCACGTCTTTCAAGAATTTCCCTGTATAGCTTTCAGAGCATTGCACCAAATCTTCGGGTGTACCTTGAAATACGATATTTCCACCTTTATCGCCCCCTTCTGGACCTAAATCAATCACCCAATCGGCACATTTAATCACTTCTTTGTTGTGTTCAATTACAATTACCGAATGTCCAGCATCTATCAAACGGTTGAGTGCAATTATTAACTTTTCAATATCGTGAAAATGCAAGCCAGTTGTGGGTTCATCAAAAATAAAAAGGGTAGGAGTGGCCTTACTTCCTTTAGCTAAAAACGAAGCTAATTTGATGCGCTGCGCCTCGCCGCCACTCAATGTGCTAGACGATTGTCCCATTTTCAAATACCCCAAACCAACATCCACCAAAGGTTGTAATTTTTCGGCAATTTTCTTTTCCAATAAATCCTTGCCTTCATTGAAAAACTCCAATGCCTTTTCAATGTCCATGTTCAATAGCTGAGCAATGTTCACTCCTCTGTATTCCACCTCCAAAGTTTCGGCTTTGTAACGCGTTCCGTGGCATGTTTCGCACGTTAAATGAATGTCGGCCATAAACTGCATTCCAACAGTAATAATTCCTTCGCCTTCGCACATTTCACAGCGACCGCCTTCCACGTTAAAACTAAAATACCCCGGACGGTAGTTTCTAATTTTTGAAATTTGTTGTTTGGCATACAACTCACGAATGTCGTCAAAAGCTTTAACGTAGGTTACAGGATTACTTCGCGAAGATTTACCAATAGGATTTTGATCCACTAACTCCACAGCGCCAATATGTTTCCAATCGCCATTCACCTCAAAATTTTTGGTTGCCAAAGCAATTTCTCCCAAATTATTGCGCACTGCCGGATAAACAATGTCTTTGATTAAGGTTGATTTTCCAGAACCACTCACACCGGTAATACTCACAAAATTGTGCAACGGAATTTTCACTTCTACATCTTTCAAATTGTGTTTTCGAACACCTGAAAAATGCAAGAAATTGATTTGTTTTCTACGTTTTTGAGGTACAGCAATGGCTTTTTTACCTGTCAAATAATCAGCAGTGATGCTATTTTTTGCTTTTACCAATTGTTTGAAATCGCCTTGGAATACCACTTCACCGCCATATACACCCGCCATCGGACCAATGTCTAAAATTTCATCGGCTGCACGCATGATGTCTTCTTCGTGCTCCACAACAATTACGGTGTTGCCCAAATCACGCAATTTATTCAAAACTAGAATCAATCTTTCTGTATCGCGTGGATGTAATCCTATGGAGGGTTCGTCTAAAATATACATCGATCCAACCAAGCTACTGCCCAATGATGTTGTCAAGTTAATGCGTTGCGATTCTCCTCCAGAAAGGGTGTTTGATTGTCGGTTGAGTGTTAAATAGCCCAAGCCTACATTGGTTAAAAACTCCAAACGGTTTACAATTTCGGGCAATACACGTTTTGAAATTTGTTGCTGATGAGCTTCTAATTTTAAATTTTTGAAGAACGGCAAAATTTCTTCAATAGGCGACAAAACAATATCGGTGATGGATTTTCCTTCAATTTTTACGTTGTTGGCATCGCTTCTCAATCGGGTTCCTCTACATTCTGGACATTGTGTTTTGCCACGGTAGCGCGACAACAGAACACGGTAATGAATTTTATAGGTTTGCGTTTCCAAAAACTTGAAAAACTCATTGAGTCCGGTAAAATAACGGTTTCCCTTCCACAACAATTGGTATTGCTCGGCTGTTAAATCTTTTAATGGTCGATGAATCGGAAAATCAAATTTAGATGAATTGATAATGAGCTCGTTCAAATATTCCTTCATCATTTCGCCTTTCCACGGAAGTAAAGCCCCTTCGTAAACACTCAAATTTTTGTTCGGAATCACCAAATCTTCATCAATACCAATGATTTGACCGTATCCTTCGCACGATTTACACGCACCAATTGGATTATTGAAAGCAAATAAATGATCGTTGGGAATTTGAAATTCAATGCCGTCTAACTCAAATCGGGTAGAGAAAGCGTGCATTTGCTTGTCAGACATCGTAAAAACAAAGCATTCACCATTTCCTTCTGTAAAAGCTAGGTGAACAGAATCTTCCAAACGCCCTAGCAATTCTTCGGATGACGTATCGGCAGTTGCTCGGTCCACCACCAAAAGTGCATTATCGTTGGTTATTTTCGACGGTTCAACTGCATCCAAGTTAACAATTTCTTGATCCACCAACAAACGGGTATATCCTTGCTGTATCAATATTTTTACTGCTTGTTGAGCGCCATATTGACGAATTGCAGCAATGGGTGCTAGTATCAACAAACGTTCGGTATTGGGCAATGATTCAATAAATTGAATAACATCTGTCACCGTATGCCGTTTTACTTCTTTACCACTAATTGGCGAATAGGTTTTTCCAGCACGTGCAAATAAAAGTTTGAGGTAATCGTATATTTCGGTAGTTGTTCCAACGGTTGATCGCGGATTGTTGGAAATGACCTTTTGCTCTATGGCTATGGCAGGAGCAATTCCTTTGATATAGTCGGTTTCTGGTTTATCGAGCTTGCCTAAAAATTGGCGGGCATACGACGATAAACTTTCGATGTAACGACGTTGTCCCTCGGCATATAAGGTATCAAAAGCCAACGATGATTTTCCAGAGCCCGAAAGTCCTGTAATTACAGTAAACTTGCCATGTGGAATTTGTACATCGATGTTTTTAAGGTTGTTCACCCTTGCACCTTTAATCTCAATAAACGACTGTTTTGCCATGTTACAAAATTAATGGTTGTTTTGCTGAAATACTAAATTAATTAAGAATAATGCTAAAAATAGATGGTTTATGCCAATAAATCGCGCAACTGAATGAGTTCGTTAACTTTTTCAGCATTTCCAGCCTGTTGAAACGAGGTAATGAGATTGGTTAGCATGCGGCGTAAAATGGTGGTGTTGGAGCAAGGCTCAAAATATTCTCTTGTTGGAGCAATGTTGAGTTTCTTTAAAAATTCGTTGATTTCTTCCTCGTCAAACAAACTGCCTCTGGAAAAAACATTGATGTAAAACAAAACTCCGTTGTTATTTTCTTTATTCACAAATTGATTGATGCCGTCTTCATCAATATAAGCGGCTATAAAATGATTAGGCAAATTAACACCATAAATAGGCATATTGAGCGATTGTGCAATAATGGAATAAAGAATAGTTAAACTCAATGGATTGCCTTTTCGTTGTTCAATCACTGTATTGATAAACGAATTGAGTGGTGAATGAAAGTTTTTAGAATCGCCTTTAAAATGGTGTAAATCAAAGAAGATCTTATTTAAAATTCGCACTTTCTCATAAGCTGTGTGGCGATTACTCAATTCCAACCAAGCGTCTTTTCTCACATGTTCAATGAACTCAAAAATGTGCTCTTCGTGCAAGCCCGGATATTGGTATTTGGCAATAATAATGGCCCCTTTCAACAAGTCTTTCTCACTATTTTGCCACTGTTGCAACTGTTTTTTTACATCTTCAAATTGAATATCGTGAATGAGTTGCTCTACACGATTGAGAAATATCAAGCCATAATCTTTTTCACCCCACGAATTTTCAAGGTAGGGAATAGCATCAGGGCCATATTGCAAAAGTCGATCTCTTACATGTAAGAAAATCCCTTCATCTGGATCGTCCATCAGCTGAATAAGTGCCTCAATATTTGTTGTATTATTCACACTACAAATTTAGAAGGAGAACTTATTGTTTTTTTAGGACATTTTTTTCTTTATTAAATGCAAGTTGTTAATTTCACTTAAAATCAAGTGCTAACAATGAAAAAAGGACTGTCACAAAACAGTCCTTTCTCTATTTTTATTAACTTTTTTCTATCACAACAACAAAGTAACAGGGTTTTCCAAGTATCCTTTAACTGTTTGCAAGAATGCAGCACCAGATGCGCCATCCACAACACGGTGGTCGCAAGAAAGAGTTACTTTCATGATGTTTCCTGGCACCACTTGTCCATTTTTCACAACAGGAACTTGTTTAATTCCTCCAACAGCTAAAATACAGCTATCTGGTGGGTTTACAATTGCTGTAAATGTATCAATTCCAAACATTCCAAGATTAGAAATGGTAAATGTGTTACCTTCCCAATCGGATGGTTGTAATTTTTTATCTTTTGCTTTTTTAGCGTATTCTTTAACTTCTTCGCCAATTTGCACTAATCCTTTTGTATCTGCAAAACGAACAACAGGAACCAATAATCCTTCATCCACTGCAACAGCCACTCCAATGTGCACATGGTGATTTCTACGAATCTTATCACCCAACCAAGAAGAGTTAACCGTAGGATGTTGACGCAATGCAACGGCAACTGCTTTCAAAACTAAATCATTGAAAGAAATTTTAACACCTTCATTAGCATTTAATGCTTTTCGAGCTGCAATGGCATTGTCCATATCAATTTCCAATGTTAAATAGAAATGCGGAGCGGTGAATTTGCTTTCAGCCAATCGGCGAGCAATTGTTTTGCGCATTTGAGAAATATTCTCATCTGTATAAGATTCCACACCAACAGCAGCTGTAGCAGTTGCGTGTGCTCTAACTGGTGCTTCGTAAGGAACATAATGATCGATGTCTCTTTTTACAATTCTTCCACCATCGCCCGTTCCAAGTACGCTGTTGATATCAATTCCTTTTTCTTCGGCCATTTTTTTAGCCAATGGAGAAGCAACTACGCGACCATCGTGTGCAACAGGCGCAGCAACTACTGGAGCTGGTTTACTTTCAACTTTTGGAACTTCTGGAGCAACCGCTTTTACTGGCTCTGGAGAAGGAGTTACTTCTACTTTTGCTTCAGTCTTTGGAGCAGGTGCAGTTCCAGCGTTTGCCAAAATAGCACTCACATCTTCACCTTCTTTACCTATAATTGCCAACAAAGCATTTACTGGTGCAGCTTCACCTTTTTGAACACCGATGTGCAATAAAACACCATCGTAAAAAGATTCAAACTCCATAGTAGCTTTATCTGTTTCAATTTCTGCTAAAACTTCACCAGATGCAACTTTATCACCAACTTTTTTTGTCCACTCAGAAACAACACCTTCTGTCATGGTGTCGCTTAGTTTTGGCATGTAAACTACTTCAGCCATTTTATTTAATTTTTTTTAATATTCAACAATATAAGGATAATTTGGTTCAGCATAGATGTCTTTGTATAATTCATCTGCTGTTGGAAGTGGCGATTCTTCTGCAAATTTCACACTTTCATCCACTTCATTTTTTACCCAATTTTCAATCTCTTCAATTTCTTTGTCAGACAACCATTTATTGTCTTTAATTACATCCAAACAATGGGTGATAGGGTCTTTTTCTATCCATTCATTAACCTCTTCTTTTGTACGGTATTTTTGAGGATCTGACATGGAGTGACCTTTATAACGATAAGTACGGATATCCAATAGAGTAGGACCACCACCTTTTCTTGCTCTTGTTGCTGCTTCTTCAATTGCATCGTGCACTGATTCTGGCTTCATACCATTCACCACAATAGAAGGCATTTCATAAGAAAGTGCCATTTTTGACAAGTCATGTACGTTTGTTGTACGTTGAACCGAAGTTCCCATTGCATAATTGTTGTTTTCGATGATAAAAATCACTGGTAGCTTCCAATTCATTGCCATGTTAAACGTTTCATGCAAAATACCTTGTCTTGCTGCACCGTCACCCATTGAAACAAAAACAACATTTTCTGTTTTGTTATATTTTTCCGCAAAAGCAACACCTGCACCCATACCAATTTGAGCACCCACAATTCCGTGACCACCCATGAAGTTTTTCTCTTTATCAAAAAAGTGCATTGAACCACCTTTTCCTTTAGAACAACCAGTTGCTTTTCCATACAATTCGGCCATCAACACACGTGGGTCTGTTCCTAGCGCAATTGGATGTCCGTGATCACGATAGGCTGTCATGTGTTTATCGCCCGGTTTACAAGCGCTTGCTGTTCCTGCAACTATTGCTTCTTGACCAATGTATAAGTGTAAGAATCCACCAAATTTTTGTTGAATGTACAGTTGACCTGCTTTCTCTTCAAATTTTCGGATTAAAAGCATGTCTTTCCACCATTTGATATACGTTTCTTTCGAAAACTTAGATGTGTTTTCTACTTTACTTTTTTTTGTTGTAGATGTTGGTTTTGTGGAGGTTTTTGCCGCCATAATTTTCAAATTTTAATACAAGAAGCAAATATATGTAAAAAAATACGATAGTTGAAAGAGAAATAAAATTAATTAAAGATTAAAAAAAACGATTTTTAAAAAACATTTGAATATAAAAAAAGCCCCATTCAATTGGAGCTTTCGTTTTAAAATTCAATATTATTAGTCAATGTGTTCAATATCCACATCATAAACCACTTGATAAGTATCTGGAACGGCGCGAATTAATACGTAATTTTCGGTTGTGCGCTCACTCGTACATTTTCCACATTCTTTCACTTTGATAGTGTATTTAACAATGCCATTTGCATCGTCAATTTTTACATTTCTATCAAATTGTGCAAAGCAACTTGTTGTAACAGGGTAACACAAAATACTGTATTGACCGTAGTTGACAGATTGTTTTGTTTCTCCATTATCAAAACTGATTTTAAATCTGTTTGCATAATTGCTACTTCCCGTAATTAAATACTGTGATTGCGTCATAGAGCTTGTCATGTAGCCAGATTCAGGGTAAACAGCAACATCAGTTTTAATTTCACCAGAAGTTACGTTTTCACCTAAGCTTTTACATGCTTTTTTACATCCAGAAAATAGAGTAAATGCTACCACTAATAGTGTAAAAAGAAATGTTTTTGTAGCTGTATTTTTCATAAATATGGGTTAAATTCAGTTATTATTTGATTTCAAAGATATAAAAAATCTTTAATGACGATAAAATTATTTTTTTCTTAATTCAAATTTTTGTCCTAAGTACACTTTTCTAACTTGTTCATCTGCTGCTAATTCTTCGGCTGTGCCTTGTTTTAAAATAGCACCTTCAAACAATAAATAGGCTCTATCGGTAATGGATAAAGTTTCTTGCACATTGTGGTCGGTAATTAAAATACCGATGTTGCGCTGACGTAGTTCAGAAACGATACTTTGAATATCTTCAACGGCAATGGGGTCAACACCAGCAAATGGTTCGTCGAGCAATAAAAATTTTGGGTTGGTTGCCAAAGCACGTGCAATTTCGGTTCTTCGTTTTTCTCCTCCCGAAAGTCGATTCCCTAAATTTTTACGAACGTGATTTAAACTAAATTCAGAAAGAAGTTGCTCCAAGCGTTCTTCTCGCTGCACTTTGGTCATATCCGTCATTTCCAAAATAGCCATGATGTTATCTTCCACACTCAGTTTTCTAAAAACAGAAATTTCTTGTGGCAAATATCCAATTCCTAATTGTGAACGTTTATACATCGGCATGTTGGTTATCTCCGTTCCGTCAATGTAAACCTTTCCTTCATCAGGGCTAACTAAGCCAACTATCATATAGAATGATGTTGTTTTACCTGCACCATTTGGGCCTAACAATCCAACGATTTCACCTTGATTTACTTCAACTGATACACCTTTTACAACGTTTCTACCTTTGTAAACTTTTTTAATATTTTCGGTATATAACTTCATTCTAATTTCATTATAAGAACATTTCAATTCTAGCTCTCACTCCAAAAGGAGAAGCGCCTGGAATTTGGTGTGTGACTCTATAAAATACGTCAATTCGAATCAAATTTAGAATATTTTCCAAACCTAACGATACTTCTAGGTAAGGAATCTTTCCAAATTGTTTGGTAAATGAAGGTAGGAGCATTTCTTTGGTGTGGCGCGGACTTATTGTGCCCCAAGTAGCACGTGCAGTGGTTACAAATCTCATTTTTAATTTATTAATCCATGGAATGTAGTCTAAAAACAAACCTCCCCAATGGTTTTCAATGTAACCATCCACGTATTTGTCGGATATAAATTCAAAGAAATTTAATTTGTTAAAAGTGGATTTATTCAAATAAAAAGATTGATTTCCTTCGTGAACTTTTAAGAATGGATAAGCTGTTGTGCCGTGAATATAGCCCAATCCAAATCCATAGCGAATGTAACCTATAACACCTGCCATTACTCGATGGTCATAAGTGAATTCGTATTTTTGGTATTTATAATCGCTTTCAATAGCTCCTTTTATTCCTAAAATTGTTTGAAAGGACAATACGGGATATTTGGATTTTATTGCCACTCTGTCATAAACACCTCCAATAAATTCTTCGTCTTTTGACCAACGTAAACGCATCGTAACTTCAAATGTTCTGATTTTATTGATGGTATCATACAAGCCATTTGTTTCGTTAAAACGCACATAGTTGGCCTTGCCCAATGCTTTGTATTCTTTGAGTTCAACGCCAGAAAACAAGATAAAATCTTTGTGAATGTCTTTTTCAAAGTTGATGCCTGTTTTTTGAACAAAAGTTAATTTATCCAACGGTCCAGTTCTAAACAATGTTCCAAAGGTTGAACCAACTTGCGATGCTTTTGGAGAAGCACCAATTTGTTCGATGTCGTATTCATAAAATAAGCTCAATAAACCTCGTTTTTTCTTGGAAGTATTAAAACGCACACTCCCCCCATATTTGAATTTTTTATCGCCAAAACCGTAATACAATTTACCGCCCAATTCAACAACTTTTGAAAAATTATTAGAGGTGCGAATGGCAAAACCAGTTCTAAATTTTTCTACTGGATTAAAACTAATCAATTTGTAGAGATGACCAAATTCAAACCACCCATAAGGATAATATCCTGTTGGCAATAGGCGAGTGATGCCTTGTAAATTTTTATAAAACGGCAACGTATTTAATGAATCCAACATTTCTGTAATTCCTTCTTGTGATGACGTGAGTGGAACATGGCGATGGGCAACCCAATAGGCTTCGTCTCTCAATTTTGCGCTATCTGCCATTTCAACCGTACTATTACTGTTGTAAAACTTATCAGGGTGAGGCTTGTTGATGACGAATTTCTTTCTGGATGAATACTTGCGTACAAAAACACCATACAAAGCAGATTTTTGCGTTACGTTGATGTTTGCAAACATGGTTTCATCGGTCAACATCCACACTTCTTTCTCCACCATGTCAAAATTTTGCTCAAAATAAAAATCTTGAATGTAGTTGATGTTGGCATCTGCTGCAATTGTTCCTTTGATAGATTTTATGGCATAGGTGGTATCGTGCACCCACATTTCACCTTCAAACGTTAAATCGCCAGTTCGTTTTGGACGAAAACTCATTTTATAACACCATTGATTGTCGATAAAAGATGAATCGGTGATTAAAAATTGGTAATAATTTCTAGCAATGTTGGAAATTGGACTGATAAAACTTCGGTTAACGATAGTGATATTGTTGTCATAAACATTGATGTCCATGTACATTTCGCCCAAATATTGATCAAATTGAAGGTTTTTGACTCCAGAAACTTTGGTAGCCTTTAAAACTTCTCTTTTTCGGACAGGATTGGTAGTGTAGTAATAATCGGATAATCCTTCGGTTAAAATTACAGGCAAATATTTTTTTCCATTATCGGCAGAATCAAGGTAATTGAGAATTAAATCCATCTTTTTTACGATGCCTCGGTCTTTAAATTTATCGCCAATATTGTTCAAATCAACCTGCATTTTGTTGTACAATTCGTATTCATACGCTTTCAACTTAGCACGGTCGTTAATGGGTTTGTTTTTTACTATTTTTTTGTGTAGTGTAACCGATGGTAATTCATCTGGAGGTAGAATCGTAACATCTTGAATTTCTGCAACAGCAACGGTTAAAACAATCTCAAAGAGCTGTTCTTTATCACGTTTAATTTTATAGGTTTGTGGAATGTATCCTGGCAGTGAAAACCGAACAGAATCGGTGGCGTAATAGGATTTTAATTCATAATGCCCAACAGAATCGGTAATGGTTCCAATTTTAGAATCAACAAATTGAACTTTTACAAAGGGTAAGGTTTCACCTGTAGTTCCGTCAATTACAGTTCCTTTCACAATGGTCTCTTGCGAATAGAGCGCCAGTGGTAAAAGAAAAGTTAATATCAGGAATAATTTAGTCATTAATTTGTTTTATATAAAGTAGTTTCAAAAAATTGTTTGCCTGAGTTCAAAAAAACGAATATTCATACCTTTAAACGATTAAAGAGTTTTGTTTTTTCTTCGCTCAACGCGTTTTGAAGCAAATATTCCTATTTCATACAAAATGGTAATAGGAATAGCCACAATGATTTGGCTAATTACATCTGGAGGAGTTATCACAGCAGAAAGAATAAGCACGACAATTATCGCATGTTTTCTGTATTTTTTTAAAAAATCGCTGGAAATAACACCTAAACTAGTCATTAAATAAGAAACAACAGGTAATAGAAAAAACAAACCAGTATAAAATGTGGTTGATAAAATCATCCCCATATAGGAATCGATTGTAAAATTATTTTGAATATCGGAAGATATTTGATAACTTCCAAAAAACTGAATGGCTAATGGCGTAATAATAAAGTAGCCGAATAAAATTCCGAGAATGAACAAAAGGGAAATATAAAATATCAAGCCACTTGATGCTTTTCGTTCTTTTTCTTTTAAGCCTGGCTTGATAAACATCCACAATTGATAAAAAATAAACGGTGAGGCAATAACAACTCCTCCCAAGATACTGGTTAACATTGCGTAGGAAAATTGACCCGAAACATTCATGCTTTGGATAATCACAGGAGCAGATTCAGTACATACACCAAACCATTCACACATAAGGCGAAAGGAAATGAAGTTATTGTCCAACATTACAAGGAAAATATTGTCCATTATCCAAGTTTGTTGCCAAAATAATAGTATAGAACATATCAATACAGCAATAGCTGCTCTCACTAATCTCCATCGTAATTCCTCCAAATGTTGAAGGAAGGGCATGTTTTTTTCTTCACTCATTTGGATACAAAATTAAAAAACTAGTTAACAAGTGGGTATTTATTTTAAAATAAAGTTCTTTTTACTGTACAAAAAAAGCCATCTAATTTAGATGGCTTTTTTACAATCATTAAAAGATTATTTAAAATTTTGAAGCGAGTAGGAGAGTCCTAAACCAAGTACTGATTTGAATTGCGTACGAGGTCCGAATCCACCTTTCGAATCACGAATTTTGATGTCATCGTCATAAAGCAAGGTCCAGTTTATCGAAGCTGACAACCAAGAGTTAACTTTAAATGTCCACAAGACATCCAAGTTAACATCTATGTTTTGTGGTTTAACTGCGTAGTTGGAGAACAATTCTAATTTTGATTTAAAATTGATGTTTTTTACAATTTCTTTGACATAAGTCAAACGGAAATAAGCACCAATCTCCCCTCTAAAACGTTTTCCAGAAGAAACCACGTCACCTTGTGCGTTGAATTGAGCATCTTTCACCCCGAAAGCACCAGCATTTGCTAATGAATCATCCATTACAAATGTCATTTTGGTGGCTATTGGGGAAAGAAATGCCGAAAGATCTTTGTTGGGCGTAAAGTCAATACCCAATGCAAAGTTGGCATAACCTGGTGCCATGAAACGAGAAACATACACTGAATCATTTGGATAATTGAAACCATCCATGAATTGTGTTTTAAATCCTCCAATTAATGATAAATACCACGATTTATGCAATTGGTAACCTGCCTTTGTGGCGAAATCAATTTTATCATCTGTTTTTTGCAAACCTTGTTTTTTTCCAGCTTTATCTAAATACAACATCCCACCAAGTGCCAAATCCAAACTATTGTTCCATTGCCATTTGTTTTTCTTGTAATCAGCAGATGCAGAAATAAAACCAATTAATGACAAGTTGTTTCTACCTCCCGCACTCCAGTTTACAAATGATGATTGGGTTCCATTAACACCAAACAACAATTTTAATTTCCAAGGACTTTCAGGTTTTGGTGCTTTTGTTGAATCTTGAGCAAAAGTAGTCAAGCTACAAAGAATAGCTGTAACAGCAAATAATACGTATTTTTTCATTCTATTTTATTAAAAAACGATACAAATTTCGTTAATTTTCATTGTAAACCAAAAAAAAATGGATGAAAAGCAAAATTTCCATCCATTCTAATAATCAATAATTAGTTAATATTACATCTTAACCAATTGAATTTCTGCATTTAAGCGCACTTCTTCTGAGAGCATTACACCTCCTGTTTCCATTACTGCGTTGTAGGTCAAACCATAATCTGTACGGTTGATTTTTCCACTCAATGTTAAACCAGCTTTTGTATTTCCGTATGGATCTTTGGTTATACCACCCAATTCCATGTTTAATTTTGCTTCTTTAGTTACATCTTTAATCGTAAATTCACCTAAAATTGTAAACGTTTCATCGTCAATTTTTTCCACTTTTTTACTTTTAAAAGTTAAAGCAGGGTATTTTTCCATATCAAAGAAATCAGCATTTTTTAAATGTCCGTCACGTTGTTCGTTGTTGGTTGAAAGACTTGCAATTGGAGCAGAAAATTCAAATTGTGCAGTAGAAAAATCATTTTCATCTGTTAGTGCCCCTCCTTGAAATTCTCCAAAATAACCTGTTACATTGGAAATCATTAAATGTTTCACTTTGAAAGAAACTTCGCTATGTGTTGGATCAATTGTCCATTTTGTAGTTGCCATATTATTCTGTTTTTAAAATTATACTGCAAAATTACATCCTTGTTACCACCTGTAAATTGACCTATGATAAGAAATGAATTGGGTGTTAAAAATTTTAATTCATCGCTTTTAAAAATCATCACACTAGTTTTACTATTTTTGTTTTTATGCATCTCAAATCACTTCAAATTATCAATTTTAAAAATTACGAGGAAGCTTATCTTGAGTTAAATCCTGGTATTAATTGCTTTATTGGAATGAATGGAGCCGGTAAAACCAATATTTTGGATGCCGTGCACTATTTGAGTATGTGTAAATCGTATTTAAACACCATTGACCGTCAAAACATTCGATTTGACCAACAGTTTTTTTCCATCATAGGAGGATTTGAAACGGATGAAAAGAATTACGAAATTCACTGTGCATTAAAAGTTGGTGCAAAAAAAGTTTTTAAAAAAAATAAAAAAGAATACGAGAAATTGGCCGAACACATTGGACTTTTTCCTACCGTTATCATTTCTCCCTACGATAAAGATTTAATTTCGGAAGGAAGTGAATTGCGCAGAAAATGGATGGATGGCATCATTTCGCAGTCCGATAAAGGCTACTTGAACGATATTCAAAAATACGCCAAGATTTTAGTGCAACGCAACGCCTTGTTGAAACACATGTATGAAAATGGATTTTTTGAACGTGAATCAATGGAGGTGTGGAACGAACAATTAGTTGCTGTTGGAAAGCGTATTTTTCAAAAACGCACCGATTTTCTCAATGATTTTATTCCTGTTTTTCAGCAACATTACAACAGTATTGGCAATGAAAATGAATTGGTAGCATTGGAATACCGTTCGCAATTGCACGAAGATTCTTTTGAAAATTTACTTAAAAACAGCGAACGAAAAGATGCTTTATCGCATTACACCAATGTAGGCACGCACAAAGACGATTTGAATTTTTTGATTAAAGGACATCCGGTTAAGAAATTTGGTTCGCAAGGCCAACAAAAATCGTTTGTTATTGCGCTTCGCTTGGCGCAATACGATTGGTTGAAACGCAATTTGCAACTAAAACCCATTTTGTTGCTCGATGATGTGTTTGATAAATTGGACAGAAACCGAGTGCAACGCTTGATGGATTTAGTTTCATCCGATTTTTTTGGTCAGGTATTAGTAACCGACACCGATGAAGAAAGAATCCGACAAACGTTTGAGAGCAATCAACTCAACGGAAATGTCTATAAAATAGAACAGGGAAATGTGATTCCTTTGCCTCAACTACAAGTTAAATATCAGAACGTATGACAATGGACAAAAGAGATGCTGAAAATACGCCGCTAAAGGATTTGATTGATCGCTTTTTGAAATCGTATCGTTTGGATAAAAAGATGAAAGAAATGGAGGTCATCAACGGCTGGAAAGAAATGATGGGCGTTGCTGTTGCCAACCGAACAGAGAGGTTGTATATCAAAAACAAGGTGTTGCATATTAAACTCAATTCTGCTGTAATGCGAGAAGAATTAGCCAATGGCAAACAAATCATTTTATTGCGCGTAAATGAATTTGCAGGTTTTGAAATAATAAATGATATTTGGTTTGAGTAACTACCTAAAAAGAACTTTCCTAAAAATGATGGCTACAATAACGCTATAAAAAGTTGAAAGCATCAACATCGATAAAATACCATAAGTCATAATAAAACCACCGGAAAACAACATTTGAGGAGTTTTTCTAAATTCTTGTAAAATTTCCTCTCTCGACATGATTTCCAAATCCTTGTTATTGGCTTTGATCTTCTTTAGTTCAACAGGGTTGTCAATTACAGATTGGAAATAAGCTTCGCGCTCAGCCACCATTTTTCGGTTGTAATCGGGATCAATTTTCTCGTAATAAAAATAAAGAAAAGCGCTGATAATCATAGAATAAACAACCCCAGCCGACATTCCATTTTTTATATCCGTCAAAATATTATCATCTTCAACGCCTTTTCTTTTTTGCAAATACAAACCAATTGCAACAGCTGCTAACAACAATAACATATTGGTCATTACAAACAAGGCCGTATTGCTAGGTACGTTCCAACCAACTCCAAAACTCAACATTTTGAAACCAATCCAAACAAGTGCACAAATAATGGCTGTTTTAAATGTTACTTTCATGGTTTTAGCTATTCATCGTCACCAAAAACTCTTCGTTGGATTGCGTTGCATCCATGCGTTCTTTCATAAATTCCATTGCTTCAACAGGATTCATATCTGCAATGAATTTACGCATCAACCAAACACGTTGCAATACATCTTTTGTAACCAATAAATCTTCTCTACGTGTGCCCGAAGCAGTGATATCAATTGCTGGATAAATTCTACGGTTAGCAATTTTTCTATCAAGTTGCAACTCCATGTTACCCGTACCTTTAAACTCTTCAAAGATTACTTCGTCCATTTTAGAACCAGTATCTGTTAACGCTGTTGCTAAAATAGAAAGCGAACCGCCGTTTTCAATTTTTCTTGCCGAACCAAAGAAACGTTTTGGTTTGTGCAATGCGTTGGCATCAACCCCACCAGATAAAACTTTACCAGATGCTGGCGAAACCGTATTGTAGGCACGTGCTAGACGTGTGATGGAGTCTAATAAAATACAAACATCATGACCACATTCTACCATTCTTTTGGCTTTTTCCAAAACCATATTGGCAACTTTTACGTGTCTTTCTGCTGGCTCGTCAAAGGTTGAAGCAATTACTTCTGCTTTAACACTTCTAGCCATGTCTGTAACCTCTTCCGGACGTTCGTCAATCAACAAAACAATCAAATACACTTCAGGATGATTCGCTGCAATTGCATTGGCAACATCTTTTAACAACATTGTTTTTCCTGTTTTTGGTTGCGCTACAATCATACCACGTTGTCCCTTACCAATTGGTGCAAATAAATCCATTACACGAGTTGACAAGGTTTCTTGTGCATGCCCTGTTAATTTGAATTTTTCATCTGGAAACAAAGGCGTTAAATATTGGAAAGGAACTCTGTCGCGAATATACGATGGCTCTCTACCGTTGATGGATTCTACTTTTACTAAAGGGAAATATTTTTCACCTTCTTTTGGAGGACGAATAGTTCCTTTTACTGTATCACCTGTTTTTAAACCAAACAATTTGATCTGACTTTGATTAACATAAATATCATCAGGTGATGGTAAATAATTAAAATCAGATGAACGTAAAAAACCATAACCATCTTGAATAACTTCAAGTACACCTTCTGCAGAAACAATTCCTACTAAATCATAGCCATTGTCTTTCTCTTCTTGTTGTTGCTGGTGTTGACGGTTTTTTTGATGTTGATGATGTGGTTGTTTTCTTTCGTGATGGCGTTGTTCTTGTTGCTTTTCAGTAGGGTTTTTATCTATTGCTTCAATTGTAGGAGGCGTTGATTCAATAGTTATTTCTTCAGTTTCAGAAATAATTGGTTCAGCTACTTCCTCTATAATTGTTGCGGGTTGTTCTGGCTGACTTTCCTTTTTAGCTTTAACTAAATCCAAAAGGTTTCTTCCGCCTTTTTTTTCATTATTAGCTGCCACCTCTGGGGTTTGCTCCTTCACTTCTAAAGTAAATAAATCATTTTGCTTGTTTTCTTTTACTTGTTTTGGAGCTTTAGCTGTTTTTTGTTTTGCTTTTGGCTTTTCAACTATTGTAGTTTCTGATTCTTTAGCAGGTTCATCATTACCACCAATAATTGCAGCAACTATCTCTGCTTTTTTCATGCCATCTACATTGATTCCCAGTGTGTTTGCTATTTCTTTAAGGTCTGAAAGCTTTTTACTTTCCAACATAGTTTTATCCATAAAATTGATAAAATGAAAGTTTGATTTATAAAGATTAAAAAAGGATTTTTTCAAAAAAGCGACTTGAATTTGCTTTTAGAAGTGCAATATTAAGTATATCTTTTTTGAACTACAATAAAATAATTGGATTTTTTTCAAAAATCTTCCTGTCAAAAGTCTTTTAATAAAAATTTATAACGTTGTATGGTATTCTCTAAACCAAAATACAATGCATCTGAAATCAATGCATGACCGATGGATACTTCCGCTAAAAAGGGGATATTTTGTTTGAAGAATTTCAAATTTTCTAAACTTAAATCGTGCCCAGCATTTAATTCCAACCCCAAAGATTTAGCAAAATTAGCCGCTTCCACATAAGGAGCAATTGCTTTTTCTTTGTTTTGCGAATATACTTCAGCATAAGGACCAGTATATAATTCTATACGATCTACACCAATTTTAGCTGCATATTCAATATTTTGCAAATTGGTGTCAACAAAAATTGAGCTTCGCACGTTGATGCTTTTTAAATGTGCCACTAAATCTTTGAGTAAATCATAATTTGTTTTGGTATCCCAACCAGCATTGGAAGTTAAAACTCCTGGAGGATCGGGTACCAAAGTTGCTTGTGCTGGCATAGTTTCTTCAACCAATTGCATATACCTTGCATCGGGATAACCTTCAATATTGAATTCTGTTTTAACTACTTTATACAAATCATAAACATCTTGTGTGGTGATATGGCGTTCGTCTGGGCGTGGATGCACCGTAATTCCATCAGCACCAAATCGTTCACAATCTATTGCAACTTGCACAACATTAGGCGTGTTTCCTCCTCTGGCATTTCGGATAGTTGCAATTTTATTGATGTTTACACTTAATTTTGTCATTTCTTATTTTTTACTCCAAAAGTACTATTTTTCCATCACAACCCTTTATATTATTGCAATTAGTTGTGTTTTTATTGATTCAGCATTTTAATAAAATCGTCTTCGCTTAAAATCGGAATGTTTAAATCGGTTGCCTTTTGCAATTTGGCTGGCCCCATGTTATCTCCTGCAACCACATAATCTGTTTTGCTGGAAATAGACGATACATTTTTCCCTCCATTTGCTTCAATCAAGGCTTTTAATTCATCGCGAGAAAATGCATTGAAAACACCCGAAACTACAAACGATTTTCCAACAAAAAGAGTAGAGGAGAGCTCAGCTTCTTCGATTTCAAATTGCAACCCAATTGCTTTAAAACGCTCAATCAACGCACGATGCTGGGGTTGCTCAAAATAATTGTTTACCGATTGCGCAATTACTTCGCCAATTTCTTCTACCAAGGTTAACTCCAACAAAGTTGCTTGCTGAATGGCATCAATGTTTTTAAAATGTTTAGCTAATTTTTTAGCCACAGTTTCGCCAACATAACGAATTCCTAAAGCAAAAAGTACTCGTTCAAACGGAACTTTTTTAGATTCTTGGAGTCCTTTCAATAAATTATTGGCACTTTTTTCGGCCATACGGTCCAATTTCAACAATTCATCAAAAGTAAGTGCGTATAAATCGGCTGCGTTTTTAATCAATCCTTTGTCAAACAATAATTGAATGGTTTCTGTTCCCAAACCATCGATGTTCATTGCTTTTCTGCCAATAAAATGCTCAATTTTACCAGTCATTTGTGGTGGACAAAAACTATCGTTTGGACAAAAATGCTGTGCTTCGCCCTCGTTTCTAACTAAAGGAGTTGAACATTCTGGGCAGGTTTCAATAAATTGAATTTTTTGAGCAGATGGAGTTCTTTTATCGTTATTTACCCCAACAATTTTTGGGATAATTTCTCCACCTTTTTCCACAAAAACAAAATCGTTTGCATGCAAATCCAATTTTTCCAATTGATCGGCATTGTGCAAAGAGGCACGTTTTACGGTTGTGCCACCCAAATGAACGGGTGCAAGATTGGCAACAGGAGTTACAACACCTGTTCTTCCAACCTGATAATCAATGGATAATAATTGCGTTTCAACTCGTTCTGCTTTAAATTTAAAGGCCGTTGCCCAGCGTGGAGATTTGGCTGTAAAACCTAATTCTTCTTGTTGCGCGTAATTGTTGACTTTTATAACAATTCCGTCTATTGCAAAAGGCAATTCATCTCGTTTTTTATCCCAATAATGAATGAAGTCCATAATCCCTTCAATGGAATTGACTTTTTGGATGTAGCGTTGTTGCGACGATGGTACTTTCAATCCCCATTGTCCTGCTTGTTGCACCATTTCGTAGTGACCAGTAGCCAACCCTTCAACGCCATAAACACCATATAAATACGTGTCTAAACCGCGCGCTGCCACAACCTTAGAATCTTGTAATTTTAACGTTCCAGAGGCCGAATTGCGAGGATTGGCAAACAAGGGTTCTCCTAAATCTTCACGTTCTTTGTTAATGGCATCAAACTTTTTGAAGGGCAAAAATATCTCCCCACGAATTTCAAATGTTGCAGGGAAGTTACCTTTAAGCTGCAGCGGAACGGTGCGAATGGTTTTAACATTGGCGGTAATGTTTTCGCCTTGCGTTCCATCGCCACGAGTAACAGCTTGCGTTAAAATTCCATTTTCGTATTTAATACCAATTGCAACACCGTCGTATTTCAATTCACACACATATTCAAGCGGTTCGGAAATTAATTTTTTAATACGATTTGCCCAATCAACAATTTCTTCTTCCGAATAGGTGTTTGAAAGCGAAAGCATGGGGTAGGTATGCTTAACAACTTCAAATTTTTTGGTGATATCGCCGCCTACACGTTTGGTTGGAGAATAATCAACAGCAAATTGAGGAAATTGTTTTTCTAATGTTTCTAATTCCTTTAACAATTGGTCAAATTCAAAATCACTAATTGTTGGATTGCTTTCAACATAGTATTCATAATTGCATTGATTAAGGTAACCAACTAAGTATGAGATTCTTTCTTTTGCTTGATTTTCTTCCATAGGCTAAAATTAATTTTTTTAACGGAAATAAAAGTTTTACCTTTAAAATTATTTTTTAAGATTTTTTAAGAAAAAATGGAAAATATGACAATTATCATTTTTTATGAATGACAATTAAATGACATTTGCACCATGGGAATAATATACATAATGTTAATCGTGAGTTTAATTATTGCAATTATCTTTTTAATAGGCTTTTTGTGGGCTACTAAAACGGGGCAATTTGACGATGATTATACACCAAGTGTAAGAATTCTCTTTGAAGACGAAAGTGTTGAACAAAAAACAGAAACAGAAAAAGAAAAAAAAGAAAAACAACAAAATCAAACAGAACATGGAAATTCAAAAGTTTAGTTACGACAATAAGATTGTCAAGTACTTTGCCTACGCCACCATCATTTGGGGGATAATAGGTATGTTGGTTGGTTTAACTATTGCATTGCAGTTGGCCTTTCCAGAATTTTTTAACGATTACTTACCATTGAGTTGGTTATCGTTTGGTAGAATTCGTCCTTTACACACCAATGCGGTGATTTTTGCATTTGTAGGGAACGGTATTTTTACAGGTGTTTATTATTCCTTACAACGTTTGTTAAAAACACGTATGTGGAGTGATAAATTGAGTTACATCAACTTTTGGGGATGGCAATTTATCATTGTTTGTGCAGTTATAACACTTCCTTTAGGGATTTCAACATCAAAAGAATATGCAGAGTTGGAGTGGTGGATTGACATCATGATTGCTGGTATTTGGGTAGTTTGGGGTTGGAACATGTTTGCAACAATATTAAACCGAAGAGTAAAACATTTGTATGTTGCAATTTGGTTTTATATAGGAACATTTGTTGCTGTTGCAATGTTGCACATTTTCAATTCATTTGAAATTCCTGTTAGTTTCTTGAAAAGTTATTCATGGTATGCAGGTGTTCAAGATGCGTTGGTGCAATGGTGGTATGGACACAATGCGGTTGCATTTTTCTTAACAACTCCTTATTTAGGGTTGATGTATTATTTTGTACCTAAAGCAGCAAACAGACCGGTTTATTCCTACCGCTTATCAATCATCCACTTCTGGGCATTGATTTTCATGTATATCTGGGCTGGTCCTCACCACTTATTATATTCATCATTGCCAGATTGGGCACAATCATTAGGGGTAATTTTCTCTGTAATGTTGATTGCTCCATCTTGGGGTGGTATGTTGAACGGATTGTTAACACTTCGTGGTGCTTGGGATAGAGTTCGCGATGATGTGACTTTGAAATTCATGGTGGTTGCCTTAACTGGTTATGGTATGTCTACTTTTGAAGGTCCACTTTTATCGTTGAAAAACGTAAATGTTATTTCTCACTTTACTGACTGGACAGTAGCGCACGTACACGTAGGAGGTTTAGCTTGGAACGGTATGTTGACATTTGGTATGTTGTACTGGTTGTTCCCTAAAATGTTCCGTACAAAATTGTACTCTAAAAAAATGGCAAATCAACACTTCTGGATTGCAACATTGGGTATTATTTTATATGTAATTCCAATTTATATTGCAGGATTTGTACAAGGGTTGATGTGGCAAGAATTTAATCCAGATGGAACTTTAGTGCACGGTGAATTCATTAAAACTGTAGAAGCTATCAAACCATTCTATGTGTTCCGTTCTATTGGTGGATTGGTGTACTTGATTGGTGCTGTAATGATGTTCTACAACTTGTTTAAAACAGCTAAACAAGGAAGTTTTGAAGCTGATGAACCAGCAGAAGCACCTGCATTATCAGCAGTTTTAGCACAACATGCTAATGAAAAAGAAGACTGGCACAAACGTTTGGAAAGAAAACCAGTGAAATTCTTAATTTGGAGTATTATTGCTGTTGCAATTGGTGGTTTGGTTGAAATTATCCCAACAATGATTGTGAAGAGCAATGTGCCAACAATCGCAAGTGTGAAACCATATACACCACTTGAGTTAGAAGGTCGTGATATTTATGTGAAAGAAGGATGTTACAACTGTCACTCACAAATGATTCGTCCACTTCGTTTTGAAACAGCTCGTTATGGTGACTATTCAAAAGCTGGTGAATTTGTTTACGACCATCCATTCCAATGGGGTTCTAAACGTACGGGTCCAGACTTGGCACGTGAAGGTGGATTGAGAAGTGATTATTGGCATTACCAACACATGATTCGTCCAAAAGACGTAACTCCAGGTTCTATTATGCCAGCATATCCTTGGTTGAAAGAAAATGACTTAGATGTTTCTTTAACTGAGAAGAAAATCAGAGCGATGCAAAAATTAGGTGTTCCTTATGAAACAGGTTATGACTTGAAAGCTATGGGTGATTTGCAAAAACAAGCAAAACAAGTAGCAACAAGAATTGTAACAGATATCTTCAATAAGTTACCTAAAGAATTGCAGAAAGATTTCAACAAAGATGCAGAAATTGCAAAAATGGAGAAAAAAGAAATCGTAGCGTTGATAGCATATTTACAACGTTTAGGTACTGATATTAAAGTAAAATAATAAGGCATGTTGCGGTTTATAAAACAAAATTTAGAAACAATATCGGGAGTAGGAATATTCCCGATAATTTCCCTCTTGATTTTTGTTACATTCTTTGTAATTGTTTTAATCAGAGTAAGAAAAATGAGTAAATCCAGTGTTTCAGAAATTAGTAGCTATCCGCTCAATGATGATGATATAAACGAAGAAAATAATTTTTCTCAACAACAAAATTAGTCGTATGAAAAATCAAAATAAAAAGAATATGGTTAATACTATCGTTCAAAAGATAAAGATGAATCGCTTACCATTGTTGGTATTATTTGGTAGCTTTTTTATTGGGAATGAAGCATTGGCATTGAAATTTAATGAAGCTAATGAAGGTCCATGGCTGCTTGTAGAAAACTCTGATTTGGTTTTTATGGCAATCATAAATTTGATTCTTGTTGGAGTTTTAATATACTTCAAAAGCATCTTCAATAATTTATTGAAAAAATTTGCTCAATCTAATACAGAAGAAAAGAGTGCAAAAGCAACAGGTACTTTCTCTAAAATCTTAACAGATGCAGTTCCAATTGAAGAAGAAGATAAAATCACGTTGGATCATGAGTATGATGGTATTCGTGAATTAGACAATAATTTGCCACCATGGTGGGTTGCTTTATTGGTTGGTACAATGATTTTTGCAGTTGTATATGTATTGCATTACCACGTTTTCAGAACGGGTGATTTGCAAATGGCAGAATACAACAAAGAAATGGTAAAAGCAGATGCTGAAGTGAAAGAATATTTGTCAAAAATGTCGATGAATGTGGATGAAACGAATGCAACTGTAATGACTGAACAAAAAGATTTAGATGCAGGAAAAGCAATTTATGATGCTAACTGTGTGATGTGTCATAAAGACAAAGGTCAAGGTGATATTGGTCCAAACTTAACGGATGAATTCTGGTTATACACTGGTGATATTAAAGCTATTTTTAAAACAATTAAAACAGGAACATCTAACGGGATGCCTGAACATGCTTCTAAGTTGAATCCAATTCAATTACAACAGGTGTCATCGTATGTGTACTCTTTACCATACACTGCAGGTAAAGAACCTCAAGGTGAAAAATATGTAAAAGAATAGTTTTTAGAGCTTAATTTAAAATAGGAGGTAGTAAAATGTTGTACGAAGACGAAGAGGAATTTAGAAACAGTATTGCAACTGTTGATAAAGACGGAAAGAGAGTCTGGGTGTATCCTAAAAAACCGTGGGGCGCATATTTTACGAAACGAAAAATTGTAAGTTATTCTTTACTTTTAATATTAATAGGTTTGCCATTTATCAAGGTAGGTGGCGAACCTTTTTTAATGTTAAACATCGTTGAAAGAAAATTTATCATTTTTGGAAACATTTTTTGGCCACAAGATTTTTACATCTTTGCCTTATCCATGATAATTGGAGTAGTGTTTGTCATTTTCTTTACCATTATTTTTGGTCGTTTGTTTTGTGGGTGGTTTTGTCCACAAACAATTTTTATGGAATTCGTATTCCGCCAAATTGAATACTGGATTGAAGGCGATTTTAAACATCAAATAAAATTAAATCAACAACCTTGGAACCGTGAGAAAATTCTTAAGAAAACAGCAAAGTTCACGTTGTTTTATCTTATTGCATTTTTTATTGCCAATATCTTTCTTTCATATATTATTGGTATTGATGCACTTTGGAACATCATCACATCACCGGTTTCTGAACACGTAGGTGGTTTTATTGCAATTATTCTTTTTTCATTTGTGTTTTTTTGGGTATTTGCCCGACTAAGAGAACAAGTGTGTACTACAATTTGTCCTTATGGTCGCTTGCAAGGAGTATTACTCGATAGAAACACAATGGTAATTGCTTACGATTATGTGCGTGGAGAAGGTGAAAAAGGTAGAGCTAAATTCAAAAAGAATGAAGATCGCCAGGCAGCAGGGAAAGGGGATTGTATTGATTGTAAACAATGTGTGTACGTTTGTCCAACTGGTATTGATATACGTAATGGTACGCAATTAGAATGTGTGAACTGTACGGCTTGTATTGATGCTTGCGACCACATGATGGACAGTGTTGGACTTGAAAGAGGATTGATTGGTTTCTTGTCTGAAGAAAACATTAAAAACCGAGAAAAATTCAAATTTACACCACGTGTAAAAGCTTATTCGGCCTTGTTAACGGCTTTAATTATTACGCTTGTAATAATGTTGGTAACTCGTAGTGATTTTCAAACCAATATTGCGCGCCAAAGAGGTACCACTTTCCAAATTACCGAAGATGGTAAAGTGAGCAATATTTTTGAAATTTACATTGCCAACAAAACACGTAAGGGGTATGATATTCAATTAAAATTAGAAGGGAATCATGGTGAAATTGAAACAGCTGTTAAAAAGTTGTATCTAAAACCAGAAAAAGAATTGAAAGAACGTTTTGTGGTGAAAATTCCATATAAAGAAGTATCAGACAAAGAGGTGATTTACATCAACGTATATGGCAATGGAAAGAAAATTCAACACGTAAAAACGAAATTTATTGGACCAAGTTTTTAAAAAATAATTGAAATGAATTGGGGGAAAGGATTAACAATAGCGATGGCACTTTTTATTGGGTTTATTATCACCCTTACATCTATTATGATGAGCAAAAGTACCGAACTAGAAGACGAAGATTACTATGCTCGTGAAGTAAATTACGAGCAAGAAATTCAATCTTATAAAAATGCCGCAACTCTGGGTAAAGCAACCGTTAATTTGGTGGACGATGAAATACAAATTGTATTTCCTGAGGATCTAGCTTTATCGGATGGGAAAGTAGTGTTGAGTCGACCAAACAACCAAAAGTTGGACCAAGAGTTTTATTTTGAAGAAGGAAACTCATTTGTAATTCCTAAATCCAAATTGGTGGCAGGAAAATACAACATTGAAATTTTGTATAAAATAAACAACCAATCTTGTATTCAAAAAGAAGAGATAACCATTTAAAAAATGTTTGCAGCGTCAATAAGTGCTTTAATTTTGGGCCTTGGGGCTTCTTTACACTGCTTGGGAATGTGCGGGCCGTTGGTGATGGCTGTGCCTATTTCTTCTAAAACATGGCAGGGCAAGGCGGTTGGAATTACTCAATACCATTTGGGAAAAACATTTACTTATGCATTGCTGGGATTGGTAGTTGGAGTGATTGGTATTAGTTTGCAAACCTTAAAATGGATGCAAATTTTATCCATCATCACAGGTGTTTTAATTATTCTTTTTGCTTGGAAAAAATTTATAAAACTTCCTGCATCCAATAAAATTCAACAATTTTTAACACGATTTTCTGGTAAATCATTGAATAAATTATTCAAATCAACTATTCCATTTAAACCTTTTTTCTTTGGGATGATTAACGGGTTGCTTCCATGTGGGCTAATCTATATTGCACTTTTAAACAGCTTGTTGGCTGGCGACCCGTTTTCTTCTATGGTGGCAATGGCATTTTTTGGCGTGGGGACCATTCCTATTTTAACACTTGCAAAATTTGCATCACTTAAATTTAATTGGCAGGCAAGTAAAATAACACCCGTTTTGGTAACTGTTGTTGGACTTTTAATCATTGTAAGAGGCATGAACTTAGGGATACCGTACATAAGTCCAAAAATAAATACATCGATTATTGCTTCATCAGATAAAGATGTAAAACAAACAGTATCAATGGATTGCTGTCACAAATCCGATCATTGCAATACTACCAAAAAATAAAAACTACTTTTTTATATTTCATTTATCAATAAGTTTATCTATATATTTGCATAAAAAAAGTGCAATGCCCAAACCAAACAGTCAACCCGTAAGTTGTCAAACTTGCGAGGTGCGTCATCTTTCATTATTCAAATCGCTGTGTGCGGAGGGAGTAAATGAATTGAATGACATAAAAGATTGTATTATTTACAAGAAAAACGAACCTGTTTTTGTTGAAGGAGCTTATCCTAAAGGCATTTTCTGTATCAAAGCTGGAAAAATTAAAGTATTTACTATTGGTGAATCGGGCAAAGAGCAAATTATTCGAATTGCCAAAGAGGGCGATGTGATTGGGTTTCGATCCTTGTTCAGCGAAGAGCCTTATCGTCTTTCTGCAACAACACTTGAAGATTGTAGTGTATGCGTTATTAAAACGGATGACTTTTCAAAACAAGTTGAAAATCAACCTGAATTATTGCAAGCTGTATTGCGTGAATTATCCAAAGAAGCTGGTGAATTAGCTTTGTTTATCAAAACCATGGCACAAAAAACTGTGCGTCAACGTTTGGCAATAATTTTATTGGTCTTGAATGAAATTTATAAAAATCAGCAAATTAATTTATCGCGTGAAGATTTAGCAAATTTTGTTGGAACAGCTACAGAAACAGTCATACGCCTTCTTAAAGATTTTAAAGAAGAAGGTGTTATAGAAATTCACGGTCGTGCTATTGAATTATTAAATGTGCCACTACTGGTGCAAGAAGCAGAACGTTAATTTTTAAAAGTTTTTAGGTGCACCAATAATGTACTTAATGCTACAATAGTAATAGAACTCATTGGCATTATGATGGCTGCAATTAAGGGTGAAAGTGCTCCAGTGACTGCAAACGATAAACCAATGGTGTTGTAAACCAACGAAAACCCCAAGCAAATTTTTAATACTTTCTTAGCATAGTGACTCATTTCTAAAAATTGATTCAATCGCGCTAATTTATCAGCTTTGATAATTGCATCCGACGATGGTGTAAAACGAAAAACATCTTCAGAAACTGCAATGCCAACGTGTGCAACGCCCAATGCTCCCGAATCGTTCAATCCGTCACCAACCATCAATACTTTTTTGCCTTCTTGTTGCAAATTCAACACATAATCCAATTTATCGTTGGGCGTTTGATTGAAGCGAACAGTGCTATCTCCACCCACCAAATTTTTTATCAATTCATAATCTTTGTCTTTATCGCCCGATAAAACATGTACCGTGTAGTTGTTTAAACTTTTGATCAACGAATGTACGCCAAGACGCAGTTCGGAGTGGAACACAAATTTCCCAGATTTTTCACCAATTTTGAAATACGTTTCTGTTTCATTGCTGCTCACTGTGTTTCCAAATAAATAAACATGACTTCCAATGCTTGCTGATAAATTTTCTGAAGATGTACAAGAAATACCTTTATTTACTTCTTCCACAAAATTGGAAATTGTTGCTGTTGAATGAATACCTTGCAATTTGTAATAGCGAACAATGGCGCGAGAAAGTGGGTGAGTGGAACAATTGGCCAACGAACACAATAACTCTTTTTCACTGTCCGAAAGTTCATCACCAATATATTCAACTTGTAAATTAGTACTTTCGGTCAACGTTCCTGTTTTGTCAAACACAACATCGGTAATTTCATTCATACGTTCAATAACAGCCGTATTTTTCAAATACAAACCTTTACGTCCCATCAATTTCATGCTGTTTCCAAATGTAAATGGGGAAGAAAGTGCCAATGCACACGGACAAGCAACAATCAACACAGCAACAACAATTTCTAATATTCGCGTGTAATCAATAAATACCCAGGCAATTGCAGAAAGCAATGCAATGGCTAAAACTACCCACAAAAAATAACGGGCAATGGTATCTTGAAATTTATAGCGATTGGGCTTTAATTTATCAAATTTAACATCGTTCCATAATTGGGTTAACAAACTGCGATTAGATGGGCGATCGGATTTTAATACAACTTTTTGCCCCAACAATTTTCCTCCAGCATAGATGTAATCGCCTTTGCTTTTGTAGATTGGAACAGATTCTCCGGTTACAAAACTGTAGTCAATTTTAGCTGTTTCGCTTTGCAAAATACTATCACAAGGAATTATTTCTTCGTTGCGAATGAGAATTTTATCTCCCACATTAATTTTTTCAATTTCAACAATTTCCTCTCCGTTATCCGTAATTTTTGTAACCGCAACCGGAAAATACGAAGTGTAATCGCGCTCAAACGACAATGATTTATAGGTTCTATTTTGAAACCATTTTCCAATCAATAAAAAGAAAATGAATCCTGCAAAAGAATCCATGTAACCCGGACCACCTTCGGTGATTATTGTAAACACACTTTGAGAATACAAAGCAATGATACCAATAGCAATTGGAACATCTAAATTTAAACTTTTACTTTTGATGGATTTGTAGGCCGAAATAAAATAGTCGCGAGCAGAGAATAGCAACACGGGCACAGAAACCAACAACGATAGGATGGAGGTGAAAAAACGGATTTTATAATCCATGGTGTCGATGCCTAAATATTCCGGAAAACTCCACAGCATAATGCTACCAAAAGCAAAAGCAGCAATCCCTAATTTATAGAAAAATACTTTGTCTATTTTTTTAGATTGCTCTTTTCGGTTTCCAAAGTTGGGTGCATAACCTATTTTATTTAAAAAATGTGCTAATTCCGAAAGTTGCAATTCATTTTTTCTATACGTAATTAATGCCTCGCGTTGTACAAAATTCACCTGGCATGAAGTAACCGCTGGCAAAATTTTGGGTAAATTTTCTAATAAATAAATGCAACTTGAACAGTGAATTTCGGGTAAAAAGAGGGTGATTTTAACAAAAGTATCGTCTTCAAAGTCAATAAAACGTGCTTTTATCTCTGGAACTTCTAAAAAATCGTATTTGTGTTGTTGAATTTTTTGTGGACGAACCCCCGATTTTTCTTCCAATTGATAAAAATTCCCCAACTGATTATCGGTGAGCAACTGATATACCGTCATGCATCCATTGCAACAAAATGACTTTTCTTTATAAGTATAATGTTGATTACCAATAATTTCATCACCACAATGGTCACATGATAGATTTTTTTCCATTTTTGTAAAAATTCAAGTGCAAAGTAACGATGAAAGTTGATTTTAAAAAATGATAAAAATCATATTCAACTGGAATCTTACTTTTTTACACAAATTTATTGGAATTGCTTGTTAGATTAAAAAAATAGTATATCTTTGCAATCCGAATTTTTGATAAAAAACGCAATTATAAGATTTAGGATATGAAAAGAACGTTTCAACCTTCTGTAAGAAAAAGAAGAAATAAGCATGGATTTAGAAGCCGTATGGCTACTAAAAATGGACGTAGAGTATTAGCTGCTCGTCGCCGTAAAGGAAGAAAAAAATTGACTGTATCAGATGAACCAATGCACAAGCGTTAATCGTTTATCTGTTTAAATATTTTAGCCGATTCTGCAAAGTATCGGCTTTTTTTGTTAATAACAATAACACTACTGCATGCACGTTTGTGCAACATGTTTTTTCATACGATTTTGAATTTTAATTAAACAATCGATTTAAAATTTAATTGAAACTATAAATCAAATTTTAAACCCTTCTTATTTAGAATGATTTAAAATTAATAAAAATTCAACGAGAAAACAAGAATTAGGACAAAAGAATGCGATTTATTTTTTTTGTTGATTGCTCCATCTTAATGCAATAATAAAAGGCAATCCAATGCAGATAATAAATGCCAGTGCATAGCCAGTTGGTTTCAAATAAAAATCGTTGACATTTTCCAAATCGCCTTCGTTAAAACCTTTGCCTATGAAATGCGAAAGGCTTAATGGCGCTTCAATTGTAACTGCTTGCAAACCGTTTTGAAATTCAATGACGCCTGGGAATAATTGAATAGGGAAGAACCATAATGGTATATTGACAATTAACAAGCAAATGACAAAGATGAGGGCGAATTTTAATTTATTATTTTTCATTTTAAAACGAACTGAAGGCGAAAATTAATCAAAAAGTAGGGATTCAAACAAATAAAGCGCTACATTTATCGTTTTCATTGCAGAAATTACCGCATGAATTTATATACAAACAAACAAAAGTGGAAGATTGTACTGTTAATTGTTGCCCTGCTATTGGTTGGGGCTTCGTTGTTTGTATCCAATGAAATTGTTTCCAAAGTAGCTGCTCAAGAACGTCAACGGGCCAAACAATGGGCATCCATGATTAAAAAAAGGGTAGAGTTGATACAGTTAACCGACCGTACTTTTACCCAATTGCGCGAAAAGGAAAAAGAAAAAATGAAGCTGTGGGTGGATGCTTCCAAAGAGATTGCTAATCCTTCTGCGTATTCCATTCCTGAATTTCCAATGCAAATTGTGAAAGACAACAACGATATTCCAGTTATTCTTTTGGACAATGATGCAAATATTTCGGGCTACCGCAACTTAGATTTTGACACATCCAACATTCGTCAAGTTTATCCTGAATTATCTTCCAAAAAATTGATTAAAAAATTTGATGATTCTTTGCGCGTATTGGCGGGCGTATGGGAGAAAAAAAATCCAGCGTTTACTGTTGAAGTGTACCAAGGACTTTTTATGAAATATGTGTACGACGATTCAAAGGAAATTAGTCGTTTGGAAAAAGACCGCGATTCGTTGTTTAAATCATTCAACAAAGAAATTATTGAAGACGAGGAATTGGTACCCGTAATGTTGATTAACCAAGAAACACGTCAGGTTATTGGAACCAACATCAACGATTCTGTTTTTATGCACACCGATGTGAATAGTTTGATTCGGGATATGTCTAAAACCAACGACTCTATTGTGATTGATTTTAGCAACAACGTGAAAAATGTATTGTATTTTGATAGTAGCCCCGTTGTTAAACAGCTCCAATATTTTCCCTACATCCAATTTGTTATCATTGGTTTGTTTGTGTTTATTGCCTATTTGTTGTTTAGCACTTTTAGAAAAGCCGAACAAAATCAGGTATGGGCTGGAATGGCAAAAGAAACAGCTCACCAATTAGGAACTCCGATTTCATCATTAATGGCGTGGGTAGAGCTCTTGCGTTCTCAAGAAGTAGATGCGATGATTGTGGACGAAATGCATAAAGATATTGACCGTTTGAACAAAGTTACCGATCGTTTCTCTAAAATTGGTAGCGAAGCCAAAATGGAGTCCATGAATTTATCGGTAACCGTTCAAGAAATTATTGATTATCTGCAAGTTAGAACATCAAAACAAGTTCAATTTACATCCAAAATTGAAGAAAATGTTATGGCTCCCCACAGTTCTTCGTTGATTTCATGGGTGATAGAAAACATTGCTAAAAATGCTATTGATGCTATGGAAGGAAAAGGGAAGTTGAACATTACCTTAAAATCCACATCAGAAATGGCTGTTATTTATATTTCGGATACCGGAAAAGGAATGACCCCGCAACAAATTCGCTCTATTTTCAAGCCGGGCTATACCACCAAAAAACGGGGTTGGGGATTGGGTTTAACCTTGGTAAAACGTATTGTTGAAGAATACCACAAAGGAAAAGTGGTGGTAGAAAAATCGCAAATAGGTGAGGGAACGACCTTTAAAGTAACGATTCCGATGTGATGAAACGAAAAAAATCATATATTTGCACTCCAAATAAAACAAAGCAATTTAAATTAAACTATAAATAATATGGCTACAACAGCGGATATTAGAAACGGATTATGTATTAAACACAACGATAAATTGTGTCAAATTATTGAATTTCAACACGTAAAACCAGGTAAAGGTCCTGCATTTGTACGTACAAAAATGCGTCAAATTGAAACTGGAAAAATTTTGGATTTCACTTTCTCAGCAGGTCACAAAATTGAACCAGTTCGTATTGAAAACAGAGAGTACCAATATTTGTATGAAGAAGCAGATGCATTTGTTTTCATGAACAACGAAACGTATGAACAAGTGTTGATTCCAACTGCAATGATTGAAAAACCAAAGTTTTTACAAGAAGGTTTGGTATGTAACATTTTATTCCACGCTGAAGAAGAAATGCCATTGGTGGTTGAATTGCCAATGTACATCATTTCTGAGGTTACTTACACAGAGCCAGGTGTGAAAGGAGATACAGCAACAAACTCTATGAAACCTGCAACAATTGCAACAGGAGCAGAAGTAAAAGTTCCTTTGTTTATTGACAACGGTGAAGTAATCAAAATTGATACACGCACAGGTACATACGTAGAAAGAGTAAAAGGATAGTAGTTCACTATTGAGGATAGTAAAAAAGGCTTAGATTTCTCTAAGCCTTTTTTGTGTTTATTAAAATGTAATTGAATTTTTAAGAACTTTCAGCTAAAAAAAATTACAACAACTCTTTTATAATTTTTTCCATTGAATAGCCTTCTGCTTCGGCGCGGTAATTTCTTACCAAACGGTGACGTAAAATAGGCAATGCAACTGCTTTTACATCTTCAATGTCGGGAGAGTATTTGCCATTCAAGGCTGCGTGGCATTTTGCTGCAATGATTAAATATTGCGAAGCACGTGGACCAGCTCCCCAAGTAATATAATCTTTTGTTAATGGTGTTGCAAATTCTGAGTTGATGCGTGTTTTTCCGACTAATTTCACCGCATATTCCAACACATTGTCGGCAACTGGTATTCTGCGAATCAATTCTTGGTAGGCAATAATTTGTTCGGCGTTCAACACTTGTTTTAACTCGGTTTTACTGTCAACAGTTGTGGCTCTTACAATTGCCATTTCTTCAACAAAAGTAGGGTAGTCCACCCAAATATTGAAAATAAAACGGTCGAGTTGTGCTTCTGGCAACGGATAAGTTCCTTCTTGCTCAATAGGGTTTTGTGTTGCTAACACAAAAAATGGCGCTTCCAATTTATAGGTTTTACCAGCTGTAGTAACCGAACGTTCTTGCATTGCCTCCAACAACGCCGATTGTGTTTTTGGTGGCGTACGGTTAATTTCGTCGGCCAAAATAATGTTATTAAAAATCGGGCCTTTGATGAATTTAAAATTTCTGGATTCATCCAATATTTCAGAACCAATAATGTCTGACGGCATTAAGTCGGGTGTAAACTGAATACGGTTAAACGACAATCCCAACGTTTGAGCAATGGTGTTGACAAGCAATGTTTTTGCAAGTCCTGGCACGCCCACAAGTAAACAATGTCCTCGTGAAAAAATTGAAATCAATACTTGATCTACAACTTCATCTTGTCCAACGATTACTTTGTGAATTTCGTTTTTTAATTCGTTATAATGTTGTACTAATTGGTCTAAAGCAGCTTTATCTGACATGGTTAAGATTTTTGATAAATGTACAAAAAATTACTTCAAATTCCAGTTGTATTTAAACGAACAGTTTTTGTATTCGTCGTTGATTTTCACATACGCCTGGCTGATTTTTCCTTTCACCCAAGCATCAATCATTTCTTGGTGTTTGGTGCTTTCAGCTGCTTTTTGAATCAACGGATAATCTTCTTTTAAATTAGCTTTATGCGGTTCTGTGCGTTGAGCCAAACGCAATATACGCACCCCTTCTTTACGCGTCATCATGTCTTCGTATAAATTAGGTTCAGTAATTTGTCCTACAGCCAATTTGTCGGTTAACAAATAAATTTGTTGGTCAATTTCACTCAAACTTGCAGCATCCCATTTTTGATCGCCAGTGTATGGGTTGGTAATAATACCACGGTTTTGCATTGTTGTTTCGTCGTTGGAATATTTTGCTACAGCATCATCCCAAGTAATTTCATTGGCTTTCAATTTACGGTAGCACGTATCTAATTTCAATGCAGCCAATTCTAAAGCTTCAGTAGTGTATTTCGGAATAATCAAAACGTGGGCACATGTATAATTATCACCTTTACGTTGGATTAATTTAACAATGTGATAACCGTATTCTGATTCAAAAACATCCGAAATTTCTCCTTCTTTTAAACTAAAAACAGCCGCTTCAAACGGGGCAACCATCATTCCTCTGCGTGCAGTAATTTCACCTCCTTTAGATGCACTTCCTTTGTCATCTGAATACAAACGAGCCAATGTTGCGAAACTTTTTCCGCTTCTTGCTTGTTGTAAAATATCTTCTAATTCTGCTTTTGCACGTTGTTTATCCGCTTTTGTTACTTCTGGATACATAACAATTTGCTGAAACATTGTTTGTGCATTGATGTAGGGAATACTATCTGCAGGCAATTTTTCAAAAAATTCTTTTACTTCGCGTGGTGTAATGGTTAAGTTTTCAGTGATTTTTCTTTCCATTTCATCGGCTAACATACGTTGATGAATGGCGCCACGAAACTCGTCTTTAATTTGTGAAATGGTTTTTCCATAAAACTGCTCCATTTTTTCGCGGCTACCAATTTGAGCTTCAATAGAACGAATACGGTTTTCCATTTCAGCATCTACTTGTTGGTCAGTTATTTCAATACTATCTAATTTTGCTTGGTTAATCAACAAGTTTTGATACATGATTCCTTCCAAAACGTTGCATCTAAATGATTCGTCAATGGTTATACCTGCTTGTTGTGCTTGTAAAACTTGGGCTTCTATGTCGGATTGCAAAATAACATTGTCGCCAATTTGTGCCACAACACCATTCAACAATGTTCTTTTTTGTTGTCCAAAAGTTACACCCAAAGATGCAACAATAAAACTTAAACCAATTATTAATTTCATGTATCTTATTTACTATTTTGTGTCAACGTTTTGTATCTAAATTTATTTCTTTTTCGATAGTATAGAACAACGTTTAAATGCAACTATATAAAAAAAGGCTGACTAGTTGGCCAGCCTTTTGATTTTTTTAGGTTTATTTTCCTAAAGAATATAAAACATCTTTGTAAACTACAATTTTATGTTTTTTCTCCAATTCATTCAACCATTCTTTTTCCAAATATGTTTGGTAGTCAGAAGTTATGATACCTTTTGCTTCAGCTAATTCTTTGTTTTTAGCTTCAATTACTTCATTCAATTTAACAACATAGTTTTTACCATCAAAAACATACGGTTTGTTAACTCCTTTTTTCAACGGTTGTTTTTCTAAATAAGGTGTTTTTGAAAGTTCAAATTTTCCTGATCTAACTTTTAAGTTTAACTCTGTGTTTTTGTTGATGATGCTAGCAATGCTATCAGCTGCCAATTTCTTTTTAGCTAATTTATACACCTTTTTAGCAACATCTTCAGACATTGTTTCATAAACTGTGCAATCGTAACGTTTTCCCCAAACATAATTTGCTTTGTTTGCTTCGTAGAACGCTTTTAATCCAACTGTATCGGTCATTGCTTTGTTCCAAACTTTGTCGCTCATTACTTCATACAACAAAATTCCGTCGTGATATTCTTTCATCAACGCTTTGTATTCAGGGTATTTCACATCCAATCGTGATTTTTCATAATCAATAACTGTAGAATTTGTCCACTCTTTGAATTGTTTTTTTGCCACTTCTGATAATGCTGTACCACGAGAATTTCTTGGATTTTCATTCATGTAAGCAACAAAATCTTTTTCGGTGTAATTTTTACCTGCTAATGAGAACATCACCGCATTTGTTTTCAATTTTCCAGCATTAAATTCACCTTTGTAGATAGAAGAATCCATGTTTTTATTGAACCAAGCCATCACTTTTTCATGATTAGGCTCGCTGTAATTGTATTCTTTTTTCAATTTTTCGATGTAGCTGTTTTGCGTTAAATTAGCACGTTCATCACGGCTAACACGAGTTTCCATTTCTTTTTTCAACTCATCAAATGATTTTAATGGTGTCAATTGAATGCGTTTGATAATGTGGAAACCAAATTTTGAACGAACAGGTTTACTAAAATCGCCGTCTTTTTCCAATCCAAAAGCAGCTTCTTCAAATTCTGGAATCATACGTGTAGTTGCACCCGTTCCAAAAACAGGCAATAAACCACCATTACTAGCCGAAGATGGATCGTCTGAATAGGCTTTTACCAACTCTTCAAAATTGTCTCCTTTTTTCAATTTCTCATACAACTCATTGATTTTGCTTTCTGCTTTTGCAATGGTTTCTGGACTATCATTTTCTTCATTTGCAGCAACCATCAAATGTGCAGCTTTCATTGTACCACGAGCCGGACGTTTGTCGGTAACTTTTAGTATGTGGTAACCAAAACGTGTGCGAATCGGCATTGAAATTTCACCAATTTTTTGATTGTATGCCGCTTCTTCAAAAGGATATACCATTTGGAAAGCTGTGAAAAATCCTAAATCACCAAAGTTGGTTTTTGCAGATGGATCATCAGAATATTCACTTGCAATTTTATTGAAATCACCGCCTTTTAACAATTTACTGCGAACTTCCATTGCTTTATTATAAGCTTTTAAAGTATCTTCTGGAGAAGGATTTGCAGGCAATTTAATCAAAATATGAGAAGCTCTCACTTCATTTTTCATACGCTCATACGCTTGTTGCACCAACGCTTCATTCATGCTTTTGTCAGTCAAATAAGGTTGAGCCAATTGTTTTTGATATCCAGCTAACTCATTTTTTAACTTCGGAATAGTATCGTATCCCAACGCTTCTGCTTCTGCAACTTTTAATTGAAATTTTTTAAACAAGTCAATGTACTCGTCTAATGTTTTTTGGTCGTATTTTGGATTGTTGTTGTTTTTTAAGTAAATCTGAAGAAATTCCGACTTTGTGATTTTCTTTCCATCAATTTCCATTAATACTGGATCTTGTTGTTGTGCTTTTGCAACAGTTCCAAACGCTGCTGTAAATCCCAAAGCAAGTAAAAAATGTTTTTTCATAGGTTGTTTTTAATTTACAATTACATCAAAAATAATTTTCTCAATTGAATAAGGCGTTAAATTTAAGAATTATTTAAGTTTTTTTAAGGTTTGAAGCAGAATAAAGTGCACCTTCTTTCAACGAGTTGGGTGAAATGAAGAATTTTTGTGCATTCAATTGTTTGAATATCCAACGAATTTTAACTCCCGCAATGGCCATCATAATTTGACGAATAGGAGGGATGAGCGTGTTCAATTGCCGCTCATGCAAGGTGGAATGAATGATTTCTTCTAAAATTTCTGATATGTTATCCATTGTCATTTCAATGCACTCAAAAGATTTTGGAAATTCTTGCTGATACTGGATTTGATACAAGGTTTCAAACGTTCCAGAAGCTCCAACCACCGTTGAACAAGCAATGCTTTTTAATTTTCCTTCGGAATGTTTTTCCAACCAATTTTCTATGGTTGCAATATCCTCTGGTGTCAATGGATCGCTGAGTGTTAACTGCTGAAAAATGCGTGAAATTCCAATGTTTAAACTAAAAGCTGTTTGCATACCCGTTTGGTTGGCAACAATAAATTCGGTACTTCCTCCGCCAATGTCAACAACAACGGTGGGTTCGCTAAAATCATAGGTCCATTTCACACCTTGATAAATGAGTTGCGCTTCTTGCAAACCATCAATTATTTGCACTTCAATTCCAGTTTCTTGGTGAATGAATGCACAAAATTCTTGGTTGTTTTTTGCATCGCGAATGGCCGAAGTCCCAAATGCTTTGATTTCATCTACCTGATAAGTATCGCAATGTTGTTTGAATTCTTTTAAGGTTTGAATAGCTCGTTGAATAGCATCGTTGGTGATAATTCCATTGTTGATGCCTCCCATGCCAATAGCAACACCCGATTTGGTGTGAAATAATACGTCGAATTTTGTAGGTTCAACTGCTGCAATGAGCAAATTGAATAAATTGGTTCCTAAGTCAATAACGGCAACTCGTTTCATCAAATTATTTCATTTTCAACCATTGAAACAAGTGCTTAATGCGCAAGCGGTGACCAAATTGCAATACACCATTTTTGTATAAACGGGCTGCAATAGACAAACAAGCAAATGCCGAAAGCAACAATACAATAAACGACAACCACAATTGATACGCTTCGCCAGCACCATAACCATAGGCTAATTTCACCATTACCACCACAGGAGAAGTGAATGGAATATAGTGCAACCAACTGCTCAGTTCACTTTCTGGATTTGACATTGCAAAGTAACCTGCGTATGCTGATAAGGATAAAATCAAAAGTATAGGCAAAACAAATTGTTGACCATCACTTTCTGTTCCGGCTGTTGAGCCAATTGCTGCGAAAAATGAACCATAAAACAAATAACCTCCAACAAAAAATAAAAAGAAGTAGGTGAGCATTACTGGAAAATTGACGCGCTCATATACCAAGTCAACAACTGCATTAAAAGTGCCTCCGTTGTATAATTTATCTTGTGCCGAAAGTAAATTGGCTCCATCCGAAAGAGCTGGAATATCCATTGCTGATGGGTCGTAAATGCTAGGAAATAAAAATGCACGCATTAAAAACAAACCTCCACCAATGATGGCAATCCAAATGATGAATTGAATAAAAGCCGCAATTCCAATCCCGGCCATTTTGCCAAACAACAACTGCTTGGGTTGAATAGTTGCCAATAAAACTTCTACAATGCGATTGCTTTTTTCAGAGGTAACGCTGCGCAAAATAGTCATACCAAATAAAGCAATAAACACCAGAATGATGACGCCAAATGCAAATCCAACCCACGTGCGGATGTCGGAAGTTTGATCGTAGGGGTCGTACACATTTCTAAAATTAAACTTTAATGGTTGTTTGATTTCGCGGAATTTGGCAACAGAAAGTTGTGTAAATTGTTTGATCATCAACTCTTCCAAACGGCGCTCAACTTGATATTGCACCTTGGCTTGCAAGTTAAACGAAGGTTTGGTTCTGTAAAAAACATAAGCTGTTTTGTTGCTCAATACTTTTTCGTTGATTTCAACCATGGCATCAAACTGTTGGTATCGTTTACCGTCAGCAAAATTGGTGTGTTCAATATAATCGTTGGCAAAAGAATAATTGACGTTTTTATCTGGATGAGCCAACATTTTGTTTTCCAACAAACCTGCTTTATCAGTAACCAAAACATTCCATTTTTCGGCTTCATTACCTCCAAATTTAAACAACAGGTAAATCAAACCTAGAATAACAAGTGGACCAAAAACTGAAAAAAGTACAAACGAACGCGAGGCAATTCTTTCTTTAATTTCGCGCGATACAACTATCCAAGTATTTTTCATTGATTAGGCAATTTTAGGTTGAACAATATCGATAAAAATATCCTGCATCGATGGCATCACTTCCCATGCAGCTTCTAGTTGCACTTGACCGATAAGAGTGCGCAATAAATCATCAAAATTATTGTCGTTGCGCATTTTTACTTTCACCACAAACAAATTATCCGAAGGATTGGAAGTGTCTATTACTTCATAGCCTGCCCACAAAGCGTTGGCAAAAGCAATCATATTTCCTCTAAATTTAATGGCATAAACTCCAGTTTTGCGTTCAGCTTGTATGTTGCTCACTTTTCCGTCCAACAATTTTTTAGAATGATGAATCAATGCAACACTGTCACACACTTCTTCCACACTTTTCATGTTGTGGGTAGAAAGAATGATTGTTTTTCCGTTATTGCGCATAGTAATCAATTCATTTTTAATCAATTCCATGTTAACAGGGTCAAAACCACTGTATGGCTCGTCTAAAATCAACAAATCTGGTTCGTGCAATACGGTGCAAATAAACTGAACTTTTTGCGCCATTCCTTTGGAAAGCTCTTCAATACGTTTGTTTTTCCAGTCGGTAATTTCAAATTTTTCCAACCAATAATTTAACTTTTTGCGGGCGTCATTTTTGGTTAAACCTCTTAATCTGCCTAAAAAAAGTGCATGATCTTCAACCGTCATTGATTTATACAAACCACGTTCTTCGGGCATATAGCCGATGTTTTCAAGGTGCCGACGAGTTGCAATATCGTTGTTAAAACGCACCACGCCAGAATCGGGTTCTATAATTTGATTAATAATGCGAATAAGCGTTGTTTTTCCGGCTCCATTTGGACCCAATAGTCCAAAAACTTCACCTTTATTCACTTTAAACGAAACGGCATCAAGGGCTTGTTTCTTTAAAAAGCTTTTGGATATATTTTCTACTGATAGCATAACTATTTTTGCAGGGTTGGATTTCAAAGATAAAAATAATCGGTTGTCTTTGGTGGTAGGAGCAAAAAAATAGGTGAATGAAATTACAAATCTGCATATTCCATGGCATACAAATCAATTTTTTCGTCTAAATAAATTTCAAAATCGGCTTTTTCTTCGGGAGCAAAATAGGTTGGAATATTGAGCTGCAACAAAGCCACAACAATTGGTTTATCTTCTGGAGTATATGGGCGAATTACAATCATCTATTTCAAAATTTCATCACAATAACGAATAGCTAAATTGATGCGTTCTTCATTCTGACCTTCAACAATGCGGTAGGGAACACGTAGATTTTCCAATTCTTGTAGGTAAATTTCAAACAATTCATCGCGTTTTTCTGGATGTTCGCGCAATTCGTCTTCTTCCCAATCAATATCGGGTTTACAAACTAAAAACAAATCAATTTTTTGCGCTTGAAGTGCTTGTAAAATAGAGGAACTTGCTTTTTTGTATTTGAACTCAGACCACACTTTCATAACCAACATTTCTGTGTCGTAAAAACACAGCGGTTCGTTGTTTTGTTGCCATAAATGGAGCTGACCTTTAGCAATGGCATCTAAATCTTCTTGTTGATACACACCATTTGTATTTTCAAGGTATTCACGCGCATATTCAGGTATCCACGAGCATGCATAATGTTGCGCCAATTGTTGTGCTAAGGATGTTTTTCCTGTAGATTCTGGACCTGTAATTGCAATGCGTTTCATTGTGTGTTAGCCAATTGAGTTTGATAATGTTTTCTCCAAGTAAAATAACCTTTTAGGGCTAAAATAGTGTAAATAAACATTAAAACACTGGTAAGCTCCAAATTTCTGGTCAAATACAAATAAACCAAAGCCGAATCAATAACAATCCAATAAATCCAGTTTTCAAGCACTTTTTTAGTAACCATGAATGTTGCTGTTAAACTAAAACAAGTTGCCATAGCATCTAAATAAGGACTTTGTTGGTTGGTGTATTTTTGAAAAATATAACCTAAAGTTAAACTTAAAATAAGTGTCGCTATTATATTGAAAAAGTGATATTTAAACTTCCAAACTATTATTTTTTTATCTTCTTTTTGTTTGTTCCAATTAACAAAACCAACAACGGCCATTGCTACGTAAAATAGTTGCAATAAAGCATCCAAATGGAGTTGCACCGAATAGGCAATGTACACGTAAATAGACGAACTGATAAAAGCAAACATCCAACAATAAATACTTTCTTTTATGGCTAATAGCAAATAACAAATGCTGCAACATACAGCTATCCATTCAAATGGAGATGTTTGGTGAATTCCTTGTAAAAAATTGGTAAAAAATTGTTCCATTGCTGTAAAAATAGTTATTTCCATTAAAGTGGATATGATTTTTTTAGCTTTTAGAAAATCAATGTTGCAAAACAAAAAAAGCTGCCTTCAACAGACAGCTTTTCATTATGAAAAAGAGAAAGATTAATCTTTCAATACATTTCTAGAAATCACGATTTTTTGAACTTCAGAAGTTCCCTCGTAAATTTGTGTAATTTTCGCATCGCGCATCAAACGCTCAACGTGGTATTCTTTAACGTAACCGTATCCACCGTGGATTTGTACCGCTTCAACTGTGTGTTTCATTGCCACTTGAGAAGCAAACAATTTTGCCATTGCAGATGATTGATCGTAGTTTCTGTGTGCATCTTTATCCAGCGCAGCACGGTAAACCAACAAACGAGCAGCCTCGATGTCAGTAGCCATATCTGCCAATTTGAATGCGATTGCTTGGTGTTGACCAATTGGTTTTCCAAAAGCAGCTCTTTCTTTAGCATAAGCAGTTGCCAATTCAAATGCACCTGCAGCAATTCCTAAAGCTTGAGAAGCAATACCAATACGTCCGCCAGAAAGTACTTTCATTGCAAATGTAAATCCAAAACCATCCTCACCAATACGGTTTTCTTTTGGAACTTTAACGTTGTTGAACATCAAAGTATGTGTATCACTTCCGCGAATCCCCATTTTATCTTCTTTTGCTCCCACAACAAAGCCTTCCATGCCTCTTTCAATAATCAATGCATTGATTCCTTTGTGTCCTTTTTCTGGGTGTGTTTGGCAAATAACTAAATAAGTTGAAGCCGACGAACCATTGGTAATCCAGTTTTTAACACCGTTTACCAAGTAATGGTCGCCCATATCAACAGCTGTAGTGCGTTGTGAAGTTGCATCCGAACCAGCTTCTGGCTCTGACAAACAAAATGCACCGATTTTTTCGCCTTTTGCAAGTGGAACTAAGTATTTTTGTTTTTGCTCTTCTGTTCCGTATTTTTCCAATCCCCAACAAACCAATGAGTTGTTAACGGACATACAAACAGATGTTGAAGCATCCACTTTTGAAATTTCTTCCATTGCCAATACATACGAAAGGGCGTCCATACCGCTACCTCCATATTTTGGATCTACCATCATTCCCATAAATCCAAGCTCTGCTAATTGCTTGATTTCTTCTGCTGGAAAACGTTGATCTCTATCGCGCTCAATTACTCCTGGTTTTAATACATTTTGAGCAAAATCTCTTGCAGCTGCTTTTACTGCTAAATGTTCTTCTGATAATTCAAAATTCATAGTTATATTTGGTTTCATTTTCGACTGAATGCAAATTTAAACATTTTATAAAATTATGCAACAGAAAGTTAACAGAAGCTATAAAATAATCGGACTCATGTCGGGGACTTCGCTTGATGGATTGGATATTTGTTGTGCAAACTTCTCATTATCAGAAAGTAATGATTGGAGTTTTGAAATAGAGGCTACACAATTTATTACCTATCCAACCGAATTATTAAAACAATTGCAGCAAGCAACCATACTTTCTGGGCTTGAATTTATGTTGTTGGATAAAAATCTAGGTGTATTTTATGGTGAAAAAGTAAACGCATTTTTGCAAGAAAAGAAAATTGATGGTTCAGCGATTGACGCAATAGCATCTCACGGACAAACCATTTTTCATCAACCAGAAATTGGTTTTACTTGCCAAATTGGTTGTGGTCAATCCATTGCAACTAGTACAGGTATTCAAACCATCAATGATTTTAGAAAAAAAGATGTATTGCACGGCGGACAAGGAGCCCCGTTGGTTCCAATTGGCGATAAATTGCTTTTTTCATCTTTTGCAGATGCCTTTTTAAACATTGGAGGGTTTGCCAATATGACAAAAATTGATCGTCAAAATAGGGTAGTGGCTTTTGATATTTGTCCAGCCAACATTGCAATTAATCATTACACCCAACAACTCCATTTAGCATTTGATAAAGATGGCGCAATTGCCAAAAATGCACGTATTGATGCATCGCTATTGATACAATTGAATGATTTGGAGATTTATAAGCAACAACAACCTCCTTCTTTGGGATGGGAGTGGGTAGAAGCTACCGTTTTACCACTTGTTGAAGCTACTCAGCTAACTGTTGAAGAAAAAATAGCTACGTTAACCGAACATGCAGCCTATCAAATTGCGCAACGATTGAACAACACAGCTTCACAAAACGTTTTTGTAACTGGGGGAGGGGCAAAAAATCAATTTTTAATGGAGCGATTGGCACATTATTTCACTGGCAAAGTGGTGGTGCCATCCACCGAAATTATTGACTTTAAAGAAGCGTTGATTTTTGGGTTTTTAGGTGCTTTGTTTTTGGAAAACACCCCCAATTGTTTACCCGAAGTAACAGGCGCATCGAAAGCAGTTGTTGGAGGAGTTTTGCACCGTCCATAATGTTTCTCGTCATGAAAAGGTGGTGAGGATAAACACTAAACTTCAACCGAAGATAATAAATTTAAAGAAGAGATTGAACTTGCTTCCCTCCATCATTTTCTCATAGATTTACCTATAGAGAAGCAGGTAACATGAGTAAAAAGGGCAAAGCTTGTGAATAATCTAATTCTGTATACTCCAAACCTAACAAACGAATATTTTTGTAGTAATGGTTGTGTTGACTGTAATACATTTTTTCACTTTGAATAAACCATGCATTGTGTCCCAGTTTTTGGGCTAAAAACCATTTCTCAAGCAACCTTGCAGTTCTGCCGTTGCCATCATTCCAAGGATGGATTTTCACAAAAACTAAATGAATGAGTGAAGCGAAAAAGAAAACTTCTTCTATACTTAGTTTTTCATTTAGCAAAATTGCTATATCGCTATAAAGCTTGTTCATTTCATTTTCCAAATCAAACGGTGAAGTTGCTACATATTCTATACGTCCGTCAGGTGTTGTGACATACATATTTTGAGAACGCAATTTCCCCTGCCAATTTGTGGCTACAATGCTTTTACTCAATATTTTATGAGCTTCTGAAATGTTCTTTTGATTAAGTTCATTGGTTTTAGCAAAAGTATAGGCATTGTATAAATCGTCAATCTTTTTTGTATAATCTGGCAAAAACTCAACCCCAAATTTTTTATGTTTGATGTAGCTATCCAAATCTATATCCTCGCCCTCTATTTTACTACTGAAAACAGATGACACTGAAGTATAAAAACTAAATGTATCGGTTGAAATTTCGGCATCTTCCAAAGCCTCAAAACTCGATTGCAAAGTTTTGGGAACTTGTTGGCTATAAATTTCAAGCAAATCTGTTGGAATTATTTGTAATTGATCATTCACTTTGCAAAGTTGTTTTCAGTTCTTATTTTTATTATGTACTCGCCCCAATTTGCTCCCATTGATTTGATTTTTACAAAAGTAATAATATAATTATTCCTGAACAATGTCTAAAATTTCTTTGGGTGACATGGATTAGTGGGAATGTATAATCAAATGTACTTAAACTTACTTTAACTGGAGCTCAAATTCTATTATAAAACAACAAAAAGGCTGCTCAGTAGTTTGAACAGCCTCTTGGTATTTTTATGTTGAATAGCTTATCCAACGTGTAATTTTCTGTTGCCCATCAATGCGATGACATCTTTTTTCACCGATTCAATCACTGTATCGTTGTTCATGTTCATCAACACTTTGTCAATTAAATCTACAATGGTTGGAATTTCATTGTCCTTCACACCACGAGAAGTTAAAGCAGGCGTTCCTAAACGAATACCAGAAGTAACAAATGGCGATTCAGTATCAAACGGAACCATGTTTTTGTTCACTGTAATATCGGCTTTTACCAATGCATTTTCAGCATCCTTACCGTTCAATCCTTTAGAACGCAAATCAATCAACATACAATGATTGTCGGTCCCACCAGAAATGATTTTATATCCTTTTTTAATGAATTCATCTGCCATTACACGTGCATTTTTTTGAACTTGCACCATGTAATTTTTATAATTATCGGTCAATGCTTCGCCAAATGCAACTGCTTTTGCTGCAATAACGTGCTCCAACGGTCCACCTTGATTTCCAGGGAAAACAGAAGCGTCTAATAAAGCTCCCATTGATTTTAAGTTGCCATTGTTCCATTTTAAACCAAATGGATTTTCAAAATTATTACGCATCATGATGACACCACCACGAGGACCTCTCAATGTTTTGTGCGTTGTTGATGTAACAATGTGGCAATGATCAAACGGATCGCTCAACAATCCTGTAGCAATTAAACCAGCAGGGTGAGAAATATCGGCTAAAACCAAAGCACCCACTTCATCGGCAATTTTACGTATGCGTGCGTAATCCCAATCGCGGCTGTAGGCAGAAGCTCCACAAATAATCATTTTTGGTTTTTCTTTACGTGCCACTTCTTCCATCATGTCGTAATCCACCAATTCAGTTTCTTTGTTAACACCATAGAAAGATGTTTGGTACAATTTACCTGAAAAATTCACTGGAGAACCGTGTGTTAAGTGCCCTCCATGTGACAAATCGAAACCTAAGATTTTATCTCCTGGTTGAATACACGCAGAAAAAACAGAAACATTGGCTTGAGAACCAGAATGAGGCTGAACATTTGCCCATGTAGCACCAAATAATTGGCACAAACGATCGATGGCTAATTGCTCAACTTTATCCACCACTTGACATCCACCATAATAACGTTTTCCAGGATATCCTTCCGCATATTTATTGGTTAAAACGCTACCCATTGCTTGCATTACTTCGTCGCTTACAAAGTTTTCTGATGCAATCAACTCGATACCATTAATCTGACGCTGTCTTTCTTCTTCAATCAGGTTGAAGATTTCATTATCTTTTGCCATATTATTTGTTGTAATTTATTTTATAAATTTTCTTTAAACCTTCATTTAAGCTAGTTTCAGGTTTGTAGCCAGTCAATTCAAATAATTTATCAGAGCTTCCAACACGTCTTTCCACCTCGTAATCGTAACGTTTTTTAGGTGCATCAATTAATTGAATAGGAGAGTTGGAGTTGGTTACAGCCTTAATTTCATTAGCAACATCATCAATACACCATTCGTGTTCGTTGGCAACGTTTACAATGTGAAATCCTTTTACTTTTAACAAACGCACACATGCCTCAACAGTGTCATCAATATAGGTGAAATCGCGTGTTTGTTTTCCTGTGCCAAAAACTGTAATTGGTGCATTTTTCAACGCTTGTTCAAAGAACTTTGGAACTACCATTCTGTTATCTTGGTTGTATCCATACACATTGAAAAAACGAACAGCAATAGCATCAATTCCTTTTTCTTCATGATGCGATGCTAAATAGATTTCATTGTAGCGTTTTGCCATTGCATAAGAGGTTCTAGGATCTACCAACACTTCTTCTGTTAATGCACTTTCAATGGCAGAATGTCCATAAATCCCACTTGTTGATGCATACATTATTTTTTTAATGTTATTGATTTGAGCCGCCAAAACCACGTTGCGTGTTCCTATGACTTCTGTATCCATCGTTTCAACAGGATTATCTGCCACAATATCAACTCCTAAAATTGCTGCAAAATGAATGATAATATCACATCCTTTACTTGCGTTTAAGACGGTATCGAAATCACGAACATCGCCTTTTATAAATGTGATTTTTTCAAAAGTAGTTGAATCAATCTTGTTTCCTCTAAGTAAGTTATCCAATACAGTAACGGTATTACCTTCTTCAACCAAACGCTTTGTAAGGTTACTTCCAATAAAACCAGCCCCTCCAGTTATAAGTATATTCATATGGTTATATTCCGGTTATTTTTGGGTCAAATATACTAAAATAATAAAGTTTTAGAAGTGTATCAAACCGATTAAA
>JAKQEZ010000146.1 GCA_029558435.1 Bacteroidota bacterium
GTGTGAAATCCATACTCCTAAAGTTGTTCCTTCTAACGTTGATAACATAACCGAATTGTTCTTCTGAACCGTTACCGAAGTAAAGCCACTTTCGTGTTTGTTCGAAGTATTGTGGTGCATTTTTCCGTGAACTTCGTGTTCTGGATTAATTAATTCTAGTTCCATTAATAACTGACAACCATTACAAATTCCAACAGAAAGCGTGTCTTCACGTTTGAAGAAGTTTTTCAATGCGGTATTGGCTTTTTCGTTGTATAAAAATGCTCCAGCCCAACCTTTAGCCGAACCTAAAACATCTGAATTCGAGAATCCTCCAACAGCTCCAATGAATTGAATGTCTTCCAATGTTTCTCTTCCCGAAATTAAATCGGTCATGTGCACATCTTTTACATCAAATCCTGCTAAGTACATAGCATTTGCCATTTCACGTTCGGAATTACTTCCTTTTTCACGAATGATAGCAGCTTTTGGTCTTGGTTTTGAAGCATCAATTACAGGTAATTTTCCATCAAAATGTGATGGGAAAGTGAATTGTAATTTCTGATTTTTATAATTGTCAAAACGTGCTTGTGCCATTCCGTTTTTAGATTGTTTTGAATCTAAAAGGAAAGAGGTTTTGTACCAAGTATCTCTTAACGTCGCTGGATTAAAAGTGAAACTATCTTCATGATTAATTACGGTAAAGATATCGCCTTCAACCACTGAACCAATTTTGAACAATTCAATATTTTGTGCAGCAAATTCTTTTTCTACAGCTTCATCTGCTTGGAAAACGACTGCGATATTTTCATTGAATAAGGCTTTAACCGTATCTTTTTCTCCCAAAGATGTCAAATCGATAAAAGCGCCTAATTTGGTATCAGCAAAACACATTTCCAATAAAGTCGTGATTAATCCACCGCTTCCAATGTCGTGTCCTGCTTTAATTTTTCTGTCTTTTATTAAATCTTGTAATAAATTGAAGGCTTTCTTGAAGAATTCCGAATTTTGAATGGTTGGAACTTCATTTCCAATTTTATTCAAAACCTGAGCGAACGAACTTCCACCTAATTTGAAACTATCTTGTGATAAATTCAAATAGTAAATATTTCCGCCATTTCGTTGTAAAACAGGTTCAACAACTTTAGTAATATTGGAACAATTTCCAGCAGCTGAAATAATCACCGTTCCTGGCGCAATTACTTCATCATTTGGAT
>JAKQEZ010000152.1 GCA_029558435.1 Bacteroidota bacterium
TGAGGACTGTTATACTATTCGTAATAGCGAACGTTTGAATGGAACAGTTGCCGAAGCCCATGCAGGTGTTGCCAATCATTCTAATTTTGATTTGTGTGGCATTTGCAAAAACAAAAAAATGAAAGAAGACGGTTTGTCAGAAGAAACTTTAAACGAAAAATTAGAACAAGTTAGAGCCGGTTTAGGAGTGGAAACGACTCCAAATGAAACCGAATAAATATTTAGTTTTCTCTTATACTATTAAAGGAGCAATTTGCTCCTTTTTTTATTCATAAATTTCGCCACGATGTGGTTTTAAAGCATCTCTGAAAGGAATCATGTCTTGTTCCTCGACTACTAAAAAGGCAATAGCATGCATTTCGCTTCGGATTTCAAAACCTGTAATTTGAAGTGCATATTTTTCGGCTTCCAAAAATTCTTTTAAGTGAATTTCGTGATGTTCTGCGGTTTTAGCTGCCGCTTCTCCTCTGAAATCCCAAATCAATTTTATTTTTCGGTTCATGGTTTTCGAATTAAAAATCAAAGGTAAGTTTTTAGTACATTTGAAAAAACTATTTACATTATGAAATTTTTATATCTAATGCTTTTTATTGGGAGTTTTTCGTATTCCCAGCAACTGACTTTAGAGCAAGCGAATCATTTAGCAAGTTTGCCTATTAAGTGTTTGCAACAAGAGTATCCCAATAAACTGAATCAATTGTTGTTAGATGAAACCGAGTTGTTGTCGCCAAGAGAGTTGCATCCTGCTTTTTATGGTTGTTTCGATTGGCATTCTTCGGTTCATGGTCATTGGAGTTTGGTGTATTTGTTGTCTCATTTTAAAGATTTGGACAATTGTGAGTTAATCATTGAAAAGTTACTTGCTACTCTTTCTAAAGAAAATATTGCTCAAGAAATTGTGTATTTTGAAAAAGCGCATGAAAAATCGTTTGAGCGCACTTATGGTTGGAATTGGTTGTTGAAATTGCAACATGAATTGGAGCTTTCTGAAGCTACTTTTGCTAAAGAGTTAGCTGACAATTTACGACCGTTAACCGAATTGATTATCAAACGTTACCTTGATTTTTTACCAAAATTGTTGTATCCCATTCGAGTAGGGACGCATTCCAACACGGCTTATGGATTGACCAATGCTTGGGATTATGCGGTTTATTCGGGTAATGTTGAGCTTCAAAAAAGTATTCAAGCACATGCCAAACGTTTGTTTTTACAAGATGAAAATTGTCCGTTCAATTGGGAGCCGAGTGGTACAGATTTCTTGTCGCCTTGTTTGGAAGAAATTGCCATTATGCAACGTGTTTTACCAGAAAATGAGTTTCTGCCTTGGTTGCATTCGTTTGCACCTCAATTGTTTTCTAAAAAATGGCGATGGGAAGTGGCGCGTGTTTCTGACAGAACAGATGGTCATTTGGTTCATTTAGACGGATTAAATTTTAGTAGAGCTTGGAATTTGTATTATTTAATTCAGCAATATCCTAAACAATTTTCGCATTTGGAATCCTTAGCTGCTACTCATTTGTCTTTTTCGTTGCCTTCGGTTGTAGATGGGAATTACGAAGGGGAACATTGGTTGGCTTCTTTTGCTTTGCGTGCATTTGAAGAAAAATCAAAAATCAAGTAGTATATTTGCTGAAAATTTGAGATCAAGACTGATAACTTAAAATTCTAAACATATAAGTCATACAAGTTTTTAAGTTAACGTTGAATCACGTTGATAAGTTCAGAAACGATTTTTTCTATTTCTAAAATTTTATCAATCCGTGTTCCAATAAATAAGTTGAAATATCCCAAAATCAGAATATTCAAAAATCCAAACGTATGCCCCGCGAACTCCAATTTCAAGTTTCCCCTGAAGTAGCAGCCAATGAAAATTTGTTGGCTCAACATGTAGCGAAGTTGTTTCAGGTTAGTTCCAAAGAAATTCAGAAAGTCGTGGTTGTAAAACGTTCGATTGATGCGCGTCAGAAAGCTATTAAGATAAACATTAAAGCCAATGTTTTCTTGGTCGGAGAAGCCTATATTGAATCCAAAATCGAATTACCCGATTACCCTAATGTTTCTAATAAACAAGAAGTTATAGTTGTTGGCGCTGGTC
>JAKQEZ010000165.1 GCA_029558435.1 Bacteroidota bacterium
TGGCAAAAAAGGGGCTGATGGAAGTAATTGATCAGTTGTGCTACTATCAACTTTTGTGCATATATTCGACTGAAGGTTTTCAAATTCCCCTTCTTCGCCAATACCCAAACCGTTGGGTGCAAGCCTAAAAGACGACACAACCGAGAACAAACGAACAGTAAAACGACAGACAAAATGCCAACGCTTCGCAAAATAAAAAGAGCTGCAACCCGACACACAAGCCAACGCTTGCAGCACATTTTATTTTGCCCAACGCTCCCAAGCCCACCCACCACCCTATTTACGGACAGGTGAAAATTTGAAGGGCTTTTTGACAACATAGCGGCTTAAAAAACTAACTTTACGAACTAAAAAAATTGGAATAAAAGACGAATGAAATTATATACAACATTAGAGCAACAACTCAAGAAAGAACCCAACTTCGTGACTGACAACGGAGAACTGAAAAAATGGGTAGTCCTGAACAAAGCTCAAAACTTTGACGAAGAACTCATTGGACTGTTGCTCGACAATGCAGACCTGAAAGAGAAGTTTTTTGTAAACGTAAAAGGCACTTTGGTTTTCAACCAAAACCTGTTTGTGCAGTTTTTAGAACAGAAAAACTACCTGAACGACAGCTACACCCAATACAAAAACAAAGTTGGTCTAACCATTGACGGCAAATACCTGAAACAACGCAACGAAGTAGCTTTAGTTTGGCCATTTAAAGACTGCATTTTGGAAGGCGGACAAAGCCGTGAAGAAGACAAACGAGAAGAAATTTTCTTTAATGAAATTTTGGCACAAGACGAAATTACCCAGCTTTTAGAGCCAAAAGTGCTGACCAATGCCAAACGCATTGACAAAGACGGAGAAAAACCATTTGACCATTTTAACCGCAATGCAGATGGAACAATTACCGACAACTTAATCATAAAAGGCAACAACCTTTTGGCCTTGCACACTCTAAAAAAAGAATTTGCAGGAAAAGTAAAACTGATTTACATAGACCCACCATATAATACAGGTGGATTAGGAGATACTTTTACTTACAATAATAGTTTTAAGCGTTCAACTTGGCTAACCTTTATGTATAATAGGTTAATAGCGGCAAAAGACTTATTGAGAAAAGATGGTGTATTGATTGTAGCAATTGATGAAAATGAGCAGCCACATTTAGGTGTAATGCTTAAGGAGTTTTTTAAAGACTACGAAGTGCATTGCATAACAATTGTTCATAATCCAAGGGGTGTTCAAGGGACAAATTTCTCATATACACATGAATACGCATTTTTTGTTGTCCCAAAAGGAAAGAAATTAATTGGAAATAGAATAATTGACGAAAGCGAAATTGACTTTTCTAATTTAAGAAATTGGGGTGGTGAGAGTTTAAGAAGTGATGCAAAAAATTGTTTCTATCCAATTGTTGTTGACCCAAAGACTTCGGAAATAATTGAATTTGGTGAAGTATGTGAAGATGATTTTCACCCAAGTAAAAGAGAAATTATCAAAGACGGTAAGGTTTATATTTATCCAATAGATAATGATAATATTGAAAGAAAGTGGAGATATGCGAGACAATCCGTTGAAGAAATAAAAGACCTACTTCGAGCAAGAAAAAAAAGTGGCCAATGGGATGTTGAAATCGGTAAAAATTTTGGGCAATACAAAACTGTTTGGATTGACCCTAAATATGATGCTAATGAGTATGGGACAAAAATTGTCAGTAGATTAGTTCCAGAAAATAAATTTAGTTTTCCGAAATCATTATACAATGTAAAAGATTGTGTTTATGCCGTTGTTGGGAACGATAAAGATGCAATTGTTTTGGATTATCACGCAGGCAGTGGCACAACTGCACACGCAGTTTTAGAATTAAACAAGGAAGATGGTGGGAATCGGAAATTTATTATGTGTGAGCAAATGGATTATGTTGAAACTGTAACTTCAAAACGCATTCAGAGAGTGATTGAGCAAAATGGTTCAGATGAATTCGTCTATCTTGAACTCAAAAAATACAACCAAACTTTCATTGAGCAGATAGAAGAAGCTAAAGACACTGATTCACTTTTACAGATTTGGGAACAGATGAAAGCCAAAAGTTTCTTGAACTACAATGTAGATATCAAAAAACAAGAGGAGCATATAGAAGAATTCAAAACACTGACACTAAAAGAACAAAAGCAACACCTTTGCGAAATTTTGGATAAAAATCAACTGTATGTCAATCTTTCTTCGCTCAATGATGCCGACTTTGCCTGCACCGAAGATGAAAAGAAAGTAACCAAAGATTTTTACCAAATTAAGAAGTAAGCAAATGGCATTTTTATATGACATATTATTGCAGGAATTTGGTAAAAGAGCTATAGCACAAGTTACCGTTCCTAATCACATAACCGACAATTTAAAGCCCGGATTTGGTCAGCGGCCTTATCAGATAGAAGCGTTTCAGCGTTTCATTCTCTGCGATTCAGAAGATTTTGAAGGTAAACCCAAAAGACCGTTTCACCTGCTTTACAATATGGCAACAGGAAGCGGAAAGACTTTAATAATGGCAGGCTTGATGTTGCACCTTTACCAAAAAGGCTATCGTAATTTTTTGTTTTTTGTAAACAGCAACAATATCATTCAAAAAACCAAAGACAATTTCCTCAATCCACAGGCTTCAAAATACTTGTTCAACGACAAAATTGTGATTGACGGAAAAGAAGTGCTAATCAAAGAGATTGACAACTTTGAAGAAGCCGACAATCAAAATATCAATCTGAAGTTTACCACCATTCAACAGCTTCATATTGACCTAAACAACACCAAAGAAAACAGCGTAACCTACGAAGATTTTAAGGACAAAAAATTGGTTTTGATAGCTGACGAAGCCCACCACCTGGTAGCAGGAACAAGGGCGGGAAACTTGTTTGGCAGTTGGGAGGATACAGTAAAGAAAATTCACGAATCCAATTTTGAAAATATCTTGTTGGAGTTTACGGCAACCATAGATACCGATACATCAGAATTAGTAAACCACTATCAAGGCAAAGTAATTTTCAAATATGACCTTGCCGAGTTTCGAAAAGACAAGTATTCAAAAGAAATTAATCTTATCCGCTCATTGTATGACGAGCAAGAAAGAATAATTCAAGCGTTGATTTTAAATTTGTATCGTCAAGAATTGGCTACTTCGTACAATATCAATTTGAAACCAGTAATTCTATTTAAAGCCAAAAAGACAATCAAAGAATCAGAGCAGAACAAAGAGAACTTTCACAAACTGATTGATGATTTTTCGGTGGCAATGGTGCAGAAAATTCAAAAGACTTCTACAGTTGCAATTGTTCAAAAGGCTTTCCGATTTTTTGAAGTTAAAGGCATTTCAACAAATGAAATAGTAAAACGTATTCAAGCCAATTTCAGATTTGAAAATTGCCTAAGTGCCAACAATGACGCAGAAGCCGAACAAAACCAAATATTGCTCAACACTTTGGAAGATGAAAACAATCCAATCCGTGCCGTTTTTGCCGTTCAGAAACTCAACGAAGGTTGGGACGTTTTGAATTTGTTTGACATTGTTCGCCTTTACGAAGACCGAGACGGAAAAGACGGAAAGCCAGGGAAAACGACACTTTCAGAAGCCCAGTTAATTGGTCGCGGTGCAAGATATTATCCGTTTGCCTTAGAAGATGGACAAGACAAGTTTACTCGAAAATTTGATGATGATATTACCAACGACTTAAAAACGTTGGAAGAATTGTATTACCACACCAAAGAAGACAGCCGATACATTTCTGAATTGAAAAAAGCCCTTGTGGATTCGGGTATTTATGAAGATGATGAAAACCTTGTAACCAAACAACTGACTTTAAAATTAGACTTTAAGGAAACAGATTTTTACAGAGACGGACACGTTTTCTACAACAAGAAAATTGCAAAAAACTTTGACAACATAAAATCGTTTGCGGATTTAGGAGTTAAGAAAACCAATTACCGACACACGTTATCTTCGGGAGTTGGCAGAATGTCGAGTGCATTTTTTGAAATGGAGCCAACACAATACAATGATGAAGTAATCAAAACCAAAGATGTAAAGCTGACTGAAATTCCGAAAAACACCATTCGATTTGCATTAAGTCAAAACCCATTTTTCTACTTCGACAGTCTATCACATTACTTTCCGAGTGTTGGTTCACTTTCAAATTTCATTGATAGCACAGACTTTTTAGCAGGTTTAGAAATCACTTTTAGCGGTACAACCAACCGACTGAAAGAAATTAGCCATTTCGACTATTTGCAAGCTTTAAACGGACTTTTACAAAACATTGAAGCAGACATAAAGAGCAACTCGACAGAATACGAAGGTTCAGACTATATCAAAGAACCAATTCATAAAGTTTTCAAAGACAAAGAAATCAAGGTTTACAAAGACAGTGAACGAGCAGACGGACAAGAAACTTTAGTAGCCAACGAGCCTTGGTATGTTTACAATGCCAACTACGGAACAAGTGAAGAAAAGAAATTTGTTGAACTGTTTTCCAGACGATTTGAAGGGCTGAATCAGAAGTTTGAAAACATTTACCTAATCCGAAACGAAAGAGAAATTAAAATCTTCGACAAACTAGGACGAGCATTTGAGCCAGACTTTTTACTATTCTGCAAACAACGTGACGGAGAACAAATGACTTTTCAGGTTTTCATTGAACCTAAAGGAGAGCATTTAAAAGGACACGACAAATGGAAAGAAGACTTTTTAAAAGAAATCAGAGCAGAACAAAAGACTATCAAAATTCACACAGACACATATTTGATAACAGCAGTTCCGTTCTACAATTACAATAACGAAAACGAATTTAAAACGACATTAGAAAACACATTAAACGAATAGAAAAGCCAACGCTATTGGTGGCACATTTGCAAAACCGCACAAGCCAACGCTAAAGCCAAGTTTTGCAAAAGAGCCACCAAGCCAACGCACGACAAAAACCGACATTAAATGACTGACAAACAAACGATAAAGACAGAAGGCCAGCACCCAACAGGCGTTTGGCTCAATGGCGGGTGCAGTGCTTCGTATGACAGTTTTGTGCTTAACCAAAGTGCAGTTCTTCGATTAAACTTTTGTGCTAAAAATCCGCCACTACGCCAAGCCGCAAACCGTTAGGTGCAAGCGTAACAGACGACACAACCGACATCAAAACAGACTGAAATTGAATGAAAGAAAAAGTAATTTATATT
>JAKQEZ010000168.1 GCA_029558435.1 Bacteroidota bacterium
GAAGTATTAAAGGCTTGGGGCTTTAAATATTGCCAAACACTAACTTGGTGTAAAACTCCGATGGGAACTGGACAAGGTGGCGTTTATTGCCCTACAACAGAATTTTTAATACTTGGCAGAAAGGGTAAAATGCCGAAAGTAGAAAGGATTGATACAACTTGGTGGGAAGTAAAAAGACAAATGAAGCACAGCAAGAAGCCTGAATTTTTCCAAGACTTAATTGAGCAAGTATCAGAAGCCCAAGACTTGAAATGTTTGCAAGGCGTGAACGTGAAGGATGGGATGTTTTCGGTAACGAGGTCAACAACTCCATTGATTTGGAACGGTATCGTAGCAATGGCACATAACGGTTTGCAGCTAACAGAAGTGGCTGCTTTTAAGAACTTCTGAATTTAAAACCAATGCTTGTAGCAGCCATTTTTGTTAGGTGCTGTTATAAGCTGTAAAAATTACGACTTATGAAAGTAACAGATTTTATTGGAGTGAAAGCCAAATATGATGAAGATGGGCAATTTATTTGGGGAGTTGAAAAAGATGGAGGACATCAAAAACTTGCTGATTTAAGAGGTTGGGGAGCAATTCAAAACTTATTCATCAACAAGGATAAAACTATTGATTTAGATGCAGCAGCAAGTTTTCAAAATGAATTTGGCAGATGGCTTGTCGAAGCTATAAACGAGAAATTGGAACGGGAACGGTAGTAAATTTTATTGCTTATAACGTTTTGCGGCTTTGTGTCAGGCTGCGAAGCGTTGGTTTGTGTGTCGGGCAGCTTGCACAAAACCGCTGTTAGCTGCTGCCCTTATTGATTAACTTAAAAACTGAATATAAATGAAAAAAGAATTTGCAATCAGAACACTCAAAAGGATTAAAGAAATTCAAGAAACATACCACAAGCTAAAGGCTTTAGGGGTTGATTTGATTGATTATGAAAATGGTGTCAATTTACTGGAAGAAAGCGTGGCGTTGTTATTTGTCAAAGATGAAAAAAACTTTGAAAAGGCACTAAATGATGTTCAATGGTGGCTTCATGAAAAAGTAGATAAAATAATAACGCTTGGCGACAAGTCTAAAGTAGATGTTAATACACCCGAAGCCTTTATTGATTGGCTTGAAAGGTGGTATGATGTCGTTTAGGGTTGCAACTAACTTGTGTTAGCGGTTAGGCATTTATTTAATTCATTATAAATTAACATTTTAAATTTAAAAACATGAACATTTTAGAACAAATCAAATCAATTTGCGATGGTATCGAATATTCAAGGGATATTCCAGAAGAAGCAAAATTATTAGCTAAAAAAAACAATGTAGTCGTAATTGTTGGCGGAAGCGATGATTTAATGTATGCTTATGGTGCTGACAGTTATTTAACTGACTATTGCGAACACTCAGAAGGCTGGGACGGTTGCGACCTTTCTAAAGATGCAAGCGATAAGCAATTGAAAAAAGAAGCAAAACAATTAGGGTTAAAGATTTTTTGGTGTGGCACAATTAAAAAAACAGGCGAAACAATTGAAGGCTACAACACTGATGAAAGTGGTGCATTTAGTTACAAAGTAGCTGATAATATTGAATATCTTAATTTTAAAGTGATGGAAGATGAAGATGTTTATTGTACAGGTATTATTATCAAATTGCCTGACGGATTTATCAGTGCAAAAGATGATGAATAGTTTCAATGCGGTAGGCTGTCTTATGCTTACCGCTAACGTTCCAACGCTTGGCGAAGGTGGCGATTTTAACCACAAATGCTGGTGCGGAGAACGAATGT
>JAKQEZ010000746.1 GCA_029558435.1 Bacteroidota bacterium
TATTACAGAAGAACGAATTCAAGAGATACAACAAAAAATTAATAACAGACCTCGTAAACGATTTAACTATGAAAATCCTATATTTGTAATGGAAAAATTATTGTTTAACTCAGAAGTTGCATTTGTGACTTGAATTCAGCATTAGTTGTGTAACATAAGTAACTGTACAGGATATTATTTTGTAACAACTTTGCACTAATAAAATTATAAAATGATGGTAGTAGAACAAATTTACACAGGATGTTTGGCACAAGGTGCCTATTACATCACATCGAATGGTGAAGCAGCAATTATTGACCCATTGCGTGAGACTCAGCCATATTTAGAGCGATTGAAAAAAGACAACGTAAAACTTAAATACATTTTTGAAAGTCACTTTCATGCTGATTTTGTAAGTGGACACGTTGATTTACAAAAAGAAACGGGCGCTGCAATTGTATATGGACCTACGGCACAGCCCGATTTTGAGGCAATTATTGGAGAAGACAATCAACTATTTGAATTGGGGGATGTTAAAATTAAACTTCTTCACACACCTGGGCACACGCTTGAAAGTTCTTGTTTTTTATTAATTGATGAAAATGGAAATGAAACTGCTTTGTTTAGTGGCGACACATTGTTTTTAGGTGATGTAGGAAGACCCGATTTGGCGCAAAAAGCAGCAAACATGACACAAGATCAACTAGCAGGCTTGTTGTATGATAGCTTGTACACTAAAATTTTACCTTTAAACGATGACATTATTGTTTATCCAGCGCACGGTGCAGGATCAGCTTGTGGAAAAAACATGATGAAAGAAACGGTTGACACCTTAGGCAATCAAAAACAAATGAATTACGCTTTAAATCAACCTAATAAAGAATCATTTATTAAAGCCGTTACAGACGGATTATTAAAACCACCTGCTTATTTTGCAATGAATGTTGCTATGAATAAAAAAGGTTACAAAAATTTTGACAACGTATTAAAAAGTGCTTTAACACCAATAGCTGCTGTTGATTTTGAAGCTCAGGCAGAGCAAACTGGTGCATTAATTTTAGACACACGAAGTGATAAAGAATTTACAAAAGGTTTTGTTCCTCAATCAATAAACATTGGTTTAAATGGTGATTTTGCACCTTGGGTTGGCGCTTTAATCGTTGATGTTAATCAACCTATTTTGTTGGTAACAGAAAAAGGGAAGGAAGAAGAAACAATTACACGATTAAGTAGAGTTGGTTTTGACAATGTGATAGGCTATTTAGATGGCGGATTTGAGAGTTGGGCGAATGCTAATCAAGAAGTTGACCAAGTAAATCGTATCACCGCTGAGCAGTTTTCAAAAGATTTTTATGATAACAGCAAAGTAATTGATGTTAGAAAAGAAAGTGAGTTTAATGCAGAACACGTAGAAAGTGCTGAGAATTTACCATTAGCCGACATCAATGAATGGATTCATTCGATAAATCCAAACGAACATTTTTATTTACACTGTGCAGGAGGATACAGAAGTATGATCGCTGCAAGTATTTTACAAGCTAGAGGATACCGCAATTTTACAGAAGTTGAAGGTGGATTCAATGCAATTTCTTTAACTAATATACCAAAAACAAATTACGTATGTCAAAGCAAATCTTAAAATTAATCGGTTATGGATTGGTGGCAATTATTGCAATCAACCTTTTTCAAAACATTTACGCACAAACGGATAACGGTGCGGTTCAAAAAGCAATAAAGGAAGGTGCTTTCTTAGTGGACGTTAGAACGCCACAAGAATTTGCCGAAGGTAGTGCTAAAGGAGCTGTCAACATCCCTTTAAACGAAATAAACGCTCGTTTAAGTGAATTTAAAGGTAAAAAAAGCATCGTTGTGTTTTGTAGAAGTGGTGCCAGAAGCAACCAAGCAAAAAACATTTTAGAACAAAATGGTTATAAAAATGTTATCAATGGTGGCACTTGGGAAAATGTAAACAAACTGACACAAGGAAATAAGAAGTAGAAAACATTCAAAAAATCCAATACTTTGTTTAAACAAAAAATCCCAGGAATAGTATTAGCAGTTGTGTTAATGCTAATTGCAAAAATGCTATCAGGTGTATTGCCTTCATTAGGAACGGCACTCATCGCTTTGATTTTAGGAATAATTGTTCGATTAATCGTTGTCAAATTTGACCGTTTTACTTCAGGCGTTGTTTGGTCGGAAAAATACATTCTTGAAACTGCAATTGTGTTCATTGGTTTTGGTTTTGAAATTTCAAAGTTTAATGAGATTGGATTTTCTACACTTTCCATAATTGTTGGAAGTATTGTTATTACCATTCTTTTTGCCCTGCTTTTAAATAAAATTGTAGGAAATAAGAATAAAAAACTATTTTGGTTACTTGGTGCGGGAAGCGCAATATGTGGATCATCTGCAATTGGAGCAACCGCACCAATCATCCAATCAAAAGAAGAAGAAACTGGAGCCTCACTAGCTGTTATCAATGTCATGGGGCTTATTGGAATGATATTACTACCTACTATTGCTACTGCTCTTAACTATTCCAATTTAGAAACAGGTATTTTTTTAGGTGGAATTTTGCAATCTGTTGGTCATGTTGTTGGTGCTGGATATGCCGTTAATGATGAAGTTGGACAATTTGCAACAGTTGTCAAAATGGGGCGAGTAGCATTTTTAATTCCTTTTTTAATTATTTTATATTTTGTTTTTCGAAAAAACAGCGATGGTTCAAAAGTGAAATTCCCAATTTTCATTTTATTTTTCTTATTGGCTGTTATTATTTCTCAATCCACACTCATCCAACCCGATGCATTGAAACTTTTGTCAAAATCTGGTGATATTTTATTAAACATAGGAATGGCAGCCATAGGGTTAAAAATAAAACTTCAATCTCTTTGGAAAATAAGTGGCAAAGCATTTCTATCAACCTCAGCCATCTTTTTTGTGCAAATTTTAATTTACATGCTATACATTGCTTATTTGTAAACTAAATAACCTATTTAACAAAAAGCAGAAGTCCATTTAAAATGAAGTGAAACCATCCAACTATGGAGTTTCAATAAAATTTAGAGATTTCTAACCTGAAAATAGATTCTTTAAAGTTGCTTAAAATGAAATAAATACGTAAATTAGTGAAAGAAATTAACTAAGAAAGGAAGTTTAGCTGCGCTGTTACTTCGTGGTTTATACAGACTGACGTTAGCAGTTAAGGTAGGACGTCCAATCCTTATTTTAAATTGAACAGACAATGACCAAAATAAGAATACTTTTATTAATGACATTTCTTTTCACAACAGTTGTTATATACGGACAAGGTGCAAAGACATCAAGACACTCAATAGACACCTTAAATATGATTTTTAAGGACACTATTTTTAACTTTGCTTTTGACTCAATTGATAACAATCTTGGAAAAATAGTTCCGACAAATGAAAATAATCGTTTGGTGAAATATTTTAAATATATTGGAACAGAACCCATTATTATTACAAGAGCTTGGACTGGCGACCCACATTTTATTTGTGAATACCCTCGAGAACCGCTGATTCCAAATAAATTTTATTCGTTTACCATTTGTTTTTGGCATCAAGGTAGACAAGGAAAAATGTCAAAATTGATGGGTTTTTACTTATCTGACGGCAACAGAATTACACTTAAGTTTACAGGGACTTATCTTCCAATAACTAAGCAGGATAAATAACAGTGTGACAAAAACCACTGGTTAAAACATATAAGATTATACGTTTCGCAACGTAGCGAACTAAGCGAATCGATATTACAGAACAACGTGAAGTAACTGTCTATATATAGGCCACTGACTGACGCTAGAAAAAGGAGTCATAAATCAACGTGGCATCCAATGATTTATATTTCCTACAGTCCCCATAACGATAAAAAATTGTGTATCGCTATTTCAGGACAAGACCGAAGTGAAATATTTATTAAATTTGCATTTAAAAACCACTATGGAAAAACCTAAAATAGGCAATGTTTTTGAACATTATTTTACATTTTCTGAAGAACAAATTAAAAAATACGCAGAGTTATCAGGTGATACAAATCCTATTCATATTGATGAGAAATATGGAGATGCATCAATGTTTGGTAAATGCATAGTTCATGGATATTTTAGTATCAGTGTCTTCTCAAAAGTATATGGAACACTATTATACCCTGATGGACATATTTTAATAAGTCAAGAAGCTAAGTATTTAAAACCTTTATTCACTGATATAAAATACAAAGCTTTATTTACGATAAAAGAAATCTACCCTGAGAAAAATCGTGTTTGTTATTTAAATGAAATTTATGATTCAGAAAACAATGAATTAAAAGTAGTTGGGGAAGCTGTGTTAATGAACAAAAACTATTATAACTGGTAGTATGCAAAAAGAATACAAATATAATAATTGGATCATTAGACAAGCAACTGAAGATGATCTAAATGATATTGTAGAAATATGGACTGAAGGTGTAAAAAAACAAACTACTGATACAGAATTTAATTTAAATCAAGTTAATTTTGATTTTAAAAGTCAAATATTAAATCAAAATAATGACTTCAAATTTTGGGTATGTGTCAATAATGAGAATACTATTATTGGTTGGCAATCCATCACCCCTTTTCATAATACACCAAATTATGCAGTGAAATCAATATTTGCACAATCTAGCACCTATGTTAAACACAACTATCAAAAAGAGGGTGTTGGAAAAATTTTATTAACCCATGCTCTTGAATACTGTAAAAACAAAAGTAGAATAAAGCATGTATTTGGCTTAGTTCTTTCAGAAAATAAAGCTAGTTTAAAGTTATGCGATGAAATTGGATTTCATAATTTGGGAACATTGCCAAATCAAGGAAAAAAAGAATATTCTAATTGGGATATTCTTGTATATGAAACTTAAAAAGATTATTTATTTTTTCATTAGCAGAAACTGATTTACTGAAAATTTGTATTTTTCGGGTCACAAGCAAACTAACACAATCATTTTTAATCCATACAAAATGATTGAATAAGACCGAAAAATCAATATGAACATAAATACATATTTCAGAAAAAAAAGCATTGCAAGCATCAATCAATGTTCACTCGAAGATGCTCATCAGAACTCTCTTGCCAAACATTTGGGCGTTAGAGACCTTACATCTTTAGGGATTGCAGCGATAATTGGTGCGGGAATTTTTACCACCATTGGACAAGCAAGTGCAGACGGTGGTCCTGCAGTTGCTTTTTTGTTCATTTTCACTTCTATTGCTTGTGGGTTTGCCGCTTTTGCGTATGCTGAGTTTGCTAGTGTTGTTCCTGTTTCTGGGAGCGCCTACACCTACAGTTATGTTGCATTTGGTGAGTTGTTTGCTTGGGTGATAGGCTGGGCTTTGATTATGGAATATGCCATTGGAAACATCACCGTGGCAATTGGGTGGAGTGGCTATTTCACAGAACTACTGGCCAGTATGGGAATTCATTTTCCAGCTTGGACTTGCGTTGATTACTTCACAGCCAGCAAAGGTTTTGTAGAAGTTCAAGGATTGTTAGCTTCTGGTGTTACTATGGATAGCTTAACATTTGCTCAAAATGAGGCATATCAAGCGTGGGTGAACGCTCCTTCCCTTTTTGGATTGCGAATAATTGCCGATTTCCCAGCTTTGTTCATCACCTTTCTAATCACTTGGTTGGTATATAAAGGTATTAAAGAATCTAGAAATGCTGCCAATGCGATGGTTATCATCAAAATTGCGGTTGTGTTGTTGGTGATTGCTGTTGGAGCATTTTATGTAGATGTTGACAATTGGAGTCCATTTGCACCTAACGGAATTGGTGGTGTATTAAAAGGTGTTTCTGCTGTATTCTTTGCCTATATTGGCTTTGACGCTATTAGCACTACTGCCGAAGAATGTAAAAATCCACAACGTGATTTACCTCGAGGAATGATGTGGGCTATCATTATTTGTACGGTTTTATACATCCTCATTGCGCTCGTTTTAACTGGAATGGTTAGCTATAAAGAACTAGCAGTAAACGACCCTTTGGCGTTTGTTTTCAAAAAATTGGATTTAAAATGGCTGTCGGGAATTATTGCTGTTAGCGCCGTTATTGCAATGGCTAGTGTATTACTGGTTTTTCAAATTGGACAACCACGCATTTGGATGAGCATGAGTAGAGATGGTTTATTACCAAAACGATTTGCAAAAATCCACCCGAAATACAACACACCTTCTTTTTCAACCATTGTTACGGGTTTGATAGTTGGTGGTGGCGCCTTATTTTTAAACATGGAAACAGTAACCGATTTATGCAGTATCGGCACCTTGTTTGCCTTTGTTTTGGTGTGCGCAGGTGTGTTGCGTTTGGAAGAAATGGGAGTAGAACGAAAATTCAAAACTCCTTATGTCAATTCAAAATGGATTTTGCCTATTGGCACTATTGCTGGAATTGTGATTGCTTATTATTACAATACCGAAAATTTTATGCAATTCATTTTATCTACCCCAGCAACTGATAGCCAACAAAGCGCGCTTGCTGTTTTTGCACACAACATTCCTATGTGGATTTTCTTTGCCGTTGTTGTTTATCTTAACTACAAAGGGTTTAAGAAAAACTATTCACTCATTCCTGTATTAGGCTTGCTGAGTTGCCTTTACATGATGTCTCAAATAGAGCTCAAAAACTGGCTCGGATTTGTTGTTTGGCTTGTTATCGGATTAGTAATTTACTTCCTATACGGTGCAAAACACAGTAAATTAGCCAATTCAACCAACAATTAAAGTTTACCAGCAATCAATTCATCCACAATTTGTGGGTCGAGTAAAGTTGATGTATCACCAATTGTTGCAATATCGTCTTCGGCAATTTTTCGTAAGATGCGGCGCATAATTTTTCCTGAACGTGTTTTGGGTAATCCACTCACAAATTGAATTTTTTCTGGAATGGCAATTCTACCAATTTCTTTGGTCACCGATTCAATGATGGAACCGCGCATCAAAATTTCATCTTCCACCTCATTTTCGCAAATAACAAACGCATAAACAGACTGTCCTTTTACTGGATGTGGATAGCCAACAACAGCAGATTCTACAATGTTATCGTTGGTATTGATAGCATTTTCAATTTCGGCAGTTCCAAAACGATGTCCCGATACGTTGATCACATCATCTACTCTACCTATAATTCTATACATTCCGTTTTTATCGCGTTTAGCACCATCTCCCGAAAAATAATAGCCTTTGTAGTTGGAAAAATAGGTGTTTTTATAACGTTCATGGTCGCCCCATGTTGTTCTAAACATTGCCGGCCAAGGTGCTTTCATGCATAAATACCCTTCCACATCCGCTTCTTGAATTTCGTTTCCTTCTTGGTCCAATAAAACAGGTAGCACTCCTGGCAATGGATAGCCCGCATACGTTGGTTTTAATGGTGAAAAATCACCCAATCCAGAAATCATAATGGAGCCTGTTTCTGTTTGCCACCAATTATCAACTACTGGGCAAATTTCTTTACCCACATGCAAATGATACCATTTCCACGCTTCATCATTGATTGGTTCACCAACAGAACCGATAACTTTTAAAGAATCAAGGCTGTATGCCAACACATGATTATCGCCATGTGCCATTAATGAACGAATTGCTGTTGGAGCCGTTAAAAATTGATTAACCCCATATTTATCTATTATTTGCCAAAATCTTCCTGGATCTGGATACGTTGGAATCCCTTCAAACATAACCGTTGTTGCTCCCGAAACCAAAGGCGCGTAAACAATGTAAGAATGTCCCGTTATCCAACCAATATCAGCTGTGCACCAATAAATATCCGACTCATTTCCTTGATAAACATTTAAAAATGAATAAGCTGTTCCCACCATATAACCAGCACAAGTATGTACCACACCTTTTGGTTTACCGGTTGAACCTGACGTGTACAATATAAAAAGCGGATCTTCAGCATCCATTGGTTCTGGAGCACATGTTTTTGGTTGTTGATAAACTTCATCTTCCCAGCGGTAATCACGTCCTTCTTTCATGTTTGGCAACCAATTCAAGCAATTGTAAACCAATACCTTTTCAACAGACGGACAATTTTCCAAGGCCTCATCCACCACTCTTTTCAATGGAATTTGTTTTGCACCACGATGCAAGCCATCAGCTGTAAGAATCATTTTTGCTTGCGCATCGTTTACTCTATCAGCAATTGCCGAAGATGAAAAACCAGCAAAAATCACTGAGTGAATTGCACCAATTCTAGCACACGCTAACAATGCAATTGCCAATTCTGGAATCATTGGTAAATAAATGCACACACGATCGCCTTTTTGAATACCGTGGCTTTTCAAAGTATTTGCCAACTGACAAACTTTTTCGTACAGTTCTTTATAGGTATAACGTACAAATCGTTCTTTCGGATCATTGGGTTCCCAAATCAACGCTAGCTTATTTCCACGCGTTTCCAAATGCCTGTCGAGCGCATTTTCGGTAATATTTAATTGCGCACCTTTGAACCATTCCACTTTTGGATTTTCAAAGTCCCATTCTAAAACTTTGTCCCATTTTTTCATCCATTGAAATTCTTCGGCCACTTCGCCCCAAAATTTTTCAGGATTTTCTATACTGAGTTTATACTTAGCTTGATATTCTTCAAACGATTTGATTTGCAATTTATTCGACATAGGGTTGACTGTTTTAATGTTGAAATTTTTGTTATACAAAGAACAACTAAATTACATTTTTATTCTCTTCAAATCAAATAAATTTAATCTTTTTTGCAAAAATCATTGCAGAATCAAATAAAGTAGCTATATTTGCACTCGCAAACTCAAACGAGGGTTTTTCAAAAAGCAAATAATTTTTTAAAGATATATCGCGGGGTGGAGCAGTTGGTAGCTCGTTGGGCTCATAACCCAAAGGTCGCACGTTCGAGTCGTGTCCCCGCTACTAAGAAGGCAGTCAATTGATTGCCTTTTTTTGTTTTAATACTTTTCAACTTTTAGTTAGTTTATTATCACTCCTGCATCCCTCAATACGCTTCGTTTCACTGCACACTCGGTCTGACGGGGTTCGTTGGATGATTTCAAATTAATTTATTCCCCTCTGCGTCCATTGCGCCTACTTTGCGCCCATTGCGGTTAAAACCAAAATAAAGTACTTTATCTTGATAGGATAACGATAAATTCAGACAATTTTGTCTAAAACTTAACAGGAATAAATTTTGAAAAAACCTAAAAAAATGTATTTTTGCAACTTTTAAAATTGAAAAGTAAAGTAAAGCCATCGTTTTTTACTTTATTTGTTAGTTTGAATCTTATAAAACTAGAAAATATGAAAGTTGGAATTCCTGCGGAAATAGCAAACGACGAGTTAAGAGTAGCCGCAACTCCAAAAACAGTAAAGCGCCTTCAAAAGCAAGGTTTCAATGTATTCATCCAAAAAAATGCAGGCGCTAAAGCAAATTTTTCTGACAAAGAATTTGAAGAGGCTGGTGCCACCATTGTAGGCACTGCTGCTGAAATTTACAACAATTCTGACATTGTATTAAAAGTACACGAACCTTCATTGGAGGAAGTGGACATGATGCGTGAAGGATTGGTATTATTGAGCTATTTATGGCCCGACCAAAACAAGGAACTCATCCAAAAATTAGCAGATAAAAAAGTTAATGCCGTGGCAATGGATGCGATTCCTCGTATTTCAAGAGCTCAAAAAATGGACGTCCGTTCTTCAATGGCAAACATCTCTGGATACCGTGCTGTAATTGAAGGTTCTTACCATTTTGGAAGATTTTTAAACGGACAAATTACCGCTGCCGGAAAAGT
>JAKQEZ010000177.1 GCA_029558435.1 Bacteroidota bacterium
ACGGCGCTTTGTGTATGGCGGTTTCTGGAAAATGTTATTTGAGTTTACATTCGCATAATTCCTCTGCCAATCGTGGTGCTTGCAAGCAAAATTGCCGTAAAAAATATACGGTAATCGACCAAGAATCAGGTTTTGAAATCGAATTGGATAACGAATACATGATGTCGCCAAAAGATTTATGTACGTTAGATTTTCTTGACCAAGTAATCGACTCAGGTATCAAAGTATTAAAAATTGAAGGTCGCGGAAGAGCAGCAGATTATGTAGCAACGGTCACAAAAACTTATCGTGAAGCTATCGATTCGTATTACGAAGGAACGTTTACCAAAGATAAAATCAACACTTGGATGGAAGCGTTGGCAACCGTTTATAATCGTGGTTTTTGGAGCGGTTATTATTTGGGACAAAAATTAGGCGAATGGTCAGACAATCCTGGTTCTAATGCAACTCAGAAAAAAGTATATGTTGGGAAAGGAATGCATTATTTTCCAAAATCAAGCATAGCTGAATTCAAAATTGAGGCTTACGACATTAAAAAAGGCGATAAAATTTTAATTACGGGTCCGTCAACTGGAGCGCAAGAATTGGTTTTGGAAGAATTATACGTTAATGACGCGGTTTCGGAAAAAGCAACCAAAGGTGATAGTTGTACTTTGAAAGTGCCGTTCCGCATTCGTTTATCGGACAAAATGTATAAAATTGTTGAAAACTAATGGTTGTTGTTACACTTCAAAGAGACAAATGTATTGGTTGCAATTATTGTGTAGAAATGGCGCCAGCACAATTTCAAATGTCCAAAAAAGACGGAAAATCAGTATTAATTAAATCGGTTGATTCAAAAGGATTCCATACCTTAAAATCACCCAACCATACGATTGTTGAAAATTGTGAACTAGCCGCAAAAGCTTGTCCAGTACATATTATAACAGTAAAAGAAACCTAATTTTTTGTTTTACAATACTATAAACCAACCTATTTCGTTTTTAAATGAAATAGGTTTTTGTTTTTGTTGAAGTTTACATTCCAAAGCACAAACCTTTAGCAAAAAAATAATATCTTTACACACAAAAACATTTTAGAAACGTAGTCCGTTTGTCGGGCAATCAACATATATTAAATTTATGGCATGTACAAATTGTTCCACTGGAACTGCTGATGGAGTTCCAAAAGGATGTAATAAT
>JAKQEZ010000183.1 GCA_029558435.1 Bacteroidota bacterium
GCATTCCTTCTGGAGTTTTAGCAGGACCTGCGTAATAAATTGGGTGATTTTTAAAATATTCTGGCATTGGTTTTCCAGCATCTAACAATTCTTTGATTTTGGCATGAGCAATATCACGAGCTACAATCACGGTTCCATTTAGTTTCAAACGTGTTTTGATTGGATATTTCGTTAATTCTGCTAAAATTTCAGCCATTGGACGGTTCAAATCAATTTCAATAGCTGGTTCTAAATGCGGTGCTACTTCTGGTAAAAACTGTTTTGGATTGGTTTCCAATTGCTCCAAGAAAATGCCATCTTTCGTAATTTTTCCTTTGATATTTCTATCTGCCGAACAAGAAACGCCTAATCCAACCGGACAAGAAGCCGCATGTCGAGGCAAACGAATCACACGAACATCATGCACAAAATATTTTCCACCAAATTGCGCTCCAATCCCACTTTCATGGCAAATTTGTTTTACTTTTTCTTCCCATTCCAAATCGCGAAACGCTTGACCAGCCATGTTTCCAGAAGTTGGAAGATTGTCATAATAACCTGCCGATGCTTTTTTAACAGCCGCTAAATTTGCTTCCGCAGAAGTTCCACCAATAACCAAAGCCAAATGATACGGAGGACATGCCGATGTTCCTAAATCTTTGATTTTCGTTTTTACAAATTCGGTCATTGATTTTTCGTTCAGTAAAGATTTGGTTTGTTGGTATAAAAATGTTTTGTTTGCCGAGCCACCGCCTTTTGCTAAAAACAAAAATTCATACGATGTTCCTTTTTTAGCATAAATATCAATTTGCGCTGGAAGATTGGAACCTGAATTCTTTTCTTCAAACATTGAAATAGGCACAATTTGCGAATAACGTAAGTTTTTCTTTTGGTAGGTATTGAAAATTCCTCTAGATAAACATTCCGCATCATCAGCTCCAGTGAACACATTTTCCCCTTTTTTTGCCATTACAATCGCCGTTCCAGTATCTTGACAAGAAGGCAATTGACCTTCAACGGCAACTGCAGCATTTTGCAATAAATTATAAGCTACAAATCTGTCGTTATCGGTTGCTTCTGGATCATCAATGATGTTTTGCAAGCTTTGTAAATGTTTGGTGCGCAACATAAATGACACGTCAAACATGGCTTCTTCGGCTAATAATTCTAATCCTTTTGGATCCACTACTAAAATTTCTCTATCGCCTAATTGCTCAACTTTTACGTAATCGGAAGTTAATTTTTTGTATTGTGTATCGTCTTTTAAAATAGGATAAGGGTCTTGGTATATAAAGTCCATAATGTTGTTTGTTTTGAAA
>JAKQEZ010000187.1 GCA_029558435.1 Bacteroidota bacterium
CTTCCACCCCTGTGTTGTAGCTTTCGGTGAGGCTTCGCAGCATCTGCCGCTTAAAAGGTGCAAATTTTTGTTCCATTGTTTTGTTTTTAATTTATGCAAATATATTTAAAATATGAATTGCGTCTATTTATGAGTTAGCGGAAACCGTAAAGACACCGCTCAAAATTCAGGATTAAGTGAAACATCGTTAGTTAGCAACATTACAGCGTGAACCATATCCATCATTGCTTTATAAGTATTGTCTTGACTTCCAGCACAAGGAATTGCCAGTGTTTCAATATCAATGGCATCTTTACGAGCCTTTAATTTAAAAGCGTGGTTGTATATTCTTGATGTGCCTTTAATTGGCAACCAATCACGCTGTACTACATTGTGAGTGCCTCCAGAGTAATCACCTTCTAAAAGCAATTTATCCTCTGTAATTCCAACCACTTTTAATGGTTCTTTGTGTTCGTAAACAGAACGATGATAAACTATATCACCAATCCTGAAAGAACGGCATCCGCTAACAGCAGTTTGGCAAGATGCGGGGTTGTTTGCTTCGTTTGACATATTCGTGTTAATTTAAAATTTGTACTTCGTTTGTGGCGTTTCGGGTAAAAGACCCGCACCTCGCCAAGCTGCGGAACTGTTATGTGCCATTTTAAAAGAGTGAAACAGCGTTGATTTCATAGTTCGTTATTAATATTTCACTTCTTCTATTTTTAAGATTTTTACGTTCACCAATTTGATAAACATTCAAACCTTTTGCCATCTCCAATATTTTAGGATTATCAAACTCGCTTATTGCCATTTTAAGGTCTGTGTTTTTACAAATATCAATAAGGTCTTTTGCATCGTTATCAGTCCATTTAGGCAAATCATAGTTGCTTGTTGTTCCTAAATATGGTGGGTCTGCATAAATAAATGTAAACAACCTTTCGTTTGGTCTATTGCTTCTAAATGCAAGTTGTGGAATAACTTTTCTAAAATCACAATTCATAAACCTAACATTTTGTATCTGTATAAATGTTTCATCAATCTTTTCGAGTAACACTTTTTTTGTATGGCTTTGTGAAAAAGATAAAGTATCAGACTTACCAAGCAAAGAAAAGTTTGATAAAACTAAAAATCTTACTGCTTTCCAAATAGGGTCTTGTTCGGTTTTCTTATACCAGTCCTTAAAAATGCTTTGGTGTATTGGCGTTTTTATTAACGTTTCAACTAACTTGTCTTTATCGTTTCTAACCACTTCAAACAAATTATAAACATCATTATCCAAATCATTGCATACATTGTGTAATGCAATAGGTTTATTAAAAAACATTCCACCAGCTCCAAAAAACATTTCTACATAATTTCTATGCTCTGGAAAATACTTTTGTATATCCGTTGCAATTTGAGTTTTATTTCCAATTCTTGATAATATCATAATTCTAAATTAAATTCGTAAATAAAAACGGCACATAACACCGTGTATAAGCAATGGCACATAAGCGTTTTAGCTAATTTGAAAGAGTGTATAAGTGCCACTGCTCATACACAAACCGTTGTGCGTAATTGCCTTTCTCCGTAGATAGTTTTCTGCTGATATGTATTCCGTTTAAATATATTCCCATTTTGGTTTTGTTTTTCACTTACTCATCTTCTTCTTGCTTCGGGGTTACGTTAATTTCTAATTCCTCA
>JAKQEZ010000192.1 GCA_029558435.1 Bacteroidota bacterium
CCTGTGAAAGAAATTAAATCAACAGACAGTACAACAGGCGTACAGCCTAATACTGCCGTACCACCAAATGATAAATCATAAGGCTGACCTGAATTAGAGAAATTATCCACTAATAAAATATAAACGTCATTAGAAGAAACATTCATATCATTAACCCAGCCATCACCTGAAGCGCCTTCTGAATCATTTGTTGCGCTATATGGTAAAATATGAGATAATCCAGTGTTGCCATCGACAGCAGACCAACTGCAACGAAAAGGAGTGTTAATAGGAGGGCAATTAGCATTTGCAGTTGCTGAGGTAAATGGTCCCCAAATTGCAAAGTCATAATCATCTGTAACATTTTGAGGTGCAATTGTCAAAGTTAAATCTCCACCATTTTGCACATTGATATAATACCAAGAAGATTGATGTTCTGTGCTCATACAACCTCGGTTAGATCCATTTAACTCTTGCGTTCCTGCACCTGAACTATTTGCTGTTTGTGAGGTATTTGAACACAATAATTCAGAAGCCTCACAATCAACACCACCAGCTTTTTCATAAAAACCAAAATTTTCTTTACCAATTTTAACGATGTTAATGATTGGTATAGAATTTAATTCAAATTTTTGTTTAATGTTTTCTATTGATTGTGGGTATTCAAAATACAAATCAAAACCATATTCTTTAATATAGCGTCCATTGTTTGGTAAATCAAAAGTAGCTTGTTCTAAAAAATATTTTGAAATATATTCTGCTGGTACATAAATAGCATATTTTTCACGTGACTGAGAAAATGAAACATTCACTAAGAAAATCATGAAAAATAGTAATGTAGAACTTAAAATCCCATATTTTGGGGTACATCTTTTTTGTATCATATTAGTAATAATAAATTATATAGTGTGTATTTAATAGTATATTAAAATAACTAAAACAAATGTATTAAGAAAATGAGGAATAATAAGTCAAAATGAAGATATTAGTTAAAAATTTTATCAAATGTGCGTTTTAAATGAATATTCAGTGTTAATCAATTGGATTTTAACAGATAAAATTCGTCTAAAACAGCACTACCTCCCCTCCAAAACTTTTAAATTACCTTTTAACATTTCGCTAGTTGGGAATTTTTGCAAGCCTTCTAACAATAATTCTTTACTTTTTGTATAGTCTTTGAGCATAAAATAACCACGAGCCACATAGCCATACGTATTTTCATTTTGTACTAACTCAAAAAATTGCTGGGCACTTTTTAAATAAGCATTCCAATCTGCCTTTTTTTCGCAGACATCCAAGAGCAAATAATAACTCAATTCATTGTCGGGTTGAATTTCAATTGCTTTGTGAAGTGCTGCAATTCCTTTGTCAAAATCGCCAGTTACCATGGTTGCACGTGCCTTGTCGATGTACGCATTGTAAAATTCTGGCCACAATTCGGTGGTTGTATCAAAATAACCAATGGCTTCTTTTTGCATCTCTAATTTTTGTTGAGCTGTTAAACTACTGTTTTGAAACGAATTGCGCATCAAGGTCATTGCATATAAATTATTCACCTGAGCAGCATTCCCTAAGTGTTTAATATCGTGACTCATTAAAGTCATTTCGTCTTTCCAATCTGCATTTCTGGCAATAGTTCTACCGGCAAATAAAATACAAACCAACCCAAAAACAGCACCTACAACTCCAGGTTTTTTAATAGAGAATTGAGGACTTATCCAAAAAATAACTGCTGTGATTGCTATACAAAATCCAGCGGATGCTGTAAATGCCAAACGCTCACCCACCATTCCAGCAACCAACTCTACCCAATTGCTAAACAAAAGTATGCTCAGCAAATACCACATTATTCCAATTGAGATAAGAGGTCGCTTTTTTATTTGCCAAATTGAAACACCAATAAGCAACAAATGAAAAAGCAATGAAAGCCAAACTGCAACATTCCCAAAATTTTCTGTTTTAATTTTTGCAAAACCGTAGTAAAACGATAAATTAACAGGTACAAAATGCAAGTAGGCATACTCACCCAAAACTGCCAACCCTGTTGCAATGGTTTCTGATTTTGAATGAGGGGCAACCAATGTATTTTCAACATACAACAACTCTCGACCTTCTTTAATTGTTTTTTTATCCGATGTTGGGCGGTTATCGTTGCTTAATTGAACTGTTTGAGCAATCGGTTGATTGGAGCTGTCAAAAAGAAATTGCTGGTAAGCATTTTGACTAAAAATAATACTAAAAAACACAACTGGAATTAAAACAATCCAATTTTTGGAAGTCGTTTTTTGATATATGAACCAAAGAATGAGAATACTGATGAGCGAAATTAAAAACGGATTGAAAAGCGAATCGAAATAAAAATATCCTGCTACCACCAACAAGAGATAGCCTATTCCATACAAAATGTTGGAAATTAACAACCCAATAAATACCACTACCGCCAAGAAATTCAATAAAAACAACGGATTGAATTGAAGAAATTGCATTGCAATTATTAATACCAAAGCTCCAATTAACCAATACGCATAGGATTGTTTATTTTTCCATAAATAGACCCCATACCCTAAAGCTAACATGATGGGCAAAGCTATGAAAGCTGTTCTATTGAATAAGAAAAAAAGTGCTGTAGAATACAAAATAATGGAAAGCAAACCGGTATTGAAATGAAGATACAGCAACCATACAAAAAGTGGTATTGCTAAAACACTGAGATACAGGGACGAAAAATAAAACGAAGCCATCACTACAATAAAAAGCAAAATGACAGGAAGTATCCACGCTTGCTTTTTGGTTGTATCGCTGTTGTTAGGAGTTAAGAATTGGTATTTTACATAAGTTGCACTTCCAATTGCAGCAAGTGCCAAGGCAAACATAATAAACATACGCTCCACCAGTAAATCCGAACCTATAATAGCTGCTGGCAACACCATTGCAAGTGCAATTGCGCTATTTTTTTTAAGCGGAACCGTGTGCAACAATACCATTGAAACGGGTAAAATTATAGCCATCGGATAAACGCTTTTTTTAGAAAGCATCGCCAAAGAAAACAGCAAGAATACTGCTATGAGTGAGCTAATTTTTTCTTTTTCCAAATATTTAAAGGCACATACACCTGCCCAAATGACAAATAAAAACGCCAGTAACTCGTCTCTGTTTTTTAAACTTGCAACTACCTCTGTGTGAATGGGATGAACTGTAAATAAAAGCGTTGCAACGGCAGCAAAAAGAATGTTTTTTTCACCCACCCATTTCACCAATAATTTAAAAAACAAAATAACCGAAATCACAAACAACAACACATTAATGAAATGTCCGGCTCCTGGTTTTTGTCCAAAAAGTTCCTGCTCTAATGCAAATGACAAATGCACCATTGGTCGGTAACCATAAGCATAACCGGCATCATCGCTATAATAGGGTGAGGTGAAGATTTCACCAATGGCACTCAATCCTTTGGAGGTTAATTTATGGTTATTGGTAACCATGGAATCGTCCATGTTATAGCCATTTCCAAGCGTGTTGGCAAACAGAAAGAATGCTAATAAACCAAAAATTACATAGTATTTTTTGAGTGGATTTTGAGGTTGAACACTTACTGTATTCGCCATTGTCTTTTTAGTGTCTTTTTTTCCCATAAAGTAGTTTTACAAGTTCTTAACTTGGCTATCAATCCAAGCATATAATTTTGAAATCCCTTGTTGTAAATTGTAGTTTGGTTGCCATTGAATATCTCTAGAAATGAGTGCGTTGTGTGAACATCTTCCGCGCACTCCTTGCGGACCATCAATGGTTTGAATGGTATTGTTTTTATTACTGATTTTCAATACCAATTTAGTAAAATCGAGCATGGAAATCATTTCTTCGGAGCCAATGTTGTAGGGACCAGTAAAATTGGAGCGCATCAATTTTAAAACAGCATCCAAACAGTCGTCAATATATAAAAAACTACGTGTTTGCAAGCCATCACCCCAAATTTCAATAGCTTCATTTTGTTTTGCTTGTGCCACTTTTCTGCAAATGGCAGCAGGTGCTTTTTCACGTCCACCATTCCACGTTGATTCAGGACCATAAATATTATGAAAACGAGCAATTTTTACGTTTAACACATAATTTCTTTTGTAGGACAAATAAAGGCGTTCACTAAATAATTTTTCCCACCCATATTCGCTATCGGGGTTGGCAGGATAGGCCGAACTTTCCTCGCAATTTGGTGAATCGGGTTGCAATTGATTTTCTTCTGGATAGATACACGCCGATGAGGAATAAAACAAGGCTTTTACTTTTTTTTCATAGGCAACTTGTGCCACATTGAGATTGATTTGAGCAGAATTGTGCATCACTTCTGCATCGTGCTCGCCTGTAAACAAATAACCTGCACCCCCGACTTCGCCCGCCAATTGATACACTTCATCACATTCAACAGAAATAACTGCATGAACAACGTTTAAATCTCTTAAATCGCCAATAATAAACTCATCGGCATTGGATGGTGAAAATTCAGGGTGTTTTATGTCAACTCCTTTAACGTAGTAGCCTTCTTTTTTGAGACGATTTACTAAATGATTTCCAATAAATCCACCTGCTCCGAGTACAATAGCAATTTTATTTTTATTCATGGTAGCGAGTAAAGTTACGAATATAGTAAATATCGGCTACGAAAACCTTAATTTTTAGTGAATAATCGAACAAATTGCCATTTTAGGTAATACCAATAGTTGGACACTGTTAAAAAAGTAATTTTGGGCGCACTGTTTTCAAAACGGGGATAGTAGTGTTGAAGTTTTTCAACATATTTTTGATAGTAGGTAAAAACTATCGAGTCATTTTTAGAAAATCGTTGCATGGAAAGCGCTGCAAAATGAATGAATACAAGCGAATCGCCGTTGATGTGCAAGTGATTGTTTTTCAATTCTAAAGTTCCGTTATCGCAGTTCCAACCTGCAAAATTACAACCTCTGTGCTTGACAATTTCAACGTTATCAAATTGAATGGGAATTAAATCCAAGTATTTTTGATCGTCAAACAAACCTCGCCAATAGGCTTTTGTAACTTCGTAAACACAACATTTTGCCCACCATTCCAAAATAGTAATGGCATTTTTAGTTGCACCAAAAAAACCAGCGTTGTACAAGCCTACACGGAAATTTGCTTCCAACCAATTTTGTTCTTTTTGTGGATTGGCAGGATAGAAATGAGGAGTTAACAAAAAATCAGACGTTTTTAATTTTTCAAATAAAAAATCGGGCGAATCGAAGAAAAAAATGTCATTATCCACATAAATAACACGGTCATACCCTTGTTCTAGCAAATATTGCACGTAAACAGGTTTAAGCGACCAGCGCAATTTGTCGTTGGTATATTTTTGCTGAATGGTTTGCGCTAAATTGGATGTTAAGTCGTTCAAATGATGAAAAACAACACCATCTTTGAGTTGATGGTGATTGGCATCGGTTACCAAACAACACAAATCGGTTGTGCTATATTGCGCCACTGCATCCAACAAAGCAAAGCTTTTGAACAAATGACTTTGGGTGGATATGGTGCATAGAGCTGTTTTCATTGAGTTAAAAATAGAAAAAATTAACAATAAATCAACGATTGACTTTTTCAATCAACTCATTCCAAAAGTTCCAATGTTCATCGCCAAAATGATGATAAACATGTACAAAAGCAGGTTGATAGCGTTCATTTTCTGCTAATTGAATTTCATTGTTTACCCATTTTAAATGCGGGTTGTGGAAATCTGCAATTAAATTCCATTTTTTACTCAACATTGGATGATGCTGCAATCCTTTTTTCCAAATAGTGGCAATGAGCGTTCCTTGGTCGCGTGTTTTCCATTTGGGGTCTTTGAAAATTTCCATTGTTTTTTCAAACCAAGTGTTCAAAAAATCGTGCGATTGGTCGTCAAACAAAAAAACGCCGCCATTCCAATGTTGGAAACGATTGTTTTGCACTGTAGTATTGAATTTTTCGTGTATGTATTGCGGTAAATGCGTACACGATAGTTGCCACAAAGAACGGCCGTCAGGTAAAATGGGATAACCTTTTATATAATTCCATTTCAAACCCACTTTTTTGCTAACCGAAGGCCAACGAAAATGGTTCATAAATACCTGTGCATTTGCATCCTTCCAAACGCGTTCTTTTTTATCAAAATAGAGTCCGTCTGAGATTTTAAATTGTTTGAATGACAATAAAAAACGCAATCCCAGTTGGATTTTTTGAAATACGGAAGTATGTTTTTGGTAATAAGCCACCAATTTTTTTCTGTTTTCAACAATCATAGGTTGTGTAGAAGTTCTTAAAGGGTCTATTTTCACCAAATGGTTTTCCAACAAGTCGGTATAGTGGTTATATGTTTTAATGCAATCGCAATTCACTGCATAAGCCGAAAATTGCTCCATAGTGCAATGATCGGGAGCAAAAGTAATAGGTGCTTGGTATTGGTCAAAAATTGCATCTACTTCTTCTGAGCAAGCAATAATATCTGTATCCAAGTAACAATAGCGATTTCCTTTGGGGAAATAGTTGAAGATTCCAGTTTTTAGAAAAATACTTGCTTGGTGATGGTTGTATTCTTGGGGTGTTTGAACATCAACAATTTTGTCGTGAAGCACCGGAGTTTCATTGCGTGAAGAATCTGTCAACACCCAAATTTCATTTTTAGAATACTTTTGAAGGTATTTCAACGAGAAATGAAGTGTATCAATGTGTTCTTTTGCACCACAAACAACGAATATGAAGCTATTTTTACTCACTTTTTTGTATTTTATGAAATTTAGGAATCAGATTCCTAATTTGCAAGGTATTTTAAAAAATTTCTAAGATTTGATTTATTATTTTTCATCAAAGTAACATAGTCAATTCATGCTGAATTCTCTTTTTTGCTTCTTCCCAATTAAACATTTTATACATTTTTGGTTCAGCTTGTTCTTCAGCATCTTCAAAATAATTTAAACTTTTCAAAACAGCAAAAAAGTTACTATCACGGTATTTTTGCTCATAAAAAGTTAACATTTCTTTCAAGCTAAAATATTCTAAAAGAAAATATAAATCTATAAAATCTTTTTTGCTACCCCTTCCAACAATTGCGTTCAACTTCATTGCAGCAATGTCTTTTTTAGAAATAAGTCGAATATTTTCTATAATCAATGGTTGCTCTAACAATGGGTAAGTATAATTTACAAAATCAACTTTAATTTCATTACACGACAATTGAATGATGTTTTTTGATTTTGTATTGATGATTACATTACCGAAAGTATCAAAAAAAGTAATAAATTCATCTGAAATAGGTGAATTACCAAATAAATCAATATCAATTGAATTTCTATGTCCAATTTGCAAAGCTAATGAAGTTCCTCCGACAAGATTAAAATCATTAAATAGAGGTTCTTCCATTAAATTCTTTAAGAGTTCCAATAATTCTGGACGGACTGTTTGTGTGTGTAACATCGGAAATCTTCAGGTTGAATTTTAAAATAAAATGCTAAAAAAGAATGCGTAACTGGTGAAAGTGACCTTAAGTTAACAACAGTTTCTTTAATTCTTTCTTTTCCATAGAGTCGGAGTAAATTGTTCCAATCAGATAATTGGCCATATTCAACTACTTTTTGAATTAATTGCGAAGCATGTTTATCTGCATCAAATTTTGACACATCTATATCCCAAAATAAGTACTCTGAAAAATCTGAAATATTGAACGCTCCATTCATATATACAAATGTAATTAAAATCTTTCTTCCTTAAACCAATCAGTCATTTCTTTGATTCCCTTTTCAATAGTACACTTCGGTTTGTAGTGGATATATGCTTCTAATTGTGATGTGTCGCTATGTGTGGAAGTTAACTCATTGGATGGAAGAGATTTGTATTCAACCAATAACTCTTTTTCTAAATTTTTCGCTATCAATTCGGCATATTTTTGAACCGAAACAGGAGCTCCAAAGCCAATATTAAACACGCGATGCCAACCCTTTGGTTCTGTTACAATTTTTTCGCACAATAATTCAATGGAAGCAACAATATCGCTCACGTGTGTAAAGTCTCGATACACATTTCCTTCGTTATATAAAGTAATTGGGTTTCCGTTAGCAATTGCTGTCATAAATTTATAGGCAGCCATATCGGGGCGTGTCCACGAACCATAAACAGTAAAAAAACGCAAACCAATGGCTACCATACCAAACTGACGACAGTAATTTTCTATCATCACCTCTGTCATTCGTTTGCTTGTGCCATAAAACGATAGTTGTTTATCATGAGGAGCTGTTTCAGGCATTTTTTCGTTGGGCTCATAAACAGATGAGCTACTGGCATAAATCAGGTATTTCACACCGTTTTTTCGGCATTGCTCCAACACATTAAAAGTGCCTTCTACATTTTGATGAAAATAAAGCGCAGGATTGTTCAACGACCCAGCAATACCCGTTTCGGCCGCCAAATGAATGACAATATCTGGTTTTACGGATTGCTTATCGATGAAATCGGAATGGATGGATGCTGTTTGTAAATTGGGTAGAAATATCATTCGTTTTCTAGAAGCCTCGGTAGTAAGTGCATCAAATGGAAACAACACGTGTTTTTCCGACAACTTTTCACAAAGATGTTTTCCAATAAATCCCGCAGCACCAGTAATTAGAATGTTTTTCATTAATTGCCGTAAATTTTGTTTATGCTATTTCAACCACGTTCTTACCCACTT
>JAKQEZ010000201.1 GCA_029558435.1 Bacteroidota bacterium
CCTCGCTTTTTTTGTTTTTAAAAATTTCTGTTCCGTTTCCAAACAAACATTTGTGTTTTGATAATCCCCACTGACACACAACAGCGGTTTTGTGCAAGCTGCCCGACCGCTCAATGCCAACGCTTCGCAGCCTGACACAAAGCCGCAACAACGTTTGCCGCAAGTGGCGGTAACGTGGTTAAATCAGTTTTGGTGCTTCTATTTAAGTTCATACTATATTGACAGTTTACTGCTCCGAAATCGCCACCTTCGGCAAGCGAAATCCCGTTAGCGGAAATGCTATAAAGACAACCACGCAGCGATTAAGCCAAGTATTGCCATTGTAAGCATTGTCAACATAAAAAAATTATTACTAACTCCATTTGGTTTCTCAAATCGCTGCTCTGCTCGTTCAAAGCACCGTTTCATTATCTCTTGCTTCTTTCGGGTGTATTCGTCCATATCTTCTACATTTTCTTTAAGGTAGTTTTGAACGGTGCTTTTATCAGCGTTCATCCAAAAAGAAGCACTATCCGCTAACACATTATTTGCGTCAGTGGGGGTGCAGTGGTTAATTGAAATTTCGTTTTCCATATTAAAATTTGTTGTTTATTGAAAGTTTGTGCGTCCGAATACCCGCCCGAACGCAAAGCCGAAACCGATGTTATCGGTGATTTTAAGAACCGACATCAAACCGATATTTTGAGTTAATAAATTCTTTGACACGCTCATCAACAGGCAACTGGTGGACATAAGGCATTTCAGAATGATTATTAAACCAATCATTCCACTCGTCCTCATTTTCCATATCAGGTTGAGTTGAACAATCCATATCAAAACTATCTGCCATCCATAGCCCGTTATTGTCCTGCTCCCATCCGTTTGCAGTGTAGGTTAAATCGCCTTTACAATAAGGACAAAGTTTTTTGAACTTAAACTCCTTATCCTGTGGGACGATAGAAAAACCACCGATAACAGCACCTACCCGCAAAAGGGGTTGTGGTGCTTCGTTGGACTGATTTTCGGTTAAATTATCTTTTGTCATACTATTTAACTTTTAGTTGTTATTTGAACTATTGTTTTACAAATGCCGCTTCCGCAACGTAACAGATTGTTTGTGCATTTTAAACTCTTTACAATCTTTTAAATCAATATTGCATTTATCGTATTCATTGCCGCAGGTGCAAACGTTTTCAAATAGATTATGGTTGATAATAATATTTTTTTTTGCTGTTTTATTTTTCATATTTAAAATATTTCATTATTAATAACAACACTATCATTTTGTATGTAAACCATTTCATGGGTTTTACCATCAATGGTTTCTAATATTCGGTTGTTTTCTTTATCGTTTGTTTGTTCATCCGGGTTGTAAGTGTATTTGTTGTAGCGGCACCATGCTTTTAAAGCTTTGGTAAATGATCTGGTGCTGTATTTTGTTCCTTTATTTTCATTCAAAAAATTATTGAACATTTCGCTTTTTACAATTCGTTTATTAAAATTTGTTTGATGCACCGGTGTATCTGCTTCGTAATGAAAGTAAGCATCTGCCCATGCTCGGAATGT
>JAKQEZ010000203.1 GCA_029558435.1 Bacteroidota bacterium
AATAGTTTGATGGTCGGCATTGTTAGGATCGTGTAAAACTACTGCAAAATGCATTATTATCAGAGCATTTTCACTTGAAACATCAAGGTCATATAGCAAGCTTTGATGTAGCCCTCCATTTCCACGATAAGTTGATCCAAGTTTAGCAGAAGCAGTAAAACCATCAGGAATCATTTTGAGAATATTGCCTCCAACAGTTGCATCATATCCCTGAGTAGTAATTATTTCATGACGATTGGTTAAAAATCCTGCAACCGGAGGTGTATATGTTCCATCCTGTTTATCAACCCAGGTATATCCCGTCCAGTTTGTGAAATTTTTCTGTTCGAATCCAAGATTTGAACAATAAGGCTCGCTTGCTGAAAGTAAATTCAGAAACAAGAATATAGTTATTGACAAAAAACTGTATTTAACTGATGGGGAGTTCTATAAATTAAAATTTTGATATTCAAATAATTATATGTATTTTTGTGTAATAAAATTATAAAAAAATGAACAGTCAAAAATACAAAACGACAGGCAATAAATCATTATTTGACCAACAATTTACAGCAGAGAAGTTGGAAGAAATTGGTAATCCATTGGCAATGGTTAGCAAAGTTATTGATTTTGAAATGTTTAGAAGTTTATTAGAATCAAAATTGCTCAACACAAACAAAAAGAATAATGCAGGAGCAAAACCATTCGATGTAGTTTTGATGTTCAAAATCTTGATTCTACAACGATATTACGGTCTGGGCGACAAGCAGGTACAGTATCAAATATTAGACAGAACAAGTTTTAAAACATTCTTAGGTTTGGAAACAGGCGATATAGTTCCAGACGAAAAAACGGTTTGGGCATTTAGAGAAAACCTCACAAAAACCGGTCTTGCAGAAGATTTGTTCAATGAATTTAAAAGTTTTTTAGAATCAAAAGCCTTGATTTTAAACGAAGGACAAATGATTGATGCCAGTTTTACGGTATCCCCCCGCCAACGCAATACACGTGAGGAGAATGAAAAAATAAAAAATGGAGAAGGCGATGAATTGTGGAACGACAAACCCCATAAAAAACGTCATAAAGACATTGATGCACGCTGGACAAATAAAAACGGAGAAAAATTTTATGGATATAAAAACCATGCAAAAGTTGACACCAAAAGCAAATTTATCAATAAATACACCGTAACTGACGCATCGGTACACGATTCGCAAGCCTTAGAAGATTTATTAGACGAAAAAGACAAAAACCAAGATTTGAATGCAGACAGTGCTTATACAGGCGAAAATCAAGAAAAAACCATTGCCAAATATGAAATGGTCAATAAAGTACACGAAAAAGGATACAGAAACAAGCCATTAACCGACGAGCAAAAGAAAAACAATACCGAAAAATCAAAAACACGAGCAAGAGTAGAACACGTATTCGGGTTTATGGAGCAAAGCATGAACGGACTAAAAATCAAATCCATAGGCATTGCGAGAGCAACAGGTATTATAGGTTTAATCAATTTTACCTACAACCTTTTTCGATACGAACAGGTAGTGAGATTAAATTTATTAACAGTTATATAATTGATAGATAGATAGATAGATAGATAGGGAATTTTGAAAAAATATTGATTTTTTGAGGCAAATTGTCAAAAGAAATTAGTACTTTTGATTTGATTTAAGAAAATCGTTAATGGGTTCTACGTTTTTTTTAAATCAAAAATGGAGAAAAATGAATTTTTAGAACCCACCTTAAGAAATAACTTCAAAACGTCGTTGAAACTTCAAAACGTCGTCAGACTTTTGAACGTTTCTTAAATGAAGTAAAATGAAGAAACGTTTTCAAATCTTCGATGTTGAAAAGTTTCGTTCAAAAGTTTCGTTCAAAAGTTTGCGATAAAAAGCTATAAACCCGAAAAAACAAATAAAAACAAAAAATAAAATAATAAACAAATCAATTAAAAAAGCGAATTATGAAACAAAACAAACTTTTTAAACTATGGCTGCTGGCAGTTATTTTATTTGCCGGAAGCGGAGTGACGTGGGGAGCTACAGAAACTATTTCAAGTTTTACCACGATAGATGGGAAAATTGGCACAATCGTCAGTTATGCATCATTTAAAGGCGGGGGTACTGCAGAACCTATAGTTAATAATAACCAAATTCGTCTGTATCAAAATTCTTCTTCTACAGGAGGAGGTTATATTACTGTTTCTGTCCCAACAGGATATAAAATCTCTGAAGCAAGTATTCAATCTGGAATGGCTACAATTGTTGCATATTCTTTGGATGGTAGTGGAAATACGAAATCGGAAAGTGCTTCATTATCTACTACAGAAACATATACAGCATCTAGTCTTAATGCAACTTCTGTGACATTTC
>JAKQEZ010000225.1 GCA_029558435.1 Bacteroidota bacterium
AAGAATACCTTATTTGGTATTAGATAACCAAGAATTGAGTGATAGAAATAGAATTGAAGCATTTAAACATGCTGAATTTATTTCACATTGTTTCAACCACTCTGATTCAATTTGTGCAGTCAAGTAGCCTTGCACATAACGTTCGCGGCACTCCGCTTTGCGTTCGGGCGGGAAATCGAAGCACAAAACTTTCACTTAACAACAAAATTTGATATGAAAACAGAAACATCATTAAACCACCAAACCCCGCCTGACGCAAAACGGATGTTAGCGGTTCGGGCTTCTCTTCCTAATAACTGCACAAGGGCAGAAGCACTAAAACACTATGGCTTTAACGAAGTTGGTAGAAAATCAATAAGAGGTAATAGTTACTCAAAGTGTTGGTATCACGAAAAGTCAAACATTTTCGCAGTGCCATTTATGTGGCGAACATCATATCATAAGTTTATGTCGAGGGATGAAAAAATACAGAAAGAAATTAACAACCACACAAGCGAAATGTGGTATGGTGTTGATGTCATTAAATATTTTGAAGCATTGTCGGAACGGCTGCCTTAGCCTGACCACTAACGGTGGCGATTGGCGATGTAAAAGCCTTGCACTACCGTTGACGTTTAGCACCACACTTTATGGCTTTTATTTTGCCAATTGCGTGTTATGCGCAGTGCTTTTAGATATATAAAGAAAAGTGCCAAAAACTATACACGTTGTAAAAACATATAAAGAAAACAGTTAAAAACTATACACATGGGACGACCAAAAGGACAAAGCACGATGGAAAGTTGGATGATAGCCAACGGAAAAGCAGGAGAACACTTCTATTCAGATAAAATGGATAGACACTTAACTGCAATATCAACACACCATAAACGCAAGATTGTAACAGAAAGATTGATTACAATTACTACTGGTGGTAAAGAACCAAAATCAAAATACATAACTAAAGTAACTTTATTATGAAAAATTTATCGGAATTATTAAACGCCTTTCCAATTAAGGCAAAACACAAAAAATTCGGGAGTATCGAAGTTTTTGGAGTTAAAAAACAATCAAATGTTTCAAATAACCTAATGTATTACACAAAAATTAACGGTGATTATGTTTGGGTTTATGATTATGAAACAGAATTATTGCCAAATGAAAGTCAAAAAACTTTGTCAAATTACGATTATGACAAGAATCTATTGATTGACTACGGGGTAAAAATTCAAGAGTATTTACTGAAACCACCCTTCAACTTAGAACACGCTCAACATGGAATTGCTTGTGAAAAATTAGCGGATGTCAGAAATAGCTTTTTAGATGAACGCTATCCTTTTTAGCATTGGGCATAACGGTCGGGCGGTTGGCGTTCGTTGCCGACTTTGGAACACGAAACTTCACTTAAAAACAAAATTTGATATGGAAAACAACACTTCAATTAACCACGAAAACGGCAATGACGCTAACCGCTTGTTAGCGGTTCGTGCCTAC
>JAKQEZ010000226.1 GCA_029558435.1 Bacteroidota bacterium
AAATAGTATCCTGTTTCTGTATCAATGTAACGGACAAACGTTTTTTTATTACAGTTAGGGCAATGGTGTTTTTTACTGCCTTTCTCTAAACTGTATCGGTAGGGTTGGTTACTAAAGTTACTAAAGTTACTCATTGAAAAAAACTTTTTTTTTGCGTTAAAAATTTATTCCCGGTGCTTCAATAAATACCGCTAATTGATTTTGTGAAACCCTATCTACAACCAAATTCAACGCCCGTAACTGCTTGATAAAATTAATCTTTTTGAATGGTGTCATTCCACCTTCAGTACAAAAGGCTCTATATTCCGGGTACAGGTCTTTGATTAGCTTGTAATTGGTTAAACTACCTTTGTATTCGTTTTCATTCAAAAACATCTGTACGCTGTTACTTTCAATGCGATATTGTTCAACTGCCTGCCGTGCCGCATCACAAGGTGAAAAACCCTTTTGTTTCAATAACCTGTCAAGCCCTTCAAGTACCCAATTAAAAACACCCGCTAATTCATTTTCAATAATTTTACTATGTAGGTTTTTGTCCTGTTCGTGTTCTGGAATAGTAACATCAAAAGGAATAATTAAAAACCGTCTGAAATAGGCCTCTGTATGTTCAACGTCTTTGGGCAATTCATTTACATTGAAAATCATTTTTGCGTACTGTTTCAAAATGAATGGTTGCCCATAAGGTAAACGGGCTTCAACGGGTTCGCCTGAAACCAGCTGTTTGAATATTGAGGCTTCCAAATTGCCGTTTATTTCACTTGCATAATTTACCAACTTATTAGCCAACTTCGCCCGGAAATACCCGTTGTCATTTGTAAGGCTCTGTAATGAATAACTGCTTACGTTTTCCGCTCCCAGCAACGCATTTACTACTTCAAAAAATACGCTTTTCCCATTTGCTCCAGTACCGTACAGTATTAAAGCCTTTTCCTCTTTTAGTACATTGTTCCCGTTTTTAATGAATACAAAGCCTAAATATTCAGCTAATACCCTTTGGCGTTCAGGGTCGGGCAACACCCTGTTTAAATACGCTTCAAATATTGGTGCTTTTGCATTTGGGTTGTATTCAAATGGTAATTGATAGGTGATGAAGTCCGAACGGTCAAATGGTCTTAATCTCGTACCCCGTGGGCTTATTTCAAATGTTCCGTTTTGTAGGTTAATAAGCACCGTATCCTTATTGCTTTCGGGTGTAGGTAAATATGCCGTTGCAAGGAATTGTTTAAAAAGTTGTTCCCTAAATTGGTAAAACCTTGCCGAAAACTTAGCAACGCCCATTTTTTCGGCTGCTTCGCCTAAAAACTTTTGAAATTCGTCTTTGTCAAGTTCAGCCCAAAACGTACCGTTGTACAGGTAAATGAAATCGTGGTTTTTACACAAGCCCCAACGGTTTATTTTAGCCAACTGTAAGACGTTTTCAATTGATAAAACCAAATAATGTTTTAGGTTCAATTTCAATCTATCTAACTGCCTTTGTATATCCTTTGCTTGTTCGCTTCCGGGTGCTGCCTTTTCCAGTCGCTCCCTTAACTTTTCAGCCTGTGGATATGCTAATGCTTCAAAGTCCAACGGTTCAAACTGTTCAATAAGCTGGTGCAATATTTCAGCGTGTGGGGTTGCTATTTCGCTTTTGCCTTTCAGTTCCTCAACGTGGTTTAAAATCGTTGTTGGGTTGTTGAGGTCGTCAAATACGGGGTTTAGCTTTATTGCCTTAAAATTCGTATCTTGTGGCTGTCTTTTATGCTGAAAAGCATTAGCCTTGTTGTTTTGATTTTCCATTACTTCAAGGCTTTTTTATTGTTAGACAAATACGCTTCTGCTTCCTGCTCAATTTCAGCGTT
>JAKQEZ010000235.1 GCA_029558435.1 Bacteroidota bacterium
CAATAGGTGGTGTAGGAAAAGCAAGTTGAAAGCAATTTTGCTGATTTATAACAAATTAATTAATATTTTTGAAAAGATAAGTCTGATAAAATAGGGTTTTTATCAGGCATATAAACAAGTTACCAGTAAGTGTAAATGACGGCAATAACACCAAATATCAGTAAGGAACTTTTTGTAGAAATTCTGCAAGACAAAGACCTTGTGCAACCAGACGACCTTCTTATTTTTCAAACTCTATATTCACTTGACAAACAAGAGGCATCAGCGACTGACCTTGCAAGAATTATCGGTTGGTCAGACAAAAACGGTGTTGTAGGGAAAATTGTTGGACTTGGAAAACGTATCCTTAAAAAACACGCCATTAAACAAACAGAGCGTGAAGATGGAACAAGAAAACTTTGGGACTTCTTTTTTACAGGATACTACAAAGGGACATTTTTCATTTATCAACTCAAACCAGAATTAAAAGAAGCATTAGAAGAATGTGGTTTGACAGAGAACATAAAACCGATTTCAATTCAAAATTCTTATCTCTTTGTTTGGAACCCTAACAAATGGAGCCAATGGACAGACCCGAACAATGAACCATATATTGAAAAAAACATTGAAGAACTTAAAAACACAGGCAAAGTAACTTTAATGTGGAGTTGCCGAAGCCACAAAAGTATTCGACCAGGCGACAGAGCATTTTTAGCAAGAGTTGGTTCGACACCAAGAGGAATTTTTGCATCAGGGAAAGTTGTTTCAGAACCTTTTCTTTCACAACATTGGAGCGGTGAAGACAAAGACGTTCCGAGAGTATTAATTGAGTTTGACACTTTATTAAATCCCGAAAAAGAACCAATTCTAACAGTTGACAATCTCGACAAAGGAAATTTATCAAAGCAAACTTGGACACCACAATCTTCAGGAATTTCAATCAGACCTGAAGTTGCTGACGAACTTGAAGAAGAATGGTTTGAGTTTTTAAGAACGCAAAACATTCGTTACAGCCCATTTTCAGAAACAACCGACA
>JAKQEZ010000385.1 GCA_029558435.1 Bacteroidota bacterium
CATCCATTTTACCTTTTGTAGATTTACCACAAGATACTGCTGTAGTAGCAACCATTGCTGTAGCAACAGCGAAATAAAATAATCTTTTCATCTTTTTCTAAATTTATTTAAGTTAAAATTATTCGTCAAAATTACAAAAGAAATTTTATTTCATACAAATTTTCATATAAAATAATTAAAATACGTTAAAATTCGTAGTGTCTTTTTAATTTAACTTGCTTTTAATTAATGAAATAGCGTTTTTAAGTCCGTTGGGATTTTTACCTCCTGCAGTAGCAAAAAATGGTTGTCCACCACCGCCTCCATTGATTAAAGTGGCTGTTTCTTTGATTAAACTGCCGGCATTTAACCCTTTGTTTTGGATTATGTCGTCGGTTAAAATGATGTTTAACGAGCATTTATCATCTGTTTTTCCACCAATTACACCTACAAAACTTGGGTATTCACCTTTTAATTGAAATAAGATGTCTTTAATTGAACCTGCATCCAGTGATACAACCTCTCCTAAGAATGGAACACCATTAATGGTTTCAATTTTATTTTTTAATTCGTGTTTTACTGCCATTGCACGTTCTTTTTGCAATGCTTCAATTTCTTTTTGTAAATCCAAATTTTTAGCTTGTAAATCATTCACTGCTTTTACAAGGTCTTTAGGATTTTTGAAGATGGTTGCAATGGCTTCCAACTTTTCAGCACTTTCTTTGTAATACTGCTCGGCAACATCTCCTGTAATAGCTTCAATACGGCGAATACCAGCAGCAACAGCTGTTTCAGTTGTGATTTTAAATAAACCAATTGCACTTGTAGAAGCAACGTGCGTTCCTCCGCACAACTCAATTGATTCTCCAAATTTAATCACACGCACAGCATCGCCATATTTTTCTCCAAATAAGGCCATAGCACCCATTGCTTTTGCTTTTTCGATAGGTGTATTTCTAAACTCTTCTAACGCAATTCCTTTTTTGATTTCTTGTGATACAATAGCTTCAATCTCTGCTAATTGCTCGTCGGTTACTTTTGAAAAATGCGAAAAGTCGAAACGCAAATTAGATGGACTAACTAACGATCCTTTTTGTTCAACGTGTGTTCCCAATACTTTACGCAATGCATGGTGCAATAAATGCGTAGCAGAGTGGTTTTTCATTGAAGCAGCACGTTTTTCCATGTTCACAACTGCTTGGAAAGAACCCGAAACTGTTGTTGGAATTTTCTCTGAAAAATGAACAATCAAATTGTTTTCTTTTTTCGTATCGAAAATGTAGATTTTTTCACCGTTTTGCTCAATGTATCCTTGGTCTCCAACTTGTCCACCTCCTTCTGGATAAAATGGCGTTTGGTCAAATACCAACTGATAAAATGCTTTTTGTTTTTGAACAACTTTGCGGTATTTTACCAATTCAACCGTTGCAGTGGTGTTATCGTATCCAATAAATTCTTCAACCGTATTGTTTTTAAGTATCACCCAGTCATCTGTTTCAATGGCTGTTGCCGCACGAGAACGATCTTTTTGCTTGTTCAACTCAATCTCAAACCCTTTTTCGTCAATTTCTAACTGATTTTCACGAGCAATCAATGAAGTTAAGTCTAACGGAAAACCAAAAGTATCGTACAACTCAAACACATCTTCGCCTGCAATAACTGTTTGGTTTTTAGCTTTTACCGATTGAATCAATACTTCTATACGTTTGATTCCTTGCTCCAATGTGCGAAAAAAACTTTGTTCTTCTTCTTTAATTACATTGTAAACCAAACTTTTTTGCGCGTTTAATTCTGGATAGGCTGTTCCCATCACTTCGGTTAACGTTTGAGAAAGTTCGCACAAAAACGGTTCTTTCAAATTTAATGTTTGGTATCCGTAACGTACAGCACGGCGTAAAATTCTACGAATTACATAACCAGCACCTGTGTTGGATGGCAATTGTCCGTCGGTAATTGAAAACGAAATCGCACGCACGTGGTCTGCAATGACACGCAATGCAATATCTGTTGCCTCGTCCGTACCATAATTTTTACCCGAAAGTGCAACCATTTTTTGAATCAACGATTGAAATAAATCGGTGTCGTAGTTAGAATATTTGCCTTGCAATGCCATGGATAAACGTTCCAATCCCATACCTGTATCAACGTGTTTTTCAGGAAGTGGCACCAATGATCCATTTGCCATGCGATTAAATTCCATAAATACGTTGTTCCAAATTTCAATAACTTGTGGATGGTCGTTGTTTACCAATGATTTACCATCTATTTTTGCTCTTTCAGATTCTGGGCGAATATCCACATGGATTTCCGTACACGGTCCACAAGGTCCTGTGTCACCCATTTCCCAGAAATTATCTTTTTTAGAAGCCAACAAAATTCGGTCTTCTGCAATGTATTTTTTCCAAATAGCAAAACTATCGGCATCCATTGGTGTTTTGTCTTGTTCATCACCTTGGAATACGGTAACATACAAGCGGTCTTTTGGCAATTTGTATACTTCTGTTAAAAGTTCCCATGCCCAACCAATGGCTTCTTCTTTGAAATAATCGCCAAACGACCAGTTACCCAACATTTCAAACATGGTGTGGTGATAGGTGTCAACTCCTACTTCTTCCAAATCGTTGTGTTTTCCTGATACGCGCAAGCATTTTTGAGAATTGGCGACTCTTCTAAACTCTGGTGTCGCATTGCCTAAAATGAAATCTTTAAACTGATTCATCCCAGCATTGGTAAACATCAAAGTAGGGTCGTTTTTTACAACCATTGGCGCCGAAGGAACGATTTTATGCCCTTTGGATTCAAAAAAACTTAAAAATTGCGAACGTATTTCAGAAACATTCATAAATCAATGCGTTTATTTAATTAGAAGCGCAAATTTAGTTGATTATTTGCACATTTAACTATAAAAAATAAAGGAATATTTCTGTTTTTTTGGGTTTAATGTTGCCAAAAGTAGATAGAAATCACTTTTTAGGGCATCCATTGGTTGTGTACTACACCTTGAAGTTGGTATTTTTCGTTTACTTTTTTTACCACAATAATCAATTCATCCCAATCCATATATCCTTCTTTTGAGGGCGCAATGTAAAAATCAACATACGCTGAAGTTGGAAAATATTTTACGTAATCTACCTGCTTGGAGTCTCTATTGGGTGGATTTTCGCCCTTAAAAACGGTTTTTTTAGTTGGTGGAGCATCACTTGTAAATGCAGAAAGATAGGTTGTGAAAAAATTATCTTTTGTATGAAAAATGGAATCCCCTTTTGCCGGGTGTATGCCCCAATAAATTGGTTGATTGGAAGGGTTTTCTATATCTTTAAAACTGAGTTTGATACTGCTGTTTTTATCAAGTAAACCATAGATAGAAAAAAGCACCGAATCTGCAATAAACGATTCTAATGCACTAAATTTTTCATAGCGCAAGCAATCAATGCAATAGTGTGCAAATTCAATTTCGCTGGCAAATGTTGGTGTTTCTTCCGTTTGTTCTGTTTTTTCAATTACTGTTGATGTAATATCTTTACTATTTTGGGGTTGGCAGCTAACCAACAACGTAAGAACTGAAATTAATGCTAATACTTTCATCATTTTTTAGTGATTTTTTTAATAGTGTTTCCACGACTTGATCTAATAATTAGTGTGTACATTCCAGGGGTTAAATTTTCAGTGTTGATGACTGCATTTTTTTCTGTTTCAACTGTTTGAATGACTAATTTTCCAGTTATGTCAAAAAGTAGAAGAGTGGCTGTTTCCGTCAAATTCTCAATGCGCAATTGATTGTCAACAGGATTGGGGTAAACGATTAATTGTTGCGCTTCATTTGCAAATAACGAAGCATTGCTAGGTTGAGTAACATAACGTTGTCCATTACTAGTGGCTATGGTGTCAAGTCCAGCATTGTTGATTGCTTTTACAGAAACAAAATAAAGTTGATTTTCAGTTGGATTGCTCAATAAATAAGCGTAGGAAGATGTTAACCCTGCGTTTGTCCAGTTTAATACATCGGTGGCGCCACTTGTAGTACCAATAGCTATTTCAAACGACGCAATGTCTGAATGAAAATCATTCGATGCCCAATTAGCATCAATGGTTGGTGTAGAAAAAGTGTCAATATCAGCACCTGTTCCATCGTTGATTATTAAACTTGAAGGGACTGTCCAATCTACATTCACCAGTTGGGTAGCGATGGAAGAAAGATTGCCCGCACTATCCACAACTATCGAACGGATACAGCCAGCAGGATTCAAAGCTCCATTGTTTTGTGTACGAATTTCGTTGGATGAATTGCTTCCTACTAAAACAGTTGTAGTAGGGTAGCGACTTCTAAAAACTTCAAAATCATCTACTTCGTAGGTTGAATTACCGTTTCTAAATGAAATGTAGTTACCACTTGCAATAGGCGTAGGATCGGTCCAACTTGCCACCAACACATTGTCAATATAAACCGTTATTTTTCCTGTGATTCGATCGTAAATTACTTTGAAATCATACCATTGATTAGGGTTGATGGTATAATCAGTATTAATTTTTTGGGAGAGAACATCGTTTGTAGCCTTGTAAATTTGAACTTTGTTGTTCTGGTTTACGTCAGCATTTCCATCTGTTCTAAAGTATATCAAATATGAGTCTCCTCTGTTTGTGGCAATAGAATCGCTACAAAATAGGTGTATTCCACCACGGCGATTGGTGCCTGTTCCGCCAATTTTTCCTTTCCAAGCATACAAGTATCGATTAGAAAGATTTTGAGCACAAGCAGTGTAAATGTTGGTATTGAAGAGGTTTTCATCCGTTTGTTCTAAGGTGGAAGATGAGCTAATGGCCCAATTTCCACTCACAGCTGAAAATTGTGGGTTGATATTTGTGCTGTTAAAATCATCCCGATAAAATCCACGTGTTGCATTGGCCGTCCACTGATTGTT
>JAKQEZ010000283.1 GCA_029558435.1 Bacteroidota bacterium
AAATAGCTGAAAAAATTATACAAATGCCCCAATACAATATCCCCAAACAGCTTTCCGGTCTTACGGAAGCGGAACTAAAAACCTCCCGTGAGAAATTTGGTTTCAATCAGGCAGAAAACACCATAAAAAGTGCCTGGTACACGCTGTTATTTGACATTCTGAAAGAACCAATGCTGCTTTTGCTAATTGCCGTTTCGGTGATTTATGTTATGGTGGGCAATTATTCCGAAGCGCTGTTTATGTTTGGGGCAATCATTGCTGTTTCCGGGATTTCTTTTTATCAAGATAACCGCAGTAAAAAAGCTTTGAAAGCCTTAGAGAAACTGAATGAACCACTCAGCACGGTGATTAGAAATTCTAAAGTGATACAAATCCCTACGCACGACATTGTAGTAGGTGATTTGTGTATTGTTGAGGAAGGAAAAATGATTAATGCCGATGGCAAAATTGTACATAGCAACGATTTTTCGGTGAATGAAGCATCACTTACGGGAGAAAGTTTTTCGGTTTTTAAAAATCCAGAAACAGACGATAATAAGGTTTACAGCGGCACTTTGGTAGTTTCCGGCTTGGCAGTGTTTGAAGTGGAAAATATTGGAGCGAAAACTAAACTTGGAAAGATTGGTCAGTCCATCCAAAACATTAAAGAAGAAATTTCGCCCTTGCAATTACAAATTACAAAGTTTGTGAAATGGATGGCAGTGATTGGTATTGCTGTTTTCTTAATGGTGTGGGCTTATAGCTTTTGGCAATCAAGAGATATTGTTCAAAGTTTGTTGGCAGGATTAACTCTGGCAATGTCCATTTTACCCGAAGAAATTCCAGTTGCTTTTACCACTTTTATGGCTTTGGGTTCTTGGAAATTGATGAAACAAGGTGTTATCATCAAACGAAGCAGTATTGTAGAAACTTTAGGAAGTACAACTGTAATATGCACCGACAAAACGGGTACGATTACCGAAAATTCAATGAAGCTAAAGGCTCTTTTTGATTTTAAATCCAATCGGGTTTTTGATGATAAAAATTTTGATAAGCTGGAGCTTTCCCAACTCATTCCATTTGCCATGTGGAGCAGTGAACCCGTCCCTTTTGACCCGATGGAAAAAACACTGCACAAGGTATATGAAGAAACGCAAACTTCTGACCAAAGAAAAGATTTTCAAATGATACACGAATATCCGTTAGAGGGCAAACCACCGATGATGACCCATATTTTTGAAAACAATTCGGGTGAACGAATTATCGCTGCCAAAGGTGCACCAGAAGCTATTCTAGAAGTATCTCAACTTTCTGAAGATAAAAAAGAAAATCTTAGACAACAAATTCAGGACTTCGGAAAACAAGGTTACCGGGTATTGGGCGTTGCCAAATGTGATTTTGAAGGAAATGATTTCCCTGAAAAACAACAAGATTTTAAGTTTGAATTTTTAGGATTTACCGTCTTTTACGATCCGCCAAAAAAGAACATTCAGCAGGTTTTCAAAAAAATATACGATGCAGGAATAAAAGTAAAAGTAATTACAGGCGATAATGCTGATACCACAAACACCATTGCCCAACAAGCCGGTATTAAAAATAATATTCCTGCCGTTACCGGCTCTGAAATAGCAAATCATTCAGAAACTGAACTGATGACACTTTCAAACGAAACTACTTTATTTACTCGTATGTTTCCCGAAGCTAAATTATCTGTGGTGAATGCTTTAAAACAATCAGGAGAAGTTGTGGCAATGTTGGGCGATGGTGTAAATGACGCACCCGCACTCAAAGCCGCACATATTGGTGTGGCAATGGGCAACAAAGGGACAGAAATTGCAAAAGCAGCGGCAGCTTTGGTCATTACCAACGATGATTTGGACAAACTCATTATAGGAATAGAAGCCGGCAGAAGAATTTATACCAATATCAAAAAAGCCATTCAGTATATTATTTCTATCCATATTCCTATCATCTTGACGGTTTCATTGCCTTTGTTTTTAGGTTGGATTTATCCCAATATTTTCACCCCAGTACACGTAATATTTTTAGAATTGATAATGGGGCCAACCTGCTCTATCGTTTATGAAAATGAACCGATAGAAAAGAATGCGATGCAGCAAAAACCTCGCAAAATGACAGAAACCTTTTTAAATTGGAGAGAATTAAGCATCAGCATTATTCAAGGATTGATGATAACTGTTGGTGTATTATTCGCCTATCAATTAGCTGTTCAAAATGGAGCAAGCGAAGAAAAAACAAGAGCAATGGTTTTCACCACACTCATCTTTGCCAATGTGTTTTTAAGTCTTACCAATCGTTCTTTTACTTACGGTCTTTTTGAAAGTTTTAAAAACAAAAACATCTTGTTTCCATTGATAATAGGAGCAACTTTAGTTTTGCTATTTGCCATTTTATACATACCGGTCTTTTCAAACTTCTTCCATGTGAGCAGTTTGAAATTAAAGGATTTGGGAGTCGCATTACTGATTGCAATGGTTTCAGTATTGTGGTTTGAGGTGTATAAATGGAGAAAAAGAAGGAGATAATCAAACTTGCTTCAAAAACTATTTGCACAATCAAAATATTAGTTCTACTTTTGTGAGTGAATACTAACTAACGTTAAAAATAATAGTATGGCAACATTTGAAAAAGAAACCAAATTCAATCTTGAAAATTCAATTGAATACACAGATGGAGGCGTTATCAGCAAACAGATAACTAAAAGCAAAGGTGGAAATTTAACCTTGTTTTCTTTTGACAAAGAACAAGGTTTATCAGAGCATAAAACACCTTTTGATGCGATTGTACAGATTTTAGATGGCGAAGCAGAAATAACGATTGGAAGCAATTTACATAAATTAGAAAAA
>JAKQEZ010000289.1 GCA_029558435.1 Bacteroidota bacterium
AATTTCGCAAAGCAAATCTATCAGTTTAAACAAGATGCCGAAAAAGAAAACATACATGATGATAATATCGACTGCCTAAACAATGCGATTATTGCTTATAAAAGCCAATATCGCATCTTGGGCGGAAATTTTGAGGACTAAAAATAAAGTTATAGACACTTTGTTGTTTAAGTGATTTTTGAATTAAAATAATACTTATAATTGCAATATGAAAAACAACTTCATAAATAGGACAGTTGAAAAAGTGCAAAACTATTTTCTTTCACTTAAACCATTGAACTATATTCCAGTCCGCAAAAATGAGCGAAGTTATGATATTAACATAGGGAATCTCGATTTTGCGAAAGTTGTTTTTGAAAATATTTGTGATATTCTAGTGGATTTAGTTTCGGATACTACGCTGGAGCTGAAATCTGGAAATGCAAAAACCTTCTATGCCTTCAATAAATTTTTCAATAGAGACGGCAAACGCGCAATGATTGATATATTTAAATATGGTTATATTGTGATTGGCTATGATGATGGAGTTTTTACCTTACTTAATTCTGGTGATTATCGAAAAACAACAGATGGCAAAAAGTTAAAATTTCAACACACCGACCCAAATTGGCAAGGTGAAATTATTGTTTTTGAGGGTGAACATCACAGGATTTATGATATGAGCCATCTCGAAAAATTGAAACCATTTTTGGAAATGCTCAATAATATTCTGAACGCTTCAAATACTGTTACTAAAAAACTTGGCGTTTCGATTTTTGCAACCCCCAGAACAGTATCTGGAATGAACACCGTCCAGAAATTACTGCCTAAAGAAATTAAGCAACTCGAAGAAAGTACTGAAAAAAACTACGGAGCTTTAGATACTCAAAAAATAATTCACTTTTTAAGTGATGATTTGAGAATTGAGGTCATAAATTTGGCCGGTCAAAATCTAGGGCTTGAAGAAAAATTAAAGGTTGCTGTTTTGGCAATTGCTGACAAAATCAAAGTTCCTGCAAATCAAATCAGTTTAATTGATGCAAATACACCAAAAGCGTTTGCAAACGGTTCGGAAATTTCAGAAGGCGACTTTCAGAAATATCAATCATTTGAAAGATTGCTAATATCTACATTTATCGAGCTTGCTAAAATGCTTCAAATTGATGTGACTTATACAATATATAATAAACCAAAAATCGGACTTGAACAATAATTGAAATGGCAAAAAAAGAATTATATATAAATTACGATATTGAAGGCACTTTTTGGGGCGAAGCTGGAACTTTAGATAAGATAAGAAAAGAAGTGCCAAAAGAATCTTTAACCGTTGATGATGAACTCCATGTTATTATCAACACGTGTGGCGGAGATATTTTTGAAGCCATAAGCGTAAGGGATTATTTTAAGTCTTTTACTTGCAAAAAATCAATTACAGTTAGCGGAATTTGTGCAAGTGCAGGAACTGAAATTCTACTAGCGTTTGAAAATCGAAATACCACTAAAGGCTCATTTGTAATGTTTCATCCTGCAATGTCGGGAGTTTGGGGCAATCGCTATGAGATGCAAAAAAAAGCCACCTTATTGGAGCAGATAGATAATGAATTTATTGCAAATTACAAGAATAAGCTTATTACTAAAGTTGACAATCTCGAAGACTTAATCAAAAACGAATGGTGGTTAAATGCTGATGATTTTGTAAAGCATTTTGGCGGAAACTTAATCGAAGATAAAAAAGAAATTACAAACAAAATCAAAATAAACAATACGATGTTTAAAGAAACTATGAAAAAATTTGAGCAACTTTCAAACAGTGGCTCAAACAAAAAGTCTTTCAATGTCGAAAAATTTAAAAACGCTTTTATTAAATTAACCTGAATTATAAACTTAAATTAAATGTAAAATGAAAAAAATTCTCGAAATTATCTATGCGCTACTAATTGGACTTATCGGAGATGATGTGACCGAAGATGTGACGAAAGCACTTGCGGACCTAAAAACAATGATTGATTCATTGTCTGATGAAAGCAAAACAACCGAAGAAGTACAGAACATTGAAAATCAAATTCAAACAAAGCTCAATGAATTGCTGCCAAAAATTGAGAACACAGCAAACAAAACTGAATTTGCAAAACTGAAAATGCAGTTAGCAAATCTTCAGGGCATATTGCTGGACGGCGCAGTTAAAAATTTGGCTGCAAAAAATCCAAAAATGAAAGGAACAGGAAAAGTAAAAAACGGCATTCAGTACAAATCTGGTGAAAGAACAGCACTTGTAAATCTTATCACAATTGACGAAGATTTAATCCCAGTTTTCATACAACAAGAGGTTGTATCTGTTGTTCCCGAAAATGCTGACTTCATGTCAGATTTGGATTACCGTGGAAATATGCGTTCAACCGTTTTTGCAATTGACAGCTACGAGGATGACGAAGAAACCGAAAGAGCTGGAGCATGGGCTGGCAGTGGAGCTGCTAAAAAGAAAATGGTTGCAGGTTTAGCACCAAAGAGAATTAACACTCAACCTTTGTATCAACTTGCTGGCATTAGCTGGGAAGAACTTCAAACAAACAACGGCATGCTGCCTAAGTACAGAATCACCACAACCCTAAGACGTTGGAGAGAAGAATACATGAGGGCTATTTTAACAGGCGACGGTCGTGATGTTGCAAATGAAAGACACATCACAACCTTAGTACCAATCAAACGTGCCGAAACTGATGCTTATTGTACCGTCATTACTCCTTCAGCAGCACCAACGATTAAGAGCGTAAGGGCTGCTATTGTTGCAAACCTAAAAAGATCATTCGAGGCTATCTTGGTTGCAAACGCAACAACAATTAACACCCTTCAGGAAATCAGCACAACCACTGGAATCGTTGCTTATATGTCAGATGAAGAATTAGCAAAAGCTTTGAAAGTTAAACGTGTCGTTACCAATGACTATTTAGCGGACAACGAGATTGCAATTTTTAGAAACTACGGAACAATCGGAACATCGTCTCCTTCGACTATTGAAGATTACGAAATTACGACCAACACAGATTGGTTTGAAGTTATCGGATTCGTTGGCGGAGACTTATACAGTCCTGAAAGTGCAATCTGGATTAATGCTCCTGAACCTGGAACAATTACTATAGATCCTGAAACTCAAGAATTCATAGCAGTTGGCGAGGCTAAAATTATAACCGTAACAGCATCTAGTGAATATGAAATCACAAGTAAACCTGCTTGGATATCAGCAGCGTTTGACGATGACGAAGCAACACTAACAGCAGCAGCCAACGCTGGCGCAGCTAGAAATGGCGTTGTAGTTTTCGCTCTCACTTCTGATGCTGACGTAAATTGCACTCTTGTAGTTACCCAACTGTCGGGAGAATAATATAAATAATAGTATTCACTTAAAAAACTTAAAAAATGAATAGAATTAAAAGTATAAAAGATTTAAAGGAGTTGCCTTCGGGCAACTTCTTAAATATCAAAACGAGGATAGTTTATGGAAAAGTGGCTATTGAGAAAGAATTTGGTGAAGAGCTAAAAGAATTGAAAAAATCAAAAGAAGCTGCAAAGCCTAAAGCGGAAGTGGAAACTAAAGCTAAAGCTAAAAATAAAAATAAAGTTAAAAACGGTAAGTAATGATTCTCAACTCATCCATATTTTTCAAAGGCGACATTATAGATTTGTCATTTGTCTGCAATAACGGACAAATTGACAATCTGTTGTCAAATGTTGAAGATTCGATAAAAGAAAGGATTTTTGAAGAGGCTGGAACTGTTGAGGAAACTCCGCAAACCGAACTTGTAAATGTTCTTAAATATTTCGCATTTGTCGAAATGATGACAAATATTACAAATGACTTTAACGCAAATTATGTGAAAAGTTATTTTGCAAATATCCTTTCTGAAAATCCAACTTTGGCGTTTGAAATGACACGCAACAGAATTACACAAGCCAGAATTTACGCATTTAGAGAAGTGCAAAAATTCGAGCTTGACGGATGGAAAATCTACGCTGAAAATTATGAGCTATCAAACTACTTGTAAAAAGAAAAAAGTATTAACAATTAAAAATTAAATGACATGAAAAAAGCATGTGAAAGAAATAAAATTTTAACCGTTACTGGAATAATCGGAATCCACTGCAAGGCGGATTTAGATTTTGACCTTGACGGAGACACAACAGCAGAAAAACTGCAGAAGTTTATTGACGCTGGTGATGCCTTTTTTATCAACTCGGAAAAGAAGTTGGTAATGACACCAAACTTTACTGAGGCAACCGAAGGTACAAGAGCAAACGGTGTAACTGTTCCGATTGAGGGAGCAGTTGAAGGATACACAGTTGAATTTCCTGAAACTCTCGAATGGTCAAGAAAATTGAAAGCATTGAAAGAAGTTTGTAACAGAATGTATCTTGTGAACGAAGAAGAAGGCGTGTTGACAGCGTACGGCATGGGAATGGGCGAGATGCCTGAACCTTTTGATATGACAAGTATTAGTACCGCAATGGCTAACGGTCGCTTTGGTCACACCACCAGTTTACCAGTCAACACAATTTCGTTTAAAATGAACTTGATGGACGATATCACAAACGGTATTTCGGAATGCGATGCAACCGGATTGAGCGAATTTCAAATTGTAAGAATGTCGATTAATACTGATACAATCTCATTTCATTCGGCTGCAAAACCTTACAATACTGATGATGCAGTTATTGCAATTGATGCGGATACAGTGGTTGACATTGCAGATTTTGAATTTTCGGGAGATTATACGCCAGCAAGTGCAACTGTAACAAATGGCAGTATTGTATTCACTTTGACAATTCCAGAAGGTACAATAGTCACTCAATTGAAACCGATTGATGGAATGATGAGCCTAGAGCCTATCACTAAGCCCGTCACTGTCGCTCCTTAGTAGTCCATTTTTTAACCAGATAAAAGCCTACTCGCTACAATGTGGGTGGGCTTTTTTTAAACAATTTAGCAAAAAAACCAAAAAAACACACAGAAAAATGAGCGCAAAATTAACCGATATTGAAGCTATCACACTTGACGAATGCACTTTGAAAGAATATTTGACATTTTTTTCGGATGTACCGAACGAAAAAGCTAAGGCGGTTAATGATATTTTGCGAGAAATGAGTTTGCAGGACCTGAAAGATTTAATCCTGAAACGGATAAAACTTGCAGCCGAAATTATTAAGCAATATTCAGGAGCAAAAAAAGCAAAAATTATAAGTTTAGATGTTGAAATTGACCAACATGCAAGGGGGCTAAGTGCTACAACTTTGCAGGATTATAACAATTATGTAGTGTCTATTTTTCGTGCTAGTGAACAGAAGATTGACAAATCAATTTCGATGTTAGATTTTTATAATTTAGAAAATCAGGTGCAAGAGGAATATAAATTGAGAGTATTAAATGAGGCGAAAAGAAAATAATAATTATCTTTGAATTATGAAATTACTTTTTTTGATTGTGGATGAGATTTTGAATAGCAAAATTACTGAAAAAATCGCAGGAATCGGAGGCGGAGCAACTGCAAGTGTTTTAACATTTATAAATACAGGATTTGGCGACTTCGCTTTGAAATGTTTTGCAGCGATAGTTTTTGCAATTTTGGGCGGATTGTTTGGTTATCTGGGGAAAAAACTAGGTGAGTATTTCTTTAATAAATATAAAAACAGGAAAAATGCGAAACGAAAATAAGGGATATTATTTTGACTTTAAAACAAAATTAGTTTTATCAATTGCTTGCGTTATAGCAATTAGCACGATTATTTGTTATCGTTTATACTTAGACAAGGAGGCTGCATTAAGCTCGTTTGTTCATGTAAACGAAAAGCCAAAAAGTAATATCACTGTAATTGTCGAAAGTGGACACGGCGGAATAAGTAATAATGTTTATTTGACGGCTGGGAAGCAATCCCCAGAATGGGCAGACGGTTTGAAAATATATGAAGGATATTCATGTAAAATGTTAGCAACGGACCTGGTAAGCTCTTTACTCGATGCTGATATTGATGCCTTTTTGCTTAATTCGGAAGTCTATGATTATTCAAATATTGTTCGAGCCGAAAGGGTCAACGAATGGCTTGGGCTTGATAATAGAATAGTATTTATTTCTCTCCACCATAATGCACAGCCAACAGATAAGGCTGATTACACTGACAAATATGGAGTTAAGGGTTATCTTAAAAATGGAGCTTCTGGCATTGAAATTTTTACAAGTGTAGGACAAACAAAATCTGACTTAATTGCGGATTACATTTATACTGAACTTTTCCACGAATTCATTGATTTAAAATTTCGTTGCGATTGGACTGATAAAGATGCCGACAAAGAGGCTAATTTTACGGTACTAACAGCAACTAAATGCCCAGCCGTTTTGATTGAATTTCTTTTCATGACAACCTATTCCGATTGTAAAGTAATCGCAAATAAAGACTACCGAAGAAGATACATTGAGGCACTCACAAGAGCTTTGACTTTTTATAACAGCTCTATAAACTAGAAAATTATGGAAATTTCAACATATAGCACTATTGATTTTAGCAAAGCTCGAAATTTACTGACCGAAAGGCAGAAAAACATTAAGGCTTTCAACCCTATTGTCCCAGTTGGTGGCTGTATTTCACTCATGGAGCTTAATCCGCTGCAATATACTAGCATTGTTTGGACTTTAATTAACGAAAAAACAGGCAAAATCACAACAACAACAGCCGAGAGTAGCGATGCGATGCACTATGTCGCTATTCCAGAGGGCTTAAGATTAGGTACTTATAGGCTCAAAATCGTTACAAAACGCACAGTTGAGGCGGAATTGATAACAGAAACCACAATTTCAAATCCCTTTGAGTACGTTGAAGCTAGCGAAGATGTAGTTACAATCGTTTCTAGGAACTTGGAAAATGATTTAGTTGGAAATGTGCCGCCAAATGCGACAATTATACAACCAATTTATGTGCATTATCCTACGATTTATAAGCTCACAGCTACAATCACAATTGCAGTTGCAGATTGGTCAGGAGGTTTGACTTGCACAAAGGTGGTTGCAGGGTTGTTGACGACTGACACCGTTTTGCCTGTAATGGATAGGGCTAATTTCGATTTATATTCAACAGCATATATAACAGCAGATAGTAGTTCAACAGCAGGACAGATTACGTTTACAGCGGAAACGACACCGACAAGTGAAATAGTAGTACCAATTGAAATAATAAGATAAAATGGGATACGTAAATTTGATACGGAAAGTAGTTGGCGGAGGCTCAAATAAATGGGTACGTCCATCAAACTGGTTAGCACGCCCAGCAATTGCAACAGGGGAGAAAGTAATTTATTTGCTTTGCAGAGTAGATTCCTTTGGTAACAATTGGCTTGGATTTACCTGTAAAGGTAATTATAATGTTGATTATGGCTATGGGAATACTGACGTTAATTCAAATGTTGCTTTTACATTAAATTTAGACTACTCGCAATTGACTGACTGGTGGGATGAAACAGAAACAGATAAACAAGTGTGGGTTAAAATCACACCACAATCAGGTCAGAATCTAAACTATTTTGTAACAAAATCAATTAATTGGTCTAATTATGACGATTTTGGTTATAAATATAATACGGGTGTAGTTGAAGTGTTAATGGGTAAATTAGATACAGTAACAGACGGTTCGGGTGTTAAATTTAATTGGCTTATCAATACAAAATGTATTAAAATTTACGAAAGGATTGTATGTTCATCAAGTATTATTTCACCATTTATATATTGTTACAATCTTGAATGCCTTGAAGGAGAAATGGAATCACAGGACATTCAAGCTATTTTTAAAGAGTGCTACAATTTAAAATATACTGCTGATTTTCAAATGATTGGCTCTGGTGGAAATGTAATTATAGACCAATCTTCAACAGTACCCGTTCTTAATTGGCCTGAATTTATTGTCAAATATTATCAGGGCATAGGGGAAGGACGACAAGTGAAATCTGTAACATACAAAAAAGTGCAGTATTTATATAGCATGGCATATTGTTTTACTCTGGAAGAGTTTAAATTAACAGATGATGATGGGAGTTATTGTGTGTCTTGCTATAATGCTTTTGTTCACTGTAATTTTCTTGAAACACCTACGTTGAATTTAGTTAATTCGGGGAATAATACAAACATGTTTCAGTATAATTGGCGACTAATCAAATCAAATCTTTCAAACATTAAGGCAAGCATTAGTTTTTATGGTTGTAATCTTAGCCACGCTGCAATTTATGAAATCTTTGATGAGCAACTTCTAAATGTAGCTTCAACGCAAACGATAGATTTAAGATTAAATCCAGATATAGCAAATTTACCAGTGGAAACGATAGCAATAGCAACAGCGAAAAATTGGACAGTTTTAATAGCTTAAAATTATAGACATGAAAATAGACGGAAATATAATGACAGCGGACGAGGGAAAAGAGATATATAGTGTTTCTAACCCTGAAATATACGGAAAAAAAATAGCACTCGGTATAAACGACAGCCCCAACAACTGGGCTGAACGTGACGAAACTATTGAACCCGAAAGCGGATTGAAAGAAATTGAAATTTAATTTATAAAAAAAATACGACCATGTCAGCACAGCAAAAATATCTTTATCAGTACGCCTACCTAGACAGCAGCTCGTTTAATGCAGTTGAAAATAACAATCTGTATGATGATGAGCGAGGTGCAGCCGAGATACTGCAAAACTACAATCATAATAGTTTGAATTTGAGCTTCAAAGCTGGCGAACACACGGCAAAGGCTTTGAGCGTCCTTTTGGCAAATAGCGAAGTTGGGCTAGTTCTCGAACCTATTACGCATGAAGATTTGACAAATCACAATCTTGATATTTACGATTTGGTTAAAATTGGTAACGTGAATTTAGCACCTAATATTCATTTTTACGAAGTTGGCGGAGAATTTTTAAGCAATCAAATAGACAATGTTGATTTTTTGACCAGGCGAGTTATCCACGTTGCCCACAACGAGGGTGGGAATGTCGGGCTTGACGATTCAATATTTGCGACAATCAATGACGGTACTAACGACTATATTGTAAATGCTGGAATTTTGACAAGTGGAATAACATCGTTTTACTATCCGACCGGCAATGAGAATGCACCTTTGGCACTTATTGATTTGCGAGATATGGCAGCTTTTTCGATTACTTTTTCAGGTAACTCTATCCCTGCAAATTTTCTAAGCGGATTTGTAAACGAAAGCTGTGAAATGACTATCACAAACGCAATTAGTATAATGAAAATCGGGGACAACGCCTTTGCAAATAGCGAATTTTCAAACATTGTAGCAAATTTTTCAGGTATCAGAGAGCTTGGAAGCAATGTTAAATTAGCGAAAACAGGCGGAGAAATCACGACTGCAAATCCTTTGGGGCTGGTTGCGTATGATGATTTAAGTATTGTCATCACAAATGATGTTCAAGAAATTGACGGCTTAATTATTGCTTCTGATTTTTTCGCTGGCGGTTCTCAAAAACTATTAAATGACAATTGCAATGCTTTGAGTCATTGTAAAGGCACTTTGACAGAAGTCAAAAATTGTACAATTGTAGAAGATTTTGCAGACTTGACAAATTTAGACTTATCGGATGTTGTTTTTGACAATTGTACTTTTGCCGTAAATCAGGATTTTAGCGGAAATCCTGCAAGTCGAACTTTGACAATCAGAAATTGCAATCAGCAAAATACAGGCTCGCAAGTGTTTACTTTCACAGGTTTTGCAGGTTCAATAATTATCGAAAATTCGTTCAAAAGTGCTGAAGCGACTTATATCGTTGACGACACAGCAGCCTATGCGCTCGAAATTGATAATGATTCGTTTATTAACGCAGGCACTGATAGCGGCTCACTCAATAAGGTTTTGACGAATGAAAACAGGAGTTTCACACCCGAAACTGGCGTGGCTGCGTTTTTGCGAATAAATGGCAATAATATTGTTAGTTTTTCGGGCAATAGCTTTTTAACAGTTGAGAACGAAATTTTGACAATTTTAATGATAGACAGTATTGTTTTTTCGCAATATAAGAAATGGAATTTGCAAAATGGTAATTTTTCATTCATTTACTTAAATTTGCCGAGCCCCTACGATGTTTACCTGTACAACGATGCCACGAAAAAGAGCTATTTAACAGGATTTATAAACAATTCGTTTTGGCAAATGGCTGCGGATATTGTACCAAACTTCTATATTTTAGCAACTCAACTTTTAGAGATTGTACAATGTGAAAATTGCATGACATTGCCAACAACGGCAGCAATTATAGTATATAACGATTTATCTGCAGATTTTAATTATTTACAGATTGCAAGAAAAGATACTTCGTTCTTGTTCGACTCGCCCACCACGATCGCAACATTAAATGATGATGATGATTTGTTGCTAAATGCAATTGAAGCTGCGTACCCCAAATATGACTACAGCTAATTTAAACCAAATGAGAGCCGACTTATACATGAAAAAAATAGCTAATTTCGTGCAAAATTTAGAACAATTTGCAGCGGAAGCAGCTATTGAGAGTATCGAAGTTGGCAAACAGGAACTTGAAGGTGCATTTGATAAAGGCGTTAATATTGAGGGCAAAAGCTTTGATGGTGTAGCTTGGCAGTCCTACGATTATAAAAAGCGAAAAACGCCTTACACTTCAAAGCGCGGAAAAACTTTTAAATTTTGGTATCCGGCATTTAAGGGAACGCATAAAACATTAGACTTAACAGGCGACTTTCGAGACGGTATTACATTTGAAAAAAACCTGTTTGATGTTTCTGTAAAAAGTGATGTTTCTTACTCTCAAAAAATAGTGGACAATTTAAAGGCGAACGGCGTAAATATTTTTAGCTTCAAAAAAAGTAAAACAACAAAACAAGCGATATTATTAAATCTCATTAAAAAATTTAAGACAAAATGAACGATAATTTAATTAGCGAAATAATTGACCTTAATAAGGTTAAGATGAACCTGCTCGAATTGCAGAAAATGTGGGAGCAATTGATTGCTACAATGGCAGCAAAAAGCAGCAAGGATTTGAAGTTTGATGATTTGGCTAAAAATCTGAAAACAGTAATGA
>JAKQEZ010000294.1 GCA_029558435.1 Bacteroidota bacterium
CCAAGAATTGAAAGATTCTGAGCTCTTTGTTCTGCACAAGAAGTTCTTGTTCTTGCTGTTGAGTCATCTGACTCCGTTGACACATTCATAATTTTGGTATCCCGAACAGGATTCGAACCTGCATTAATTCCGCTTACCCGGCATTATTTCATCCGAACGAATCCTTTGCCAATTTAAGGTTACCAGGACAAAAACTTGGAGCGGGTAATGGGGATCGAACCCATGATTTTAACTTGGAAGGATAACGTGTTGCCGCTACACTACACCCGCATTGTTTTCTGTCTTTCCAGAATGTCTTTGTAGATCACAAAAGTTTTTACATCTTCATTTGTGATAGAAATTGGTAGCGGGAGAAGGAATTGAAAATTCCATTTCATACTTATGAGTATGATTCCACTATTTTCTAACGATGAATATCGTTCATCAAAAAGTAAAGATAAATTATCTTGTCAATGTCAAAATTGCAACAAAGCTTTTTTATGCTCAAAAAAATTGATTACTCAAGAACTAAATCAATCAAGAGGTAGAATAAAATTTTGTTCTATATTCTGTCAGAGTCAAAATCGCAAAATTTCTATTTCAAAAAAATGCAATAATTGTCAAGTTAACATAGAACGTATTCCAAGTACGAATTCAAAACATAATTTTTGTTCTCAAAGTTGTTTTGCTATATTCAACAACAAACACAAAACTCATGGTACAAGAAGATCAAAGCTAGAAAAGTGGTTAGAAGAACAACTTACCATCTTGTACCCAGAACTTGAATTTCTCTTCAATCGAAAAGACTCAATTGGCTCCGAGCTTGACATCTACATTCCATCACTCAAACTTGCATTCGAGCTAAATGGTATTTTTCACTATGAACCAATTTACGGTAAAACAAAACTCAACCAAGTTCAAAACAACGATATTTCAAAGAGTAAACTTTGTCATGAACAAAAGATTGACTTATGTGTTATTGATACAACAAGTCAAAAATACTTCAAACCAAAAAGTTCCAAAGTCTTTCTTGACATTATCACAAC
>JAKQEZ010000323.1 GCA_029558435.1 Bacteroidota bacterium
CAATAGCATGAACCACGAAAAATGAAGCAGGGGCTCCCCCCACTCTTTTTTATCGCTTCATTTTTTGTGCAAGAAAAAACTAAAAAAAACCTTACATCATTTTCTAACAAAAAATGGTCAACCTATTTTAGGACATGACAAGCGACCGTACAAACATTGAGCGGATGACAAAAAATAAAATTATATGAGAAAAATTATTGCAGCACTCAATATGACAGTTGACGGAATTTGCGACCATACCGCAGGAATTCCAGATGAAGAATTACACCACCATTATACAGAATTATTAGAACAAGGAGACGCAATTCTATATGGTAGAACAACGTACCACCTTATGGAATTTTGGCGAACATTATTAGAAAATCCTTCCGAAGAAAAATCAATGAACGACTTTGCCATAGCTATTGACAGAATTCCAAAAATTGTTTTCTCTCATACGCTTAAAAGTGTAGATTGGGAAAGTGCAACCATAGCAAATCGTGATTTAGAAGAAACTATTTTAGAACTAAAGCAACAGCCAGGTAAAGATATTTTTATTGGCAGCCGTAGTTTAATTATACAACTAATGAGGCTTGATTTGATTGATGAATTACAACTTTGCATACACCCAATGGTTGAGGGAAAAGGTTTGTCATTGTTTGAAGGCATAAACGACAGGATTATTTTTAAACTCTCCAAGACTAAAAACTTTAATAGTGGAGCAATAATTCTGTATTATCAACCAAAAAATGAATGACAAAGAAATAACACCGAACCGCCAACATCAATGTTGTAATCTTGACAAATTGTTGTAACATCAGAAGAAAAATTATTGAAATGGATACTTTTAAACCTATTAATTACAATTCAGTTTCACCATATTTAATGGTTGACGATGCTCACAGAATGGTTAAATTATTGATAGACATATTTAACGCCAAAGTTCATAGAAGGTATGAAAAACCAGATGGAAAAATAATGCACATTGAACTTCAAATTGACGATTCGATTATTATGTTGAGCGACTCAACACCTATATATCCTGCGAATAAATATTGGATGCACGTTTATGTTCCAAATGTAGATGACACTTTCAATAAAGCGATTGCATTAGGATGTGAAATAGTTGACAGACCTCAAACAAAAGAAAATGACCCTGACAAAAGAGGAACTTTTAAAGACTTTGCAGGAAATATGTGGTCAGTGGCTACTCAAAGTTAGAATTAATATGTAAACAAACAACGAACCGCTAACAAGGTTTAGCGGTCACTGTAAAGCAACACTACAACTATTAGGAGATAACCATAGGATGAAGAAACAACTTGCCAATCAACTACTAAACATTTTTTGGACGGGACTTTGTTTTACTCCCTTGGTTTGGTATTGGTATAAGCAAGGGCTTAATATTTGGTGGTATATCTTTTCAGCAATTGCTATTCTTGTGGCTTTTCTTCCCAAAAAGAATATTGAAAAACTTGACTTTTTTAAGTATCGTAAGCAATATGAAAAATGGGGAGTTAAATTTATACATCGGTTTGTACAAGACGGACACTGGGCAAATCAGTTTAAAAAAGGTAGCAGAGTTATAAAAGATGTACGGCAAGCCAAACAATACCTCACGACAATTGCTATGTATGAACGTTTTCATTGGATGTGCTTTGTTTTCTTCCTACTTTCGTCCATACACGCATTTATACAAGGAGTAATTTATTTAGGATGTTTGATGTTTCTTGCAAATATTCCATATAATGTAGCTTCACTGCTATTACAGCAATATAATAGGCTGCGAATTATTAAATTTGCCAGTAACAACTACTTAATAGAAAAAAATAACCTATAAAATGATAACAGTAAACATAAGCACTTACAAAACGACAATTAACGCTTCCGTAGAAAAAGTATGGAATGCATTGACAAATGCAGAAATTGTAAAACAATATTTCTTTGGCTCAAATCAGGAAACGGATTGGAAAATTGGCAGTTCTATTTTATGGACAGGCGATTACGAAGGAACAAAATACACTGACAAAGGAAAAGTTTTAGAATTTGTACCCAACAATAAACTTTCTTATAGCTATTTAAGTAGCTGGAGTGGCTTGGACGACAAACCAGAGAACTATCTTTTGGTTACGTACGAAGTAAAACCTATTGAGACAGGGACAGAGTTGATAATTACGCAATCCAATTATGACGAAGAAAAAGCCAAACATTCTGTTGAAAATTGGGCAGTTGTAATAGACGGATTGAAAAAGCTTGTAGAATAAATCAATAAAAACAGAGATTTGAACTTTTTAAGGAAATTTATATGACAAGTAAAATACCGACAGTAGAAACACAAATGCTAATCAAAAAACCTGTTTCAAAAGTTTTCCAAGCGATTATTGACCCTGCAATTACAACTAACTTTTGGTTTACCAAATCAAGTGGAAAGTTAGAAGTAGGAAAAACTGTAAAATGGGAATGGGAAATGTATGGCGTTTCAAGCAACGTTTTGACTAAAGAAATTATTCCGAACAAACTAATTTCAACAGAATGGGGCGACCCTGCAACGACAGTTGATTACGAGTTTACCGAATTGACAGACGAAACGACTTACGTTGTAATCAAAAATTACGGTTTCAAAGAAACAGGAGACGATTTAATCCAAGCAGTTCAAGATAATACAGGCGGTTTTACAACAGTTTTAGACGGAATGAAAGCATATTTAGAACACAATATCAAACTTAATTTAATTGCTGACAAATTCCCAGAAGAAGTAGGTAATCACGGAAAATAAATTGAAAACCTTAAGACAAAAAAACAACGAACCGCTAACAAGGTATTGCCAAAAGCGGGGGTGACAAACTTCTATGAAACTTTTGTGCTATATTCAACTTTAGTTTTTCAAATCAACCTAAGTGCTGAAACGCCACGCCTTCGGCAATACCCAAACCGTTGGCAGTAATTGTAAAGCATGCCTCGTCCTAAAATAGGTTGACCAAAAATTAAACAACCATTGGTCGCTTATGGACAACCAGAAAAATCAACCCTGCCGAAAAAGAAACGGCAGAGAAGTCGGTTTTGACTTCAAAATTTCCGTCATTGACGAAATCAA
>JAKQEZ010000324.1 GCA_029558435.1 Bacteroidota bacterium
CCATTACAACCCTTTTTATTCTCGAAAATCAAATGCATTTTCACAAAAATAAATCCCATTTTAATCTCTTAAAATGGAAATATTTATCTATTTTTGAAAATCTAATAACAAAAATATAGGTTATTAGACGAACTGACGTTACCAGCAAGCGTGAAGCACGACACAACTACCAACAGACTACCTTAACTCGACCGACAATTTCGCTGTTCTTTGACTCGAGCCGGCCCAAAAGGGTTTAAAAATTTTTCCCACCTCACATTTTAAAAAATAATTTTAGCCGACAAACTTGGCACATTTGCAAAACCGCACAAACCGACACACGACCCAAGTTTTGCAAAAGAGCCAACGCCCTCGCTTATTTTACTTTAACGTTCTTACAAGGATTAGGGAAATCGGTTGAACCACCAAAAAGAAACAGTTTACTATCAATTGAAATTCCCTCTGCCGATTGAATTTTAAAGGGCAATTTTTCATTTTCCTTCCAGGAATTATCTTTTGTGTTGTAGATATAGTATTTGTCGCTCAGACCCTCTGTATTATTACCATACTTATCAGACCCCCCGATAATATGAATTTCCTCACCAACGGTAATTGCTGCTGATCGTGCCATGTTCACAGGTATTTCTGCTCCAGAAGACCATTTTTTTGTATTAATGTCGTAAATATCAACATGATTATGCCATACATATTCCCCATTGTGAAAAGACATACCACCAATAACAAATATCTGTTCACCAACTATTGACATGGAATAATGGTTTCGCTGTGTGTTAAAGACCGATAAATCAGTATAATCACTTGATTCCGTATTGTATTTTAAAAAGCTATTCTTCGTCTCACCAAATGAGCCACCTAAGATGTAAATGTCTTTTCCGTGAGGAATGGCTCTGCCAGAAATCAATGGTTTTTCCATTGGAGGCAATTCTTTCCATTCATTTTTCGCGACATCATAAACCTCAACTTTGTTTGTTGTGCCTTCCCTTTCTCCTAAGTAGCCACCAAAGCAATAAATCAAATTCTCAATTCTTGTACATGCGAAGTCTGCTCTGGGTGTTGGCATTGGTGCTAAAGCGCTCCATTTGTCGGCATTAAAATCATACTTCCAAACATTGTCCCTCATAAATTCGGCATCTGATCCACCTATGTAAAATATACTATTTTCATAAACAATTGTCCTTCCACCACTTCTCACTTCAGGCATTGGTGCCAATTCCTTCCAATTCTCTGTATTTGCAGCGCCCAACCAAATCAACCAAAACGCTAAAGTCACTAAAACGATACCTCCTATCAGTACAAATAGGTAATTTCTTCTCTTTATATTAGTTGTGGGTGTTTCTGATGTATTTTCAACTTTCGGAATCGTTTTTTCATCAGAATTTTCCTTTTTTGAAGATTTTTCAAGACTTACCCAATCCTGATAGCCTAAGTAAATGGATATAGTATCTAGTGTAAATTGGCTTGGATTACTACTTGTTTTCACAAAACCAAAAAGCCGTTTAAGCGTTGACGGACTGATTCTATTGCCTGTTTTTGTGGTTATACAGGCCGCAAGAGCTTCACAATCTCTCGGATATTTAATCTCCTGACCATAAACCTGTTCAATTTGTTGTTTTATACTATCGGTTAACATTCCGCAAATTTAACACCTGCATACCTAAAAATGATGATTTGAACGATTTGAATTTTTTGAATTGTCGGATTTAACTCACTCAAGGTTATTTTTGCACCATTTATTAGGGAGTTTAAGAAAATATGTCAATAGCCAATTTTATTTGTTTAAAATGCTACAATCCACTAACCACTCAAGGAGAAAGGAAACGGCATATTAATGTCAACCAAATTGTTTGTATTGAAGAATTAACAGAATTTACCCAAAACAACAATCGAGTTGAAAAAGTAGAGTTCAGAATAACTCTTACGACAGGTGAGATTTTAGATGTTAGGGAATCAAATAATAAATTACATAACATTATTGAAAATGGGAATTAAAAACTTAGCATTCATAATATTCATGCCGGTTTGTGCCTTCTCACAAACTCTGAAAAATTACAACGGTACATTCGCAGATGGTCGAATGGGACAGAACGGAACTGCAACTTATTCCTATTATGAAGATGAGAAAACGAATGAATATATAAAGCATGGTTCATTCTTATACACTTTTAATGGTGTTGACGACTATAAAGGATTCAATCAAACTATCAAAGGGAATTATAAAAACGGACTAAAAGATGGGCTTTGGACATACACCCTTTCATTTGCAGATTTCAATATTGAAAATGGTCTGGTTATGTTGGCAGCTACCAATAAATACACAACCGGGAAAATAACTTTAACCACCAACTACAAAGATGGTTATGCTCATGGCGTTTGGAAAACTAATTGGAGTTACAAAAAAAGATCCAAGGATTATTACAACAGAGAATGGTTACCATTTGAAGCTTTAAAAACACTTGCCATTGAAATGAACTTTGACAACGGTTATCTTGCTGGAAAAGTTAACATTAAAAACGACTTTTCTCCTTTTGAAGCTACTGGGATTTTTGACCAAAATAGTCTAGCATCGGGTACATGGGTTGTTAAAGACATTGGATGGAATAATAGTAAAGAACTGATTTACAAAGACAATTTTCTGTACGAGTTTATTGGTCGAGAAATTTCAACAGGCAACGTGAACGGACAACAAAAAAATCAATCCGCATATGATAAATACATAGCATATAAGGATTTATCTTCTGGGGAAATGGAAGAAAAAGGAATCAAAATAGATACCTTATATGGTACTAAATGTGCCGCATATAGCAATATTGAAAACTACATTTCAAAACTATTTAATGAAGATTACTTTTTATACCAATTCATTGATGGCGACCTCTCATTTAAAGAAGGAATTAAAGGTGGTGGTGAAATCACGATTGTTCAATTAGTCCATATAACAGACTTATTTTCAGATGAAGTCAAGTTGTTCAATCGAGCCGAACAATCGTTTAATAACAAAAGATTTGAAGATGCTTTAGCGGATTACATAAATCTGTTGGAGCGAAATAAAAGCATTTTAGTAAAACAAGATGTAGAATATTTGACCAACAAAATAGCTGAAAGCAATTCGACCATTGAGTTAAAGAATGCTCAATACGAAGCAAATAAAACCTTTGCAATGCGCTTTATAACCGCCGAAGAATCTTCCGTTTCTTCTTTTATTAAAACATTCTGGCAAAACTATGAGCCCACCTATACTTGGTTGGATTACAATAAACTATTAGAACCATATTACGGTGGAACACCTCCTGCACTTGATAAATCACAATATTTGGATTCTGATTTTTTACCGCAGTGCCATCCTAAGAAAGACAACTGTGGGTTTTCATTGGGAAAAAATTCTTACCGTGAGATACGTGACAGTCAGTATGGCGTTGTCATTGGATACCAATATTATTTTAGTAAAGAAGCGGAACTTTTGAGTACCAATCTTGACTTTTATTTCTCCAAAATGAACGAGAACTTATCAAAGTTGCAACAATCTAAAATTGATACGACCACATTTATCAATAATATTTCTGAACCACAATCCAAATGGTTGGAATCCAAAAGTCTATTTGAAAAGGAATTTGGCTATAAGGCACTAAATGACAGTCTAAAAATCGAAATTAACAACTTGCACGAAAGCATTCTAAAATTGAATGAAACTGCTAAACACAAGGTAGTATTTGACAAATATGATTTGGTAGTAACAAATCTTATGAATAAAGTTGAAAACGCAACTCAAGAACAAAAGAATGGTATACTTTTGACTATTTTGTCGTTCCAAAATGAAATAAAAGGGCTTTTTGAAAACCCAAACAAAGATATTGAGAAGCAACTAAAAAAGGCTGGGAAAGTACAAGATATCCTGTCAGTTTTTAGCTTATAGATTGTTAATGGAAGCACATTTGCAATTCGCTCAGAGCAACGCGCAGACCAAAAATTGCAAAAGAGCTTCCAACTTTCTCGAATGAAAAATTATTTTTTAAAATTTCCTTCCCTCTTAAATTTTTAAACCCTCCTAACAAAGCCGACACAAAAGCAACTCGATAGTTACAGCGAAAGTCTCATCAGACAAGAACTTCAACGCTACGGCAGACGGAATGCCAGCTGGTAACATGGGCTAAAATCAAGTGGGCGGATAGTGCTCACCACAACTCCATCACTTTTTGGTATTTTTGTAGCAACGGACAAGCAGGTGCTATTAAATGCCCACCAGCTTTTAGCCCAGGGCCGTTACCGCCAAGTGTAGAAAAAAAACAGAGACACCGATAAATTGAAAAGTAAACCATTGTGAAAGGACAGAAAAAAGGAATATTGACAAGAAAAGATAGCCGACACACAAGCCGACCCGATGTTTTTTATTTTTTTGCCAA
>JAKQEZ010000334.1 GCA_029558435.1 Bacteroidota bacterium
ACAAGAAGCTGGCGCTATTTATTGAGCGTATTATCGGGAGTACTTTTAACGTTATCATTTCCCTATACAGGAAGTTTAACCCCATTGATTTTTATTGCTTTAATTCCACTGTTGTTGGTGGAACATCAAATTGCAAAGCAGCGTTATAAATCGTCTAAAGTATTTATTCACGCCTACATTTCGTTTTTCATTTACAACATTGGAACAACATGGTGGATTTGGAATGCCGATTTGAATGGTGCAATTATGGCTTTTGTGTTGAATTCACTTTTAATGGCAATTGCCTTTCAAATTTATCATTTTATTAAAAAACACGTTGGTGCAAACTATGGATTGGCAACCCTTGTTAGTGTTTGGTTGGGATTTGAATACTTACACTTTAATTGGGAGCTTTCGTGGCCTTGGCTAACCTTGGGTAATGTGTTTTCAATTACACCATCTTGGGTGCAATGGTATGAATTTACAGGTGTGCTCGGTGGAAGTTTGTGGGTGTTGCTTGTCAATTATTTGTTGTTTAAAGCACTTTCAACGTATTTCTTTAGTGAAACTAAAACAACTTTACAACCAAAGAAAATTGCCTTGCCAGTAGTCATTTTATTATTACCTGTTTCAACTTCTTTGTGGATGTATTCTTTGCATTCGGATGAGGGGACAGCAGCAGAAATTGTAGTTGTTCAACCTAATATTGATCCATATTACAAATTTACAACCATTACTCCCGACCAACAATTGCATCGTATTGCCGATTTGGCGGATAAAACAATTACTACCAATACAAAGTTGGTGATTGCTCCAGAAACAGCCATTCCAATTTCATTTGACGAAGCTTTAATTGGTTACGATATCGGTTATCAAATATTGCAAAAACGCATGAAAGATTGGGGCAGTTTGCCTTTGTTTCTTGGTGCTTCTACCGAAAAACGTTTTGATACAAAAGTATCGCGTGCAGCAAAAAAAGATCCTTATGGTGGTGATGGATTTGTTGAATATTACAACTCTTCATTACTAATGGGAAATGATTTACAACCACAGATTGTACACAAATCTAAATTGGTATTGGGAGCCGAAAAAGTACCATTCTCTCATTGGTTTCCGTTTTTAGAAGAACTTTCACTCGATTTTGGAGGAACAAGTGGAACTTTGGGAGTAGAAGCGCAACCAACTATTTATAAAAATGGAGGTTTCCCCTTCACACCAAGTATTTGTTATGAATCAATTTATGGAGAATATACAGCGCTGCAAACAAAATTGGGGGCAAAAGCAATTTTTGTAATTACCAATGATGGCTGGTGGGGTGATACGCCAGGGTATAAACAGCATTTTAGCTTTGCTCGTTTAAGAGCTATTGAAAATAGAAAATCTGTTGCTCGTTCTGCAAACACTGGAACAAGCGGATTTATCAACCAGCGGGGAGATGTAATACAAGCGTCTGATTGGTGGACAGAAACAGCATAAAAAGGAACAATTTTTCTAAACGACCGCAAGACAATGTATATGACCTTGGGTGATATTTTAGGTAAATTGGGATTAGTAAGTGCCCTTGTTTTTTTCTTATATGCATTTTTCAGAAAGGTTAAGCCATTGAATGTTAAGGAAGTATAGTTGTAATGATTACGCTTTTAATTTTTGGCATATACTTTGATTTTGTGTCAATATAAATTTAAAAGCCATGAAAAAAGTAGCCTTATTTATCGGAATTATTGGTTTGTTTTTTGCAATGACCAGTTCTGATGTCAAGTATCCTTATTATAGAAATGGAGCTTTTCAAGTTGGAGAAGTTTTGAAATATCGTGTAACTTACGGTTTAGTAGATGCAGGTGAAGCGATTATTGAAGTTAATTCAACGGATAGAAAAGGGGCTAATCGTCCTCTTTACCACGTCAAAGGAACAGGGAGAACTTTGGGTGCATTCAACTCTTTTTATAAAGTGCACGATGTTTACGAATCATATATTGACCAAAAATCAATCATGCCTTGGTATTTTGTGCGCGATGTAAACGAAGGTGGGTATAAAGTGAACCAAAAATATACGTTTAATCAAAACAAATACAACGTTCACAACGGTGAAAAAACGTTTAAAACTCCAATGGAAGTGCAAGACATGATTTCATCGTTTTACAAAGCAAGAACCTTGGATTTTACCAATATTAAAATTGGACAAGTGTTTTCTTTCAAATGTTTTATGGATGATGAAATTTACAACTTGAAAATTAAATATGTGGGCGATGAAGTTGTGAAAGTAAGAAAAGGAAAATTCAAAGCACATAAATTTGTTCCCGTTGTACAAACCGGACGTTATTTCAAACACGAAGAAGATGTTCAGTTTTGGATTACTGCCGACGATAACAAAATTCCATTGCTAGTGAAAGCAAAAATACCAGTGGGAATTGTAAAATTACACTTGGTGGAATGGAGTGGTTTGAAAAACGAACTTATTAGTAAAGTGAAATAAAATGTAGAAAGCCGAAGTTAATTCTCTTCGGCTTTTTCAATTACTTCAATCCCTTCAGTTTCATCGACTTCATCTCCAGTATAAAGTGTGCCATCATAATACAATAGTATCCTTTCATTTTCGTTGTTAAGCACTTGTTTAAATTGTTCGAAAGTTAATTTCCCTTTTGTATAAGTATAGCTATTGAAATCATCACCTACCAATTCGTTCTCAATTTTTAGATTAGTATTTTTAATATTATCTACAGTTATAGAAGGAATGGCTACTTGGATAGCACTATCGGTTTTTATAAGTGTAAATACTTGCCAATTTGAATCCGTTTTTATGTTGAAAAAACAATAAGGAAATTTGACTTTAACAACAAAACTATCCGAAATAACTCTATGAATAACAGCTAATGAATCTTTACCTCTATCTGCTGAAATTTTATCTTTAAAAGTGAAAGACGTAGAATTAATAGTTAGTTGTTCATCATTATTGCTCCAATATCCCTGAAATTCTGATGGGATTTTTGTAGAATTAGCCACATCCATTGGTTGTGTACTATCAAAATAAGTAATTGAGCACGATGTCAACAAAAGTAAAGTCAAAAAAATAAGTGAAAGTTTCATAGTTGAAGATTTTTAAAGGTATTAAATTCAAGTTATAAATGCAACTTTTAGATTTTACGTCAAAATAACTTCAAAACAGGAAGGAAACCTGTAAGATTTCCCTCTCTGTTTCTAGGAAAGTGTTATTTTACCCCGTTA
>JAKQEZ010000411.1 GCA_029558435.1 Bacteroidota bacterium
GCTTCTATCTCCGCCAAAAACGAATTTTATTCGTTTTTTATTTTTAAATTTAACTCACAAAAATTCGTTTTGGCTCGCCTCGGTGCAAAATCGAAACTTTTAGCTTCGATTTCCCCGCCTTCGGCAATACCCAAAACGTTAGCAGTAAGCCTAAAAGACGACACAACACAACAGACATAAACGAGAAAAAGTAAAATATTTTGACAAGTGGACACCGACATACAGACCATATTGAAACTGGACAGCAACTCAGCCGACACTCAAGCCGACACACTGTTTTTTATTTTTTTCCCGACCCGCATTTTTTAAAACCAATTTTAGCCAACCCGCATTGGCACATTGGCTTTTGCCCCAATCGCACAAGCCAACCCTTCGGCAAAAGCCAAAGAGCCAATTTTGCCGACACACATTTTACGAATGAGAAACATAGATGCTTATATTTGAACTTAATCCCTTTTGATAATTGAAATGAAGTTTGAAATAAAAAAACCGTTTACTTCTTTAAATCCAGCTTACAGGAAAACAAGTCTGAAAAGGGAACAAATTAAGTTGTTTAAAGACAACTTAATTAATCTGTTTAACGACTGTGACAACGCTGAAAAGAAAAATGAAAGTGAAGAACACTTTAAAAATATTGTTTCTGAGTTTTTAAAAGACACTTATTTCAAAGGCAATCATTTTGTAAACACCGAAAAACGAAAAGACCTTGTAATTCATAATGACAAAACATCAACTTCAAATGTTGGCGTTATCATTGAAGTAAAGCGACCCAGTAACAAAGGCGAAATGGTTTCATTCGACAAGCCCAACGCCAAAGCGTTACACGAACTTCTTCACTATTATCTTCAAGAACGCTACATCAAAGACAATAAAGAAATAAAACATCTTATTGTTACAAACATTTACGAGTGGTATGTTTTTGACGGAAAGGAATTTGAACGCTTTTTCTTCGACAATCCTAAACTCAAAAAATCATACAAAGACTGGAATGACGGACTTTTTGGACTGAATAAAACCGATTGGTTTTATCAAGAAATTGCCAAGCCGTTTATTGAAAAAGAATTAACCCAACTTACTTGCACGTATTTCAATCTTAATGAAGTAAAACGAGTTGTTACTAAAACAGACAAGACAGATGATAAAAGGCTAATTGACCTTTACAAAATACTTTCATCAGAACATTTACTAAAAAAGGCTTTTGCGAATGACAGCAACAGTCTTAATAAAGAATTCTATAATGAACTTTTGCACATTATCGGACTAATTGAAAAAAAAGACGGTGGGAAAAAAGTTATTGAAAGAAAAGAACCAAAAGACCGTGACGAAGGCTCACTACTTGAAAATGCTATTAATATTATTCAATCAAGAGCAAAACTTACAAGTTTAAAAGTTGGTGACGAACAAATAAAAACAGAAGATGATTATTTTTCATATGCCTTAGAACTCTGTATAACTTGGCTCAACCGAATTCTATTTCTAAAACTACTTGAAGGACAATTAATCAAATATCATAAAGGCGACAAATCATATTCATTTCTGAATATAAACCGAATAAAAGACTTTGACGAACTAAATGAATTGTTTTTTGAAGTGCTTGCAGAACCAGCGGATACAAGAACAAAATCAGTAACAGAAAAATTTGGCGGACTACCCTATTTGAATAGTTCTCTTTTTGAACCAACAATATTAGAACAAGAACTTTTTTACATAGCAACACTCAAAGACCGCTTGGAAATTCCAATTTTCAATCATACAGTATTGAAAGAAGCAAACGGCAAACGAATAACTGGAAACAAGAACACACTGCAATATCTTTTTGAGTTTTTAGACGCTTACGATTTTGCAAGTGATAGCACAGCAGAAATTCAAGAACAAAATAAAACAATCATCAACGCTTCTGTGCTTGGCTTGATTTTCGAGAAAATAAACGGTTACAAAGACGGTTCATTTTTTACTCCAAGTTTTGTAACAATGTTTATGTGTCGTGAAACAATCAGAAAAGCAGTTTTGACAAAGTTCAACGAGCAATACAATTGGAAGTGTAAAAACTTCACCGACTTATATAATCAAATTGACAAAATCAGCATTAAGGAAGCTAACGACACTATTAATACATTGAAAGTTTGCGACCCTGCCGTTGGTTCAGGACACTTTTTAGTTTCTGCTCTTAATGAAATTATCAGCATTAAACACGACCTTGGTGTTTTATGCGATAAAGAATTTAAGCGATTAAGGGGTTACGAAATAACACTTGAAAATGACGAGTTAATCGTAATTCACGAAGAGAATATTTTCGAATACAACTTTAAAGACAAAGAAAGTCACAGAGTTCAAGAAGCACTTTTCCTTGAAAAGCAGACCATAATTGAAAACTCTTTGTTTGGTGTGGACATCAACCCAAAATCGGCAATGATTTGCCGATTGCGTTTATGGATTGAGTTGCTTAAAAATATGTACTACAAAGACAGCAAGTTTACTGAACTTGAAACTCTTCCAAACATTGACATCAACATAAAGGCAGGAAATTCACTCGTATATCGTTTTGACTTTACCGACAGTTACTCAAAGTTACCTGCAAGCACACAGCAAAAACTAAAACATGCTACACAGAAATACAAAGACCAAGTAATTATTTATAAAAGCACTCACGATAAAGCAACAAAGAAACAAGCAGAAAGAAATATAGCAGAGTTAAAAGAAACGTTCAGTCAAATCGCAAATCCAACAGACAAAGACTATAAAAAGCTCAAAGCAGCAGAAGCAAAATTAGGCGAAATGCCAATGCTTTTCAGCAAAGAAGAACAAGACGCTTGGAAGAAGAAAACTGAACAACTTGCAGAGGAAGTAAAGGAACTGAAAGCAAAATATGATTTAAAATTAAAAACGCTTTACGGCAAAGGTTTTGAATGGCGTTTTGAATTTCCAGAAGTTTTAGATGACGATGGAAACTTCATTGGTTTTGATGTTGTAATTGGTAATCCACCATACTTTACACTTTCAAAAGACCCGAACAACAGCTATTACGCAGGACAGTATGAAACATTCAACACCGCAGGCGACATTTATTGTTTATTCTATGAGTTAGGCGTTAAAATCATTGCTCCAAATCGCTATTTATCTTTCATCACATCTAACAAATGGATGCGGGCAACTTATGGTCAACAACTAAGACGATATTTTGATATTCACACACAGCCGTTTTATTTATTTGATTTCAGTTGGTATCAAGTTTTTGAAAACGCCAATGTGGACACCAACATACTTTCACTTTCCAAACAATCTGATGAATGGAAAATGGTTGGTGCAGTTGCTGGCAAGGATTTTAAAATTGAAAATCTTGCTGACTATTCAAATGAAAATTGTATTTCGTTAAAGTTTTCAGGTGATGACTATTGGAGCGTAAAATCAGAAACAAGCAACACACTAAAAACCAAACTTGAAACACTTGGTAAGAAGTTAGAGTTATGGAATTTTCAAGTAAACAGGGGAATAGTAACTGGTTTGAATGAAGCTTTTCAAATTGATGAAAAAACGAAAGATGAACTAATTGCAAAAGACTCAAAGAACGCTGAAATAATAATGCCTTTGTTGCGTGGTAGAGACGTTGAACGTTATGGTTACAATTTTGCAAATCTTTATTTAATCAATGTTTACAACGGTTATACAGACAACATCAAGGACTTTGATAAACACATTGAAAAACTTGGAGAAAAACAATACCGCTACAAATCAGACCATACTAAAGAATGGCACTTGGCAAAAAGAATTGAATTTAGCAAAGGACATCAAGTAAGAGTAAATCGTGTAATCCTTGAAGAAGATTATCCGACTTTGTTTGAATATTTACAAAAGTTTGAAGCTGGTTTAAAGAAACGTGAAGACCAGGGAACACACTGGACAAATCTCAGAAACTGTGCATACGACAGCGAGTTTAAAAAAGAAAAATTGGTTTGGGCAGAAACAATGAGAGTTCACAAATCAGACAATCAAAACTTTCCTCGCTTTGGTTATGACAACAATGGCACATACACGGACAAGACCGTTTTCATTGGTATTGGGGAACACTTAAAATATCTTTTGGGCTTTTTAAACTCATCGGTTGGACGTTGGCTCATTCAGGAATATGTGACCAAACTTGACACAGGTGGTTATATGATGCAAAAAGTGTTCTTGGACAAAGTGCCAATTTTCGAGCCGACAGAAGAACAAGAAAACGAAATTGTAAATCTGGTTGACAAAATATTGGCAAATAAAGAAAGCAATTCAGGCACCAAGGGACTTGAAAAACAATTGGACGAATTAATTTTTAAACTTTACGACTTGACAGAAGATGAACGAAATCAAATTGAAGGAAAAGAATAGCCAACGCTATTTGCAAGCACATTTGCAATTCGCACAAGCCAACACTTAAGGCAAAAATTGCAAAAGAGCTTGCAAATTCCACCCAGTGAAAAATTGGTTTTAAAAAATTTCCAACCCTTCAAAAAAATAAAAAACGCAACGCACAACCCGACAGACAATGACACGAGAACTCAATAATAACAACAGTTTACAGACACGGACGACAGAAGGCCTACTGCTAACACACGTTTGGCGCAATGGGGGCTAACATCGTTAATTGAAAGTTTGTACTTCTGTTGTAAATTCGTGCTGGTTGACAATTTAGTTTTCCAAAATCCCCCACTGCGCCAAGCGTGGGACCGTTACCACCAATGGTAGCAGGACATAAAAAATATTTACAAATTACATAAGAATATAACATTTTTTTCATTACATTCGCTTAATAAAAACTTTAAATTTTAAAATTATGGAACCAATTGAACCATTCGCAAAAGTTTGT
>JAKQEZ010000408.1 GCA_029558435.1 Bacteroidota bacterium
AATCCATTTGATAACAGTTTCAAAATAATCTTGCCGAATTGCTGAACCGTTGAGATAATCTCCACCAATTCCATAAGCTGGACAACCATTTTTAGAGAAATAACGCTTTGCGTCTGAAACCCAAGAACCTGAATAAACAGCATTTCTCAATTCTTGTTCAGTAAGTTTTTCTCCTGCAATATTGATTGTTTTAAACCACTCTAATTTTTGGCTGTCTGTTCCCGAACACAAATAAACCATAAGTTTATAGTTCAAAATTTGCTCTTTTTCATCTTGTTGCAAGTTGTGAAAATAGCGGTTGTTGTAAGCAAAATCGCCCTCAACAAATTGCGAAATTGAAATTGTACGTTGTTGTCCGTCAATTACTTCAAAATTTCCGTCCTCACGAACAGCCCAATACATAACATTTAACGGAAAATCTTTTGTAATTGTATCAATTACGGCTTCTCGTTGTTTGTCTTTGTAAATAAATTCACGCTGGTAGGGTGGACGAATGTCCAATTTGCCACCGTAACCAATTACCCCATTTTCTTGATTGTCTTCGTAACCGTTTGTAAGGTCTCGGACTGTTATTTCTTTAAGTTCAATTTTCATTTCTGCACTTTCTTATTTCTGATTATTATTCGTGAGTATGGAACAGTAACAACTCCGTCAACCATCATATATAAATCTCCGTCAACTGCTCCACGCTTTTGAACTTCTTTTCTGTATTTTTTATGCTCAGGCTTATATGGTTGAACTCCCATTTCAAGTCCTAAGTTTGCTATTCCAACTCCAATAATCTCAAATTGGTCGGGATTGTATTTGTCCATAAAAGTTATTGGAACGCCCATAAAGCCTTCATAGTCCATTGGAATATTCTTTGTTACATCAACATTGATTGCATCAAAATTTTCAAACTTTGGATATTCTTCTGGGGTGTATTTTTTATAAAGGATTAAATCTTCGTGTCGCTTGTTGATTTCAAGATTGGTAAACCAATGAACTCCCGAAACTCTTATCATTCCTTCTTTTCGGTCTGATGCAGTTGCGTAATCTTCGTAGTGTTCGTTGATGAAATGACCAGCACCGCCTTTAAAACCGTAGCCTAACCAAAGGTTGTTATCTCTGATTAAGGGAAATATTTCTTTGTATTTTATTGCGTTCTGATGTCCGACAATTACAAACTTTTTATCGTATTCAATGAGTTGGGATACGTATTCACGGAATAAAGAAAATGGCGGATTGGTAACGACAATATCAGCTTGCGTTAGCAAGTCAATACATTCCTTACTACGAAAGTCCCCATCGCCCTTTAATGGTTTTATTCCGATTTCTTTTGGGTCGGGAACGAAGTTTCCGTTTTTATCTCCATTGTATTCCAAATAAATAGCTTGTTCACTGTCGTTTTGACTAAACAAGTCCATATTTTGGTTTTTGTAGCAAGTTGCAATGAGTTTTTTAAGTCCTAGTTTCTCAAAGTTGTAGGAGAAGTAATGAAAAAAGTTACTTATTCGTGGGTCGTCACAGTTACAGTAAACAACCTTGTCCTTAAAGTGTTTCTTGTAATACTTTAACTCTCTTTCTATGTC
>JAKQEZ010000462.1 GCA_029558435.1 Bacteroidota bacterium
TCGTTGAAATAATGCACACGCGCATATTCAAAATAGGATAAATAAACGGTATTGTTGACATGCCCCATGGTGTCCAAATCTGCAAATCGGACCTGTATTTTTGCTGGTTGTAACATTTTAATTTTTGTCTAATTGTTCGTAAATGGAGTTGTTGCTTTTGTATTCTGGTACAATTTCTTTCATTTTAGCAACAATTTTTATGTTTTCTTGCCCTTCAAAAAGTTCAATTAACTCATCAATCAATTGCAATTCACGCTCTGTAGTTGTTTGCACTTTTGCTTTCATGATTTTTGGATGATGAGTAGGCAATGTTTTTTCGCTATCGTTGAGTAATTCTTCGTATAATTTTTCACCTGGACGCAAACCCGTAACTTTAATTTCAATGTCTTTTCCTTCCTCTAAACCACTGAGTTTAATCATTTTTTTAGCCAAATCAATGATTTTTACCGATTTCCCCATGTCGAACACAAAAATATCGCCACCATTTCCAATTGTACTGGCTTCAAGCACCAATTGACAAGCTTCTGGAATGGTCATAAAAAAGCGAGTAATGCGTTCATCGGTTACGGTTATTGGTCCACCCTGCTCTATTTGTTTTTTGAATAACGGAATTACAGAACCGTTAGAGCCCAACACATTTCCAAAACGAGTGGTAATGAATTTGGTGATGCCCAACGAATTTTTGTTTTGCGCATAAATTTCGGCTATTCGTTTGGATGCACCCATGACATTGGTTGGGTTGACAGCTTTGTCTGTAGAAATCATTACAAATTTTTCTGCTTGGTATTCTACTGCCAAATCCACCAAGTTTTTTGTTCCTTTTACATTGGTTAATATTGCTTCTGACAGATTGTCTTCCATCAATGGAACGTGTTTATAGGCTGCTGCGTGGAGAATATAACTCGGGCGAAAAACCTCAAATAAACGTTTCATTCTGTCGTAATGACGCACATCTCCCACCACCACCTCAATGGGTAAATTACTGTTGGAGCTTTTTAAATCGTTAACAAAATCATACATCGCCGATTCTGCATTGTCGAGTAAAATAACTTTTTCGGGTTGGTATTTCAAGATTTGTTGCACCATTCCACTACCGATAGAACCCGCAGCTCCTGTCACCAAAACAACTTTTCCTGTAAGCTCTTGCTTAATTTTTTGTTCGTCTAGTTGAATACTGGATCGTCCCAATAAATCCTCAATTTTAATGGCTTTAATTTGCTTGGTCGAGAACTCGCCATTTATCCAACTTTTGGGTGAAGGAACTTTGTGCAATTCAATGTTTTTGCTAAAACACAAATCAACAATGTGTTGACGGTTTTCGGCAATTGGTTGTTGAATGGCTAAAATAACGATATCGATTTTTTCATCCTCAATTAATCGTTCCAATTTAGAAGTGTGATAAATTTTCACGCCTTCCAAAATGTTGCCACTCAGTTTTTTATTATCGTCAATAAAACCAATAATTTCATAGTTGGACAATGGGTCTTTTTCTATGGTTCGTTTAGTTACCAAGCCCGAGATGCCTGCACCATAAATTAACACTTTTTTCTCTTCACTTTTAACCCTAATTGATTCAATATAAAGCAATTTGATGGTAAAACGAAAAGCTGCCATTAAAATAAACGACAATAAAAACTCTAAGATTAAAACCGTTGTTGGAAACAAGAAATAACCATCAAAAAAATGATAGCGCACCATTCCAAAAACAAAAAACAAAACAGATGCAATCAAGCTGTTAAACAACAATGCTTTAACATCATTCAACGAAGTATGACGCAAAACGCGCTTATGGATTTTTAGAGCTAGGTAAACCCCAAGCTTGATGAGAAAATAAAACACAATTGATTTGGAAAGAATCTTCCATTCTTGCAGGATTATTTCCTTTTCTGCATGTAAATCAAAGCGAATCAAGTATGCAAATCCCAAAGAAATGGTAGCAATTACCAAATCTATGATAACGATAGGCCAACGCGGGAAGTTTTTCTCAGGAAATTGCATTTATAGCTACTGAATTTATTCTGTGTCTAAATTACAGTTTGTAACTTCTTTGGCTGTGTTTACTTTATAAGCGTCACATTCAGCTTGATTTTTCACTGGATATTCTTGCTGACTGCTGTTTAAGTAATATCCGTTATCATCGTAATGCAATGTAGTACATTCACAATCAGTATCTTTTTTACAAGATGTTACTGATAAAGCTATAATTGGTAATAAATAGATTAACTTTTTCATGGTATTGATTTTTTACAAAGGTATTAAATTTTGCTTATAAACTCTCGATTACAAAGTCGGTTCTACGGTTTTTAGCTCTGTTTTCATCCGAAACGTTTTCAACTTTTGGTTGTGTTTCACCATATCCTTTAGCCGATAAGCGACTTCCATTAATTCCAAGGCTGATTAAATAATCGCGTACACCTTTAGCACGATTGTCTGAAAGCACTAAGTTTTGGTTATCATCACCCACATCATCGGTATGTCCTTGAATGGCTACTTTTATGGTTGGGTTTTCTTTTAAGAAACGTGCAAAACCTCTAAGTATAAACTTCGATTTCTCGGTCAATGCATACGAGTTGGTTGCATATAAAATATCGTTAATGGTATAAGCTTCACCCACTTTTAATTCTTTTACATTCAAATCATTGCCACGAATTGCCACGTCTTTTGAAGTTGCAACCTCTTTCACTTCTTCTTTGGAAATTAGCTTAGAATCAAATGCATAACCTTCTTTTTTAACCGTTACCATTACATCTTGTGGTTTGTCGGTTTTCACAATGGCTGCATATTTACCGTCGTTTCCGTTTACTTTTACTTTGGTTACTTCAGTTGAATTTTCGTAAGCAATTTCTATGGTTGCATTTTCTATTGGTTCACCGTTTTCACTTGCCAAATCACCTTTTATGATAGCCACCGATTTTGGACGTGCTTCTTCGTACAATTCAAAACCATAAATGTTCCAATTCCCCCCCTGACGTGATGAAAAATAGGCTAATTTACCATCAATGGACACAAAAATTCCAATTTCATCTGCTTCTGTGTTGATGGGATATCCAATATTTTTAGGTGTGTCCCATTCACCTTTTTCATTTTTTCGGGTGTAGTAAATATCCAAACCACCCATTCCGTCTTTTCTTCCGTCGGAGACAAAATAAAGTGTTTCACTGTCTTGGTGTAAGAATGGACTTTTATCTTTTCCTGGTGTGTTGAGGATGGCTAATGGTTTTGCTTGCGACCATTCTCCTTCTTCATTGCGGGTTGAAAAATAAATATCATTGTCTTGAGAACCTTTGCGAGTGGTTGCAAAATACAAGGTGTTTCCATCCGCCGAAAGTGAAGGTTGCCCCTCCCATCCATCTTTGGTATTGATTGCAGGTCCCATGTTTTTTAATTCAGACCATTTAAAATCGTTAACCCCCGAACCTGTACGTTCGTAGGTTGTAATGTATAAATCGCAATTCTTGTATTTTTGCTCGTACACCAGTTCGGTTTTACAAGCACAAACAATCATTTCTTTGTTATCTACAGAAAGCGTACTTGCTCCATAGTTATCAAAAGAGCCATCGTTAAATGGAGCTTTTAAAAACGTTCCTTGATCAAAAGGCAAGGTCATTTTATCTCGTTTGGCAACGGTGAATTTCTCTACCCAATATGAGGTCATTTCACCCAATGCTTTGTCGTCCACTTTGCGAGTAAAAAACATCAACTCGTTGTCGGGAGAAATCATAGGAAAATATTCATCTAATTTGGAACTCACATTTGGAACCATCACTGGATTGTAGGGAACAGCGTTGGATTTTTTATCTACTTCTGCTTTTAATTCGCCCACCACTTCTTTTACATCCCCTATTTTTTTAGCATGATCTTCGGCATAGCGAGATGGGTCGTCTGACTTAAAATTCACAAATAAATTAAACCATTTATTGGCTGTTTCCATGTCCTTTTGCGTGTAGTTGATCACACCCAAGTAATAATAGGCATCAGCGTGGTATTTTGAGCACAATTCCACAGCTTCGGAGAACATATCTTCTGCTTTTTGCAAACTTTTATCGCCAGCATTGATGTTGGGTGTAGGCGTTTGATTGTAATAATCGGTTGCCTTGTTAAAAGCATATAGGCCGTATTCAAAATACACCATTGCCTTTTCTGGAGCCAAATCCATTGCACTTAAAAAGCCATCAACAGCCGTTTTTGCATCCGGTTCAAGCTTTGCTTTTTCAAGAATTTTCATCACTTTTTTATCAGGCGGAAGGCATGCTTCATCGTCTACTTGTGAGAAGGAAAAACTTAAAAAGTTTACAAAAATAAAAAGAAGAAAATAAAATTTCATAGCCAAAAAATAAGGTACAACACAAATATTATACCTTATTTTTAGCAAAAAGTTACACTATTTATTTAATAACAATTCTTTTCATAAACACTTTTTCATCACCAACCCAAAATGATACTGCATACATACCACTTGATAGTTTAGAAGTGTTTACTTCAAATATATTGTTTTTCATGTTGATTGGCAAATCAATGGCTTCACCTAACAATGTATGAAACTGTATTTTACCATCCGTTACACCCGTCCATTCAATGTTCAAAATATCAGATGCTGGTTGTGGATATATTTTCAATTCATCATCGGAGAAATTAATAACTTTTGGTTCAAAATAAAATACTGTTCCGTCTGTATCTACTTGTTTTAATCTGTAGTATGACACTCCTCTTTTAAACGGGTTTTCATCTATCACCTTATACGAGAGTTTTTCATTTGAATGTAAACTTCCCTTAACAGTTCCTATTTCTTCCCAATCATCATCAATTAATCGTTCTACAACAAAATGATCATTATTTGTTTCGTTAATTGTTTCCCAATATATTAATACTTTATCATTGGTTTTTAGCACTTCAAAAGCATTCATTTCTATACTTAATGGACAAGCAATAGTAAAAGATTGAAGTGCCGAAACTCCACACGCATCTGTAACATTCACCGTATAAGTACCAGCACTTGTTACACTTATTGAAGGGGATGATGCACCTGTGTTCCAACTATAGGTAAATCCAGGCACTCCAAAACTTGGACCTGCTGCTAAATTTACAGAACCTGTACAAGGTGATGGATTAAGTGTTGTTAAACCTGGCACTTCTAAAGTTCTACCCTCAACTGTAATAGACCATGAATTTATAGGCATAACCTGACAACTTGCAACACAACCAGAGGTTGAACTATAACAGTATGAATTCTGAATTGTATAAGTTAATACAGAACTACAAACAGGTGTTAAACAACTACTTGTTTCTGAATAAATAGAGTATCCAGTAGCTGTACAAGTACCTGCACTTGCAGTATTACAATTCCAAAAAACACCTGCGGTTGCTGGTGAAATTCCACAAGGTCCTTGAATTTTAAAAGCTGCTTCATTCATCCAACATGAACCAGATGAAATATATTGAGCATTAAATCGTACGTCTGTAATTGTAGAATTAAGTGGGCGGGATGTACTAATAGTATATCCACAATAACCATTAGGCCCTGTGCACCAATCTCCATTGTATCTAAAATTCATAGTTCCTGGACCGTAAACCGTTGTAGTATTAACTAACGGGTCAATAGTGACAGGATAAGTGGCTGTATTTAGCCAAGCATTAGGTAAAACTAATTTTAATTGGTTATTGTCTAATAAATAATTTAAAAACAAGGTGTTTTCTTTAATAGTACTGTTATCATTAACATAGGCTCTATCTATAGAAAATATTTCTTGATTTAAAGCATTATTTATTAAGTATTTACCGCTATATCCTTGAGCAGTGTTTGCTCCATAATTTTCTGGAACAATAGAATAATTATTAGGTAATTGTAAATTATCAGAGAAAATCAAATTAGTTACATTATTGAGGTAATTTAAAGGCTGAGGAATGATATAATTTAACTTAATATTATCTTGACTATAACTGATAGTAATATCAATTCCAGGCCAAGCATTTTTTATATAAATTCCTTCATCACCAATCGTATAATCAGACCAGTTTGCTTCACCCATAGATTCATTTGGAGCATTGTTTTTCACTAACACCAATTCAATTTTATTATTGAACTTAAAAGTTTCTCCGTTAATCTCAAAGCCGGAATGTCTTTCATTGATATTTAAAACGGTAGGTGTTACAAGTCGTTTACTTACATATTTTCCATCACTTTTCTTTATCAATCGTGGGTCAAGAGAAAGTTTATACCCTTCTTTATCAAAATGGGGTGTACCATAAAAACCTTGTGAGTAAAAGTAAGAACCATTTGTACCTTTTCTTACAAACATCCTAGACGTGTCTGTTCTTTTGTCCAAAAGTTCAAAACAATCATCGCACGGTGCATCATAGGGCAAAAATCCAAACTCTGGATGTGACCTTAATTCCTCAGGGGTTTGTTTCATCAATTCTTCTGTAATATCTGGACTTGATTTACTTGTAAACTTTGTGTAGTTATACACTTTAGTTTGCATTTGACCATATAATAAAGGAACGTAGAATAGTACAATTCCTAGAATGTAGTAGCGTAGTATATTCATAATGTGTAAATAATAATGCCAAATATAATAAAATATTTTAATAATTCAACTAATTTGACAAAAATATTTAACAAAAAAACCTCAAGAAAACATTTATTGTCTCTTGAGGTTCCTGTAGGTTGTGATTGTAATTCCTACTATTCCACTTCAGGAGCCAATAGATAATGCTGGCACCCAACTGTTAAATCTCTATAAACACGACTGATTTCATTGTCTTCAAAAATGATGTTCATGCCGCACAATGGAACTAAATTGGCTACAATTTCTCTTGCTAAAGAGGCTGTTTCTTTTGCTTTTAATCGCAATGTATTCAAATCATCGGTAGATGGTTGCACTCCATTTTCATAGGTGCTCCAACAAGTTTCTAGCAAGTGATAAAACGCTAAACGCAATGCTGAAAATTGAGCGTTGTATTTTTCGTAAGCAGCACTTACTCCTTTTCGTTCTTCCATTTTCAAATCGCAATACAACGGTTTTTTGGGTAAAATTTCGGTTGCAAACAATTCTAAAAAATGTGCGGTCATTCCCACTACCATACTTGCCATGTTGGAAAATGCTAAAGTGTCAAACGGAACTTTAAAAATTGGTGCAGAAGCAAATTCAGAGGGTTTTAACAACGTAAAAACAGCTTGCTCTGAAACAACTAAATCTTTTATTTCAAAATCATTGCTGGCAATTGCTTTTAATCCCATTACGTTCCATGTGTTGTGCACGGTAACGTCTTCTTTAGGGAAAATAAACGAGCGAAAAACGGCTTTACCATCTTCGGTAATTAAATTGCCATCTTCATCCAACAGTTTGCAATTGGCTGTAAAATGCGTAGCATGTGCCGAACCGCTGGCATATTTCCAATAACCATTGATTAAATAGCCGTTTTCAACGCGTTGTGCCGTACCAGTAGATGCGCCACTTCCTGCACACCAAACTTTGGAGTTTGAAAAAATGGACTGCGCCACTTCATCCGAAAAATAGCCAGAAAACAAGTTAGCTCCCGCTCCTAAATTAACGTTCCATCCCACACTTCCGTCGGCATGAGCCAAGGTTTCAAACAGGCGAACGATTTGAGGTAACGACCATTCCAAACCTCCACACGATTTGGGTACCATGATTTTTAACCAATTGTTGGCATAAATCACATCTAAAATTGGCGCAGATAATTGTCCGTTTTTCTCAATATTGCTGCTTTCTTGACGAATTAATTGCAATTGCTCTGCTGTCAAAAATTGGTGTGTTAAAACACTGTTCATCACTTGTTCCATGTTGCTTAGAAATTAAGTTGAACACCAAATATGAAGTTAAATCCTGCTTGTGGGAAGTAGAAATTTTCTGTTGTTGTTTCGCCTCCATACAAATAGCTGAACGTATAACCACTTGACTCGTATTTTTTATTCAAAATATTGTTCAATGTTAAACTAACACCCACTTCTTTGATGAATTTTTTGGTTTCAATGGTATAACGCAAACGCGCATTTGCCAAAGCATACGGATTGATGCTTCTCAACTTGTTGGAAGTATTATCCAAATACTGACGACTGATGAATTTTCCGTTTATATCAATGAAAAAATGTTGGTTGGAAAGAATGTTAATCAACGGCTCAACAGTTGCATTGGCATAAGCTACAATTGACGGTGAAAAAGCAATATCTGAATTTTTGTGCACCACTTCCAACTGTCCGCCATTGTCATAATCATCAATATATTCGGTGAACTGCGTAATTTTGTTCATTGAAAAAGTTGCATTAGCATTCAAAGTTAACATTCTAACAGGTTGATAGCGAACTTGCAATTCGGCACCAGTGCGGAAACTTTCTGGAACATTTTGGCGTGCATAAGCTCCAACGTCGTTAATTTTTCCTGTTTGAATCAATTGGTTGAAATAATACATGTAATAAAGATTCAAACCAATTCCCCATTTTCCTGCCATGTATTCATAGCCCAACTCTGCATCCAACAAAGTTTCGTGTTTAGGCATTTCGTAGCTGGCTGTTTCAAAATCATCTCTGTTGGGTTCTTTATTGGCCATTGCAAATGATCCATAAATTTTACTTTTTGCCGCATTGGCGTGTGCGTGAATGTAGCTCAACCCAATTTTTGGATTCAAGAAATCGTATTGCACACTAGGACGTGTAGAGATGGATTTTCTAAAACCATTCATTTTATAATCTACGTGACGGTATTGCAAATCGGCAAATAGATAAAAGCCTTTACCAAATTGTTGTTGCCACTTAGCATATACCGAATAATCGTTTTTAAACGAGGTGAGGTTATACCAATTATGGTCGATTGGAAAACCATAATCTGCCCATTTGATAAAACCATAGTGTTTTCCATCATAAAGACTGATGTTTCCACCCAAATCCAATTGCGTATTTTTCTTTTGATAATGCACGGCAAACGAAGTTCCGTAGTAATAATTATCCAACCACAACTGGCGGGTTAAATTAGTAGAGAACAAGGTATCGTTGGACGGTGTAACAAAGGGCTGGTAATTGTAATCCGAGAACGATTCGCCCAATTTGTATTCGTTGTAATATCCTTTACCACGTGTCATGAACAACGTAATGTTTGTCGACCAATAGTCGTTAATTATTTGGTTGTAAATCAATTGGTAATAATCTTGCCCATAATTATCAGTTTGATCGTTATAGTACGTTCCATCTTGCATCAATCCTAAACTGTTAAAACGGTGATTGGTTTTAAGCGAATCTTGCGCAACGCCATTCCATGCCTGTCCAGTTTTTTCACGCCCCATTAAGAGGTTGAAACGCAAGGACGATTTTTCATTTTTACTGGTCCAACCGGCAATAAATTGCAACGATTTTAGGTTGGAAAAAGCACGTTGAATGTAGCCATCCGACTTGATGTGCGACAAACGCATATCGAATTGAAAACCACCTTTTAGTTTTCCAGAACCAATTTTTAGTGAATTTTTAAACGTATTGAACGAACCAACAGCACTATGAATGCTTGCATAAGGCTTGTCACCTTGGGTAATGTTGGACATATTAACCGATGCTCCAAATGCTCCTGAACCGTTGGTAGATGAACCAACACCACGTTGAATTTGAATGGAATTTGCCGAACCTAAGATATCTGGAAAATCCACAAAAATTGCTGCTTGCGACTCAGCATCGTTAATCGGCACACCGTTCATCGTAAAGTTAATACGCGAAGCATCCGTTCCACGAATACGCATGGACGAGTAGCCCACACCTGCTCCAGCGTCAGAAGAAACAGTAACCGATGGAGTTTGGTCTAACAAATACGGAATATCCTGCACTCCGTTGGATTGACGAATCATCAAGCTATCTACATTGGAAACAGCATAAGGATTTTTGTCGTTGACACGAATGGCTCTAATTTCTATAGGAATGAGCTCTTTTTCCTGTTTGATAGTTGAAGAATCAACCTGTGCCTGTGTTTCATTGGCACACAAAGTAAACACTCCTGCAATTAATGCAGTTTTAAACGATAAATGGATACATTTCATAATTGAAATAATTAAACAATTAGTAAACAATCCAGGCTATGTAACTAAATGCAAATCACCTCAAGAAGTGAGTTTACAATTCCTAACCAGCATTACCTGGTCAAGGTTCAACGGGTGTGATCTCAGCCTGAAAGTAAGGCACCCCGGGTGAAAAAACGCTTATTCAACGTTTAATTCGCCACAAAGCTAGTGTAAATTTTCTGTTTGGCAAATGAAAGTTGGAATATTCACTATTGAATTTTAAAGAAAGTCAGCTAATCGCTTGAGCAATTGAAATTTAAAGAGAGCTTGCGTTCAAATATTACCAACTTATGACTTCAATCATATTTTTTACCTATTTTTGATAGTATTTTTGCATAAAATTGAAAAATATGCTCAGAAAAGTAAAATTGATGTGGGATTTTAGAGGTTCGGATTCTGAGGAGCGCGCACGAAGACACGAACACCATTTGGAGGAATATTTGGAAGGAAAAAAATTGGGTTACCGCATGACGGGTATGAAAACAGAGTCGGAAGATTTTTCGTATTCCTACATGATTGTTGAAGAAGACGAGATGATTTCTTTCCGAGATGCTTTGCGTCCAACAAGAGGTGGCTGGATAGAGCTTTAATTTTTATTAGTTTCAATCAAATATTTTTTAAATTTGTTTTTTCAATCATTTTCAGTGAGAAATAACAAACGAAAGATATTTAACGACCCTGTTTATGGATTCATTTCCATACCCAACGAATTTATTTTTGATTTAATCGAGCATCCCTACATGCAGCGTTTGCGCAGAATACGCCAATTGGGATTAACACATTTGGTTTATCCTGGCGCATTGCACACGCGTTTTCACCATGTTTTGGGCGCCATGCATTTGATGAATTTGGCCATTCAGGTAATTCGTAGAAAGGGGCATGAAATAACCAATGACGAGGAAGAAGCTGTTTTGGCGGCTATTTTATTGCACGACATTGGTCACGGACCGTTTAGTCACGCTTTGGAACACACTATTGTTACAGGAGTTAGCCACGAAGCAATATCCGACTATTTCATGAAGCGTTTGGAGCAAGAATTTGGCGCTAAATTGCACATGGCACGCGAAATATTCTCCAACTCCTACAAAAAACCTTTTTTATACCAATTGGTTTCCAGTCAGTTGGATATGGATCGTATGGATTACCTCAACCGTGATAGTTTTTACACGGGTGTGAGTGAGGGAATTATTGGTAGTGACCGCATCATTGAAATGTTGAACGTGCACAACGGCGAGCTGGTATTGGAAGAAAAAGGCATCTATTCGGTAGAGAAATTCATCACTGCACGCCGATTGATGTATTGGCAAGTGTATTTGCACAAAACCGTTGTAAGTGCCGAACATTTGTTAATCAACACCCTCAAACGTGCAAAATATTTGTCCAACCAAGGAATTGAACTTTTTGCATCACCTGCTCTTTCGTTTTTCTTAAAAAATAACATTACGCATCACGATTTTGAAAACAATCCGACGGTTTTAGACACCTTTGCACAATTGGATGATTACGACATCATGGGAGCAATCAAAGTTTGGCAAACTGCTGATGACAAACTATTAGCCGATTTATCCAAACGCATCATCGATCGTAAATTGTTTAAAGTAAAAATTGCGAAAGAACCGTTTTCTCAAGAAGAAATCAATGATAAAAAGGCAAAAGTTGCGCAACAGATGAATATCGGCATCAACGAAACCGATTATTTTGTTTTTGCCACCAATTTGGTTAACAATGCCTATAATCAAGAAAAGCAAAACATCAATTTGATTATGAAAAACGGTAAAGTTGTGGACATCACCGAAGCGAGTGATAATTTAAACATTTCTGCATTGTCGCAACCCGTTGAAAAATACATTTTTTGTTACCCTGAAATTTAACACACGATGGAATCATTTTTTGTCAATTTAGGACTTTCTTACACTTGGAGCAAAGCTCTTCCTTACATTTTATTAGTAGTTTTAGGCATTGTCTTGGGTTTGTTTTTGTTTAAAAAATTACAATCAAAAGTGGGTAAATTACTGGCTTTGTTGCTTATGGTAATTCCATTTACAGTATATTTTATTTTTTACCCCATTTACGAAGGCGATTTTACAAACGAAGCGCGCATAGTACAACACAGTGATAAAACACAAGAATTGCAAGGAAAGAAATTGATTGTCATTTCATTACCTGGTTGTCCGTTTTGCAAGCAATCGGTGTTATTTTTCAAGGAAATCAAGAAAAAACATCCTCATATAAAGGTAGAATATGTTGTTACCTCCGACGATGATAGAAATTTAGCGTATTACGACGAAGTTATACAAGGAGCATTTCCTTTGCGATTAGCCAACAATCCAGAGGCTATGAGTAAATTGGCACAAGGTAGTTTTCCAACTTATGTACTGGTTGATAACAACCAACCTTTGAAAATATGGAGCAACAATACCTTTGGTGTAATGGCATTGGACGATGTGGTGGATAGTTTTAAGAAATAATTACTTTTTATTCTGATTTAAAATACTAAGCATATTACTTTTAATTTCATCTAAATGATTAATATCAATTGATTCAAGATAAACACATTCATTATTCTTTATTATTAAAATTGTTCCATTAGGTCGAACTAATCCATAACTAGCTAAATCTTTATATTTGAAGACTGTATAATTATCAATTTCTTCATTTAAGGGATTTCTATCTTCCGTAACAATAAATAATTTGTCTAAACCATTCCATTCATTAGAAGCAACAAATGCTTTAACTTTATCTTCACAAGGTTGACAAGATGATTCGTTAAGAATAAATATTAAGTGTTTTCCATATTTCAGCCCACTTTTTTTTTCTGATAATCGACTTAGAAAAATTTTTTCACCCTTTGATAGTTCGAGTGAGTTAGTTGACGTTTTACAGGAGATAAGAATTAATAATATAAATGATGTAAATAATATTTTTAACATATTCTACTTTTTAAAATGACTAACTTTTAAAAATTTAAATTCAATTTTATCTTTTGAAACTTTTATAAGTTCTGGTATCGAAATTAAAACTCCATTTTCAGTTGGGTATAATTTCAAGATTTGAAGTCTATGGATAGGAAGTAAGACCTCATCTATCAATTCAAATTTACTATTCAATACCATTAAAATACATTTTTTATCAAATTCTGTATTTAATAGCCCTTTTTCATTCAATTCATCCATTTTTGGATGGAAAATACGATAATAATAATTAGTATATGGATTATAAAACAATGGCTCATAATTAGGAGATATTAACCAATGTTTCATTTTTAGTTCATTCACGTTTTTTTTGTCTTCTGGATAGATTATTTTTTTAATTGATTCGGTATCATACTTGCTTCTAGCTATATAAAATCGAGATTTATTATTTAGGGTGTTAATAACTTCAATTTTACCGCTTATTGAATTGCAAGTAATTATAGAATCACCATTATATAAATCATAAAAATCACTAATTAAACCATATTCTCTATATTCTGAAAAATAAGGTGTTTTACCATAGAAACTTATTTCCTTTGACTGTATATTCAATTTTGCAAATGCTGGGTAATTGCTCACTTCATTAGAATATTTACCTAATGAATCATCATAATTCTGATTAACTCTAAAATAAATAATATCTTTTGGTATATTGATATGTTGATCACCTCCTCTTTTATTCCACTCTACTGTTAGACCTGATTGTTTAAATTTTTCAATATCCATTAAATCAAACGCCAAATTATAATTGCTAGATTTATCGCAGTACACATAAACTTTGTTTGAATTTGAGACAACATAAACGTCATTTCCAATAATTCTTGTATTTATTTCTTTACAATCTGGATTATACTGGTTTAATATCAAAATAGAATCATTTAAGTGATTAATAATTTTAATAGTATTGTCTCCACAAAAATTATAAACAACATAATTCGATTTTAAATCAGTTAAAATATCTATTCCTCCAACATATTTATTTGTAAAATCTGATTGATATAATTTTGATATAGTATCAAATTCATAGTTAAATTTAGAAGAAGAAATATTTGATTTCTTAACTGAAGAACATCCTGAAATAGAATAAAACAAAAAATAAATTGAAAAAAAACAAATCAATATTTTCATAGCTATTTTATATAAATTAAATTCAAGTTATAAATGCAACTTTTAGATTTTACGTCAAAATAACTTCAAAACAGGAAGGAAACCTGTAAGATTTCCCTCTCTGTTTCTAGGAAAGTGTTATTTTACCCCGTTAAATCGCCAAAAATAAAGTTGTA
>JAKQEZ010000464.1 GCA_029558435.1 Bacteroidota bacterium
CATTAAGTCCATGGTATCGTCGTGATTAAAATTGTAGGATCGTCCAACTTTATATAAAAACGGATTAAAGCGTCTGACGATAATTTCATACAACTCTTTTTCACCGTTAATTACACGTTTAACAATGTCTTCTTCAGAAAAATTTTTATAATTCATTGGTTTATAAATAATTGTTTTCAACCTCTAAGTTAATGCTATCCTCTAAACAAGAAAGAGGATAGCAAAATTTATATTAGAATGGTTAGTTTTCTATTTTATTATTTGTGAAAGTCGTGCCATTGAGAAAGCTCCAATCGCCATGACTAAATCACGCACAGCTACATCCACATACATCCAACCTGCAATTAAAGAAAGTGCAATGCCTACCAACCAAGCTGCTACAACTAATCCGCCTATTTGTGGCTTGATGAATACCAAAATACCCGCTACAATTTCAATCACTCCTACCACCATCATAAATGTTACAGCTGAGAAAGGCAACATTCCTTCAATTGATGGGTTTACATATTGCGTCCAATCTGTTAAGATGTTGGTAAATTTATCCAATCCAGCAACAATTGGTACGATAACAAAAACATACTTCAACAAATTGTATGTTTGATTTAAAACTTGATTTTTTGATTCCATTTTTTTAAAATTTTAATTATTAATTGGTTTTATACCCATTAGGGGAAATGAAATCAAAAAAGGTTACAAGAAAAATGAAATATTTTTTAATAAAATAAGCAACTAATTGATTTTGTGATGTTTATTGAAAATATTTTTTATTAATAAAAAGCGTAATCCACGTTGCCAACACAAAAGGAAATGTTAGTACCCCACCAATAGCATCAAAAAGCTGGAAATATCTAAAGATGTATTCTAAGAGGATGGTTAGAAGGATTCCAACTAATGCCAACCAATGGGCATTTTGTTTGTAGGACGAAAAAACTAATGCTGTTAAAAGTGGATTAAACCCATAGATGCCTAATTGAATAAATTGACTAGGTTGGTTTACAAAGTAGGAAAAACATACGGCAATTAAAATGGCAATTAATGAATAAAGAGATGATTTGAGAGAACTGATGGAGATGGCAAGGAAGATGAGAAGAGATGCAAGAATGCTTTGTTGAAAGAGGACTTGACCGTAGTTTCTGAAAAATGATAAGATATGTTGATATCGAACTATTTCGATATCTGCATATAGCGATATAGGCTGAGGGATTTTCAATCCATAACGGAATCCCACAAAGGCTATCCAAGTCACTACAATAAAGGGAAACGTAAAAATGGGTATATTCTTTTTGATGAAAAAATCTTGAACGACAGCTGTAATAATTGAGCCTAAAATTACACCAATCCAAACAACAATTGTGTCTTCAAAGAAAAAAATAAATGCTATTCCAACAAGTGCTGGACTAAACCCATACAATCCTTTTTCAATATTGGATTTATCAAATATTAAAACCAGCGAAGTGAAATATGCTACAACGGTTGCAAGTAATGTAGCTACACCAAATTTCCAAGATCCCAAAAACAATGCAATAAGAATTAGCAGACCAGAAATTGCATTTTCTTGCAAAACTATTTGCCCAATTCCTCTAAAGATTGTTCTAATAAAGTTGATTTTTTCCGTTTTCATAATGCCGATAAAAAGAAATAGGCCATCCTTTCGAACAGCCTATTTACAAATGATATGATTGTATTAAGCCATTTCGTAAGCCTCAATACTTGGACAAGAACAAATTAAATTTCTGTCACCCAAAGCATTGTCAACACGGCGAACTGGCGCCCAATATTTGAATTCATTTAAGTATTCAACTGGGTAAGCTGCTTCTTTTCTTGAATAAGGATAATTCCATTCCAAGTTAATCATACAATTTGCTGTATGCGGTGCATTTTTCAACAAGTTGTTTACTTTATCGGCTCTACCCTCTTCAATTGCTTGAATTTCTTTGCGAATTTGAATCATTGCAGTGATGAATCGATCCATTTCTGCTTTATCTTCAGATTCTGTAGGTTCAATCATCAATGTACCAGCCACTGGGAACGAAACTGTTGGAGCATGGAATCCAAAATCGATAAGACGTTTTGCAATATCGGCAACTTCCACTTCTGAAGTACGTTTTAAATCACGGCAATCCAAAATTAATTCGTGTGCTACTGTTCCATTAGTTCCAGTGTATAAAATAGGATAATAATTTTTCAAAGATGCTGCAATGTAATTAGCATTTAAGATTGCTGTTTCAGTAGCATTTCTCAATCCTTTAGCACCTAACATTTTGATGTATCCATAAGAAATCAACAACACCAAAGCGCTTCCATAAGGTGCAGAAGAAATACCGTGAATAGCTTTATCTCCACCCGTTTTAACAACTGCATTAGTTGGTAAAAAATCAACTAAATGAGCGGCAACACCAATTGGTCCAACTCCTGGTCCACCTCCACCATGAGGAATTGCAAATGTTTTATGCAAGTTCAAGTGACAAACATCAGCTCCAATATTACCTGGATTAGTCAAACCAACTTGTGCGTTCATGTTTGCACCATCCATGTAAACTTGTCCGCCATTTTCGTGAATAATCGATGTAATTTCTTTGATACCTTCTTCGTAAACTCCATGAGTTGAAGGATATGTTACCATAATACCCGCTAAAACATCTTTTAATTCAACTGCTTTAGCACGTAATTCATCGATATTGATATTTCCTTTTTCATCGCAACCAGTAACAACCACATCAAATCCAGCCATTACAGCAGATGCAGGGTTTGTTCCGTGAGCAGATGAAGGGATGATAATTTTTGTTCTATTAAAATCACCTCTTGATTCGTGGTAAGCTTTAATCACCATTAACCCAGCGTATTCACCTTGCGCACCAGAGTTTGGCTGAACAGAAACACCTGCAAATCCAGTTGAAGCACACAAATCTTTTTCCAATTGTTTGATAACTTCAACCATTCCTTGCACTTGATCTGCTGGCGCAAATGGGTGTAAGTTGGCAAATTTAGGGTTGGTGATTGGCATCATTTCTGAAGCGGCATTCAATTTCATGGTACAAGAACCTAATGATATCATTGAGTGCACTAATGACAAGTCTTTATTCTCAAGACGTTTCAAGTAGCGCATCATTAACGATTCTGAATGATAAGAATTAAAAGTTGGATGTGTTAAAATTTCATCTTTTCTTAAAAATTGTTGAATAGATGAAGTGTTATTTGACGTGCTTCCAACTGATTTTCCTTCTGCTGCTGCAAATATTTCTAAAATAGTTTTAACGTCTTCAATTGTATGTGTTTCACCGAAGCTTAATGTTACATCTGAGCTAGTTGGGAAGTTGAAGTTCATTTCTTTTTCTTCTGCCAACGCTTTGATTTTTGAAACGTTTACACCTTTAATCCAAATTGTATCAAAAAATGGTGTTTCACTTACGTTAAATCCGCTTTCTTTCAATCCATTTGCAGCAGTGCAAGCCAACGTGTGAATATTTTGAGCAATTACTTTCAACCCATTTGGTCCGTGATATACAGCATACATTCCAGCCATAACAGCTAACAATGCTTGAGCCGTACAGATATTTGAAGTAGCTTTATCACGTTTGATATGTTGCTCACGTGTTTGCAATGCCATTCTTAGGGCAATATTGTTATCAGCATCTCGAGAAACACCAATAATTCTACCTGGAATATGGCGTTTGTAATCTTCTTTTGTTGCAAAGAACGCAGCATGAGGTCCACCAAAGCCCATTGGCACACCAAAGCGTTGAGAAGAACCACAAACTACATCTGCACCAAATTTACCTGGAGCTTCTAACAAAACTAAAGAAAGAATATCGGCAACTACAGCTACTTTTACACCATTTTCTTTTTGGCGAGCTGTAAATCCTTTCACATCTTTAATTTCACCATTTTTGTTAGGATATTGCACCAAGGCACCAAAATATGTTCCATCAGAATTAAACGTGTCGATGTTACCTTCTACTAATTCAATTCCTAAGTTTTTTGCACGACCTAAAACAACGTCTTTTGTTTGCGGGAAAACATCTTCTGCAATAAAGAATTTATTAACACCGTTTTTAATTTCCTCTCTTGATCTTGAGTTATAAAACATTATCATTGCTTCTGAAGCAGCGGATGCTTCATCTAACAAAGATGCGTTAGCTAACTCTAAGCCTGTTAGGTCCAAAATCATTGTTTGGAAATTCAACAACGCTTCTAAACGTCCTTGAGAAATTTCTGCCTGGTAAGGAGTATAAGCTGTGTACCATCCTGGATTTTCCAAAACATTGCGCAAAATAACAGAAGGAGTAATTGTTTCATTATACCCCATTCCAATAAATGATTTGAAAATTTTATTTTTATCTGCTTTTTGAGCGATGTGTTGTAAATACTCTTGTTCAGTCAAAGCATCTGCAATTGCTAACTCACCATTTAAGCGAATATGAGCAGGAATTGTTTTATCAATAAGCTCGGCAACTGAAGCTACACCAATTGTTTTCAACATTGAATCTTGTTCTACTTCATTCGGTCCAATGTGACGGCGAGAAAATTTATTCATTTGAACGTATTATTAAATTAAAAATTTTGGTTGCAAAGATACAAAATTAATAAGTATTAAATAGTAAATATTTAGGGTTAAAGTGTGAAAAAAACAGTTTAATTATATGCTGATATCGAAATATGTCGATATCGAAATAGTTCGATATTGACATATCAACTGCTTTTGTTATAAAAACAAAATATTCAATCAGAATTGCAGTTTAATCAATCAAAACCACACTTCATACAATTATCAAAAAAATAATGTAACAACACATTAACCATTTCGTTATTACTGTAGTTAAACTGGTTATTTAATTATTTTCTTCTAGCAAAGAAAAAAAGAGGCTGTCTCAAAATATAGAGCAGCCTCTTTTTCATTTAACTCTGAATATAAATTAATTGATATTAATTCCTTGTTTAAAGCGCTGAACGATTTCATTCAATTCATTTTTCAATGACTCGTTTACAATCACATTTTTTTCTGAATTGAAATTTTCATTGAAATTAGGGAAGATAAATGATTCTCTTAAATCTGCACCGAGTAATGGGAAAAATGTAGTTGCTGTTTTCATCACATTAACACTCCCGTTTTCCACTGTTGTAGTGGAAAGCAATAACATCGGCTTGTTTTTAAAGAATTGTTTATCTACTCTAAAAGCCCAGTCCAATATGTTTTTGAAGCCCGAACTATAGGTACGATTATGCTCTGCTAATGCACAAACAATTGCATCTGCCTCTTCAATTTTTTGAGTAAAATCAATTATCTGGGGAGGAAATCCATTTTTCTCTCTATCCTCAGAATAAATTGGCATTTCATAATCATTTAAATCTAAAACTTCAACATCAACTGTCTTCATTTCTCTTAAAGCAACGTCAACCAATTGTTTATTAATTGATGTTGATGATATACTTCCTGCAAATGCTAAAACCTTCATTTTATTTCTGATTTAGTTACCAATTTTTCGAGAACAAATATAATGATTCTTTACTTATAGGACTTTTTTATCTTATTTATTTTTTTATATAAAAAAACTACCCCATAAAATGAGGTAGTTGATAAAACTTATAGAATATTAAATCATTTTTTTAGGATCAACCCAAGCATCATAATCTTCAGAAGTAACATATCCTAAAACTAAAGCAGCTTCTTTTAAAGTTGT
>JAKQEZ010000503.1 GCA_029558435.1 Bacteroidota bacterium
AACCAAACGTGTTTTGTTCCTGACGATAGAAACCAACAGCGTTTACTGTCAATTTTTCATTGAAAAGTTTCGTTTCAAAACCAGCCTCTGCAGTTGCATTTTCTTCTGGAGTTAAAGTAGTGTTGCCAAACGGTCCGTATAATTGGTACAAACTTGGTGTTATATAAGCCGTACTATAAGAAGTTAACAAACGCAAAGGAATATTCTTAAATTGATAACTTGGGTTGATGTTATATACCCAATGGCTTCCGTATTCCGAATGATTATTAGAACGAACACCAGCGTTGATATTTAAACCAATTGAGGAATTATAAACAACAGTAGCATAAGGATCAATAATGTTGAATTTAGCATTTTCTCGCATTACATCAACGAAACCGTTGGTGTTTTGGTCCATATCAAAAAACTGAAATTGGGTTCCTAAAACCAAATACAATTGCTCCGAAAAATTATAACGGTTAAAAGCATCCACCGAAACATTTCTGGATTCGTAATTGTAATTATCTACAGCATTTGTCCATGAATTGGTTAAAAATGTCGCTCTTTTTGTACTTCCAAAGCCTGAATTAATTACAAATTCACCTTTATTGTATTGGTATTTTGGATTAAAACCAAAACGAAATTGCTCCGTTTCTCCACGATTATTCAAATCATCATTAAAAGCAGCAAAACCGCCAAATGAATTATCAAAAGTGTTTTTTAGTTTATCATAATTTCCAAAGAAATCAAGCGAAAGTTTATCGTTTACTTGAACACCAATTTTTTGCATGAAGTTAATTCTTGAAAACGAATCAGGCTCGTAGTTTTCTCCAGCGGCTTCCGAAAAACCTTTGGTTTCTGTACTATTCAAAGAAGTTAGGTAACTTACTTTTCCCAAATTTCCATTGATACTAAATCCTTGATTAAAATCATTGGCGTCAAGATCACTCTTGTTCGCATCATTTTGAGTTCCAACTGAGAAATAGGCGCTACCATTTACAGCTTTTTTAGAAGCTTTTTTCAACACAACGTTGACTACTCCAGTTGCCGCTCCAGTCCCGTACAACACACTTGACGAACCTTTTAAAATTTCGATACGTTCAATTTGGTCAACCGGTAACAATCGTAAGTCGTATTCTAGATTAATATTGGAAGCATCCGTTACTGGAACACCATCAATATAAATCGCCACCTGACGATTACGACCACCGCGAATGTAAATTCCTTGGTTTTTTCCGTTGGCGGATTGATTTCCATTTACCTCTACACCAGCCACTTGACTTAGTACATTTAATAACGATTGTCCTTGTTTGTTAGCCAAATCTTCAGCGGTAATCACTTCAATAATTTTTCCTGATTTTTCTTTGCTTTGCGCAAATTTAGTGTCTGAAACAACCACTTCTTTAAGGTTGTTTACTTTTAGCGTATCTAATTCTTGAGCATACGCAAAAGCAGTAGCAAGTGTAAACACACTTAAGCCAATAAACTTTTTGTTCATTTTAAAGTTAATAAAAATTTAATAAATCTGGGAGAAAAGCACAGAATTTACCCATACTCAAACTTTTTTTCCCGAAAGTTTGTTACTCAATGAATGTGGCAGGTTTCCTGGCTTGCGTCTTGTTGTTGGCCTTCTCATTCCGATAAATCGGAACAATGGCATTGAAGATAACAACAAGCTTAATAGCTTACAGTTGC
>JAKQEZ010000534.1 GCA_029558435.1 Bacteroidota bacterium
GCTGCTTCTGTGGTGTCGCAAACAACGATAGATTCTTTATGATGAGCACCAATGGCGTTATTGGCCAACGAAGAAGTGATGCACGGAATTCCCATTGCCATGGCTTCCAATAATTTGTTTTGCATGCCTGTGCCTGTTTTCATCGGAGCGAGAAATATTTTAGCACTTGCATAAGCATCGCGTATATCGTCCATCCAACCAGATACCGTAATGTTTGAATTTTGTTCTGCTAATCGCTTTACACGTGGATGTGGATTGGCACCAGCAATTAAAAATTGTGATACAGGAAAGGAAGGAAGAATTTCTTTGGCAATGTACAAAACAGCCTCCACATTGGGGGCATAATTCATGTTGCCTACAAAAACAAAATCGTATTTTTTTGGAAGTGAACGCGATTCAAAAAATGAAGCATCAATTCCGTTGGGTACACATACAATTTCTGAACGGTTGGGATGAAAAATATAGCGTTTGTCTTGCTCTGAAATAATGGTTTTTTTATCAAAATAATCAAACATCAAACGTTCGTAAACTTGCAAACGTTTGTATTCAAGTTGATAAAACCATTTGGAATACCAAGGAGATTTTTCTGCTCTTCGTTCAAAACCTTTTGAAAAGGCATCCATGTAGTCCAGTGTTTTGGGGCAACCCATGTAATTTTTTGTATATTCAGCTGTGCGAATTAATTGCGAAAACAAATGATCGGGTTGCAAATGTTGTAACTGACGTTGAATTTTTCGCGCTACAAAATAATTGTAAAAATAGCCAACTTGTACAGGTTTTTTACCCAATAACGCTACCAATGAATTGAAAGCAACCGAAATTTTTGACAAACGATATACTGTGATTGTTTTGCAATAGTTGGCCAATTCATTTTTACTACTGGTTGCAATATCTACATCGCTCAAGGCAATTAAATGAATTTCATAGTGTTGTGCTAACTCTTTGATTTGATAGTACGAGCGCAATTTATCGCCTTTTTCTAATGGAAAAGGAAATCTGGAAAGCACTACAACTAATTTGGGTAAATTATTCATTTCAAAGAAGTTAATTTATTATACAAATCAACATAACCTTTGGTTACTATTGTATTTTCATATACTTGGTGTGCCAATTGTGCAGCTTTTTGCTCTATGTTTTTGCGGGCTTCTTCGTTTTCAAGGTAAAAACAAATGGCATCTACCCATTGTGTTGGCGTGTCGGCAATTACAATGTTTTCTTTATCAGTATAGGCAACGCCTTCTGCACCAATAGTTGTACTGATGATGCATTTACCTTCTGCCAATCCTTCAATGATTTTTACACGCATTCCGCCACCCGATAAAAGTGGAACCAACATTAATTGGTAGTGCTGTTTAAACGCCTGAGCATCGTCAACAAATCCATGGACAGTTGTGTTAGGATAAGTTGCGTTTTTCAGCCAATCTGGGGTTGATTTTCCAGCAATATGCAACTGAACTGTCGGCTTTTTTTGCAACAACAGTGGCCATACATTTTCCAAAAACCAATTTAATCCTTCAATATTTGGCATCCAATCCAATGCACTGATAGAGAAGATAGTATCTTGTTCTTGCTGAATTGATTGTTGAACTGAATTGGACTTAAAAAGCACGCCTACTGGAACAACGTCAATTGGTTTTGTTACATTTAGATTCAATAATCGATTTTTATCTTCAGGCGTAATGGCTGCAATTCCATCTGCTTTGTTGTAATAATCGGCTTCAAAACGCTTTAAACGCTTGGCAAGATGCGCAAAAAACCATTTTTTAAGTGGATTTTTTTCATTGATGGCAAGTCGCTCCCAAATAACGTATTCAATATTGTGTGGACGAACAATAATGGGCGCTTGAGAGAATTGACGAATTTTATCTATGTAATAAGCCACAAAAGCACCATCGATATGAATAAAATCGTAGGTGTTGTTGGTTAAAATGGTTTCCAATTGTTTTTCCACTTCCTTTGAAACAAAACGTTCAATGTTGTAGGGAATGGAACGAAACAAGAGGTTGGTCAACAATTTAAAAGGCGAAATAGAAGTATCAACAAAAACGTCAATTTGATTGCGAAAAAGGTGTTGCATTGCATCTGCAGGCTGACTGTGTTTTGGAGTGTTAATGGCAACTAAATCAACCGTGCAGCCGTTGTCATTAAGCCCTTTGGTGATGGTGTAAATGCCAATAGCACCGCCGTCTGTTGCAGGATAAGGTACGCGGTATGTAAGTTGTAAAACGTTCATTTACAACTGTTTTTTAATTTCTCCAAAAATAGTTTGGGGCGCCAAATCTTTCATGCACGAATTGCCATTTTTACAAGTTCCATCGAAATAACAAATGCATTCTTTGGAAGGTTCAACCAACACACCACGACCATAAAGTTCAAATTCGTGAGGGTTAAAAATGTTGTTCATCAACACAATTTTCTTTTGCAAAGCAATGGTAATGTGCATCGCCATGGTTACTTGCGTTACAATCAAATCCATTTGATACATCAAATTGATGAATTGTTGCAAATTAAAATAGCCCAAATAGGTTGCGCCTGTTGTTTGTGCAAGCATGCTGTTTTTTTCATGTTCTTGCTCGCCACCCAATAAAACAGGTTCATACCCATTTTTTTTCAATAATTGGATGAGTTCAATCCAGTATTCATTAGGCCACAATCGTGTTGTCCAACGATCGCCACAACCTGTGTTTAAACCAATTAGTGGCTTACTTTTATCCAATTTCCAACGATAACCTTTGTCTTCGTGGTTATCAAAAACATATTCTTCGCCGTTAAATTCCCAGCCAACCAATTCAAAAATTTCTTGCACATACGATTTTGTATTTGCTTTGCTGACAGTGTCAAACAAGCCTGTAGAAAATTTATGATTAGCCAAATCGTTTTGTGGGTAGGGCACACCATTGTGGAGGGTGTATCCAAATTTTTTCTTTGCGTTGATGGTGGTTGCCAAAGCACAAGCGTCTTTGTCTTTATCCAAATTAAAGAGCAAATCAAACTCAACTTGTTGAATGTATAGTACCGATTTAAAATCGTAATTCAACACTTCTTCAATTGCTGTTTTTGGTAAAATTGCAGGCGATTGTGTCAACCACGTTACTTTTGCATTGGGATAAGTTTCTCTAATCTTGCGTAGCAATGGAGTTGTGCGAATAACATCGCCAATTGCACCTAGTTTTATGATTAAAATGCGTGTTTCTATTTTGGTGTAAACTGGGCACGTTTGGCAAACATAGCCGTGTTTTTTATGTGGTAAACAAGGTAAATCTCCTCTGAAGTGGATGCAATCTGTGTGAACGAATAAATCTCCAATTTGTGCCATAAAATCTTTAATCAGCGCTAAATTTACAATTTTTATTGACTTTTAAGAATGAAATCAATGTTTGTTTCTAAAAGTTATGGTTTTAAAGAATTTTTTCCAAGTATCTTTTTGCATTACTGGAGCATCGTTGGCAGCAGCATACATTAAAAACAAAGCAATAGGAGTGAGGATGATAGATGAAAACCACATTCCTAAGAACGGACTAACGGTTTGCGATTCTACCAAACTTTCGCCCACTGTAATGAGTATGAAATACAACATAAACAACAAGGCTGCAATAACAACAGGAGCACCAAAACCACCTTTTCTGACAATTGCGCCCAGTGGAGCACCAACAAAAAACAACACAATTATGGCGTAGGTAAGTGCAAATTTGCGATGAAACTCCACCCAATAACGGTTAGAATTTTGTTTTAACGCAGTAAAATACTGGTATTGAACACCAATGGCATTGAGGCGGTTATCAATTTTTTGAATAGCTGATTGATAGGCTAATTGTTTTTCTCCGGCTGTTAGTTGATTGAAGCGAATGGGCGTTGCAACCGTATCCACTCGTTCTTGTTTCAACGAATCGGTTAGTTTTTGAAAGTTTTTTGCTTGAAAATATTCGTGGCTGTTTTCAGTGTTACTCACAAATCCATCTACAATGGTGTTAATTTTTCTACTCATGGAGTCCAAGGCATGTTGAATTTGAAAAACAGTCAACATTTCATAATCGTCTTTAAAACTTTCGTCATCGCCTTTATTCATTGTAAAGCCAATCAATTCCACTTTATAGGTAGCTTCATCAAAGGTGGAGCGACGTGTTTCACGTTTGTAAAATTGATCCAAATTACGGTGTCCTTGCGCATCAAATGTAGGGGGGAGGATAGCCAATTCTTCAATAATAACTCCATTTTTTAGGTTGAAGAACAGGTATTTACCATTATCTGATTTATACAAGGTTCCTTTTGCTGCTTTGATGGTTTTAAACTCGTTGGGTTTCGTTTTATCGTGAATGGTAATATCTTCCATTGAGCCATCTGGATTTTTTTTATTGGCCTTGATGGCATATCCGTCAATTTCTTTGGTATATACACCTGGAACGATGATAGAAGCAATTTTTGTGTTTTGAAAATCGTAAATTAAAGAACGCCATTTGTAGTTAGCAACAGGAATAACATAGTTGGCAAACAAAAAAGTAGATAATGCCAAAATTAAAACAATGGCTGTTAAAGGACGTAAAATTCTGTATAGCGACAAACCACTTGATTTTAAAGCTGTTAACTCGTTGAATTCGGCCAAATTTCCTAGTGTCATAATAGACGAAAGCAACATAGCAAGTGGCAATGCAAGTGGAATTAAACTAGCAGAAACATAAAAAAGCAATTGAAGAATGTAAATGGTTTCAATTCCTTTTCCCATCAAATCATCGATATATTTCCAGAAAAACTGCATGATCAGAATGAACATAGCAATAGCAAACGTCACAAAAAATGGACCGATAAAAGAGCGAATGCTAAATACAGTTAATCTCTTCAAAAGTGTTTTTCTTGCAAATTTAATGTTTCTTATGAGATGTCATTAATTAAATCAGAGTGTTTTTAACGTATTTTCTCAAAAAAACACTAGGATAAACACAATTATAATCACAAAAAAAGAGGTTAACAAATTTTTTGCCAACCTCTAAAACAATAAAAACAAATTTTTAATTTTAATTTATAATCAATTTGCCACTTTTTCTTTGCCCATTATTGGCTTTAATTTGGTAGATATAAACGCCATTTTGTAACTGCTTGACATCAATTTGTTTTTGGCTGATTTGCTTTACTTCTTCAGTATAAACATTCTTACCAGTTAAGTCAAATAGCTCAATTGTACCGTTGATTTGCTCAAAAAAACGGATAATTACATAATCTTTTGCCGGATTTGGGAAAACAGAAATATCATTTAATTTTTCAATTTTTGAAACAGATAAATCATTTGCTAATTTGTTGGTAGTAAAATTAGTGATAACTGGCTCGTTTGTATCAAAATAAATGGCTGCTTTATTTTTGATGATTGTCCCAATAGGTAAATTATCTTTTAAATTCACTTTAAATCGCACAAAACCATGACTTTCAGGTTCGTTACTTGAACTATCTGCTAAATGAATATTAGGGAAATTAAACTTTACAACAGAGTCATTAATCCAAGTTGGAGTCATGTTGTGACTATTCGCTAATATTTGCAAAGATTTCGGATCAATTGAAGCCGTCAATGTGTCTAATACAAATATATTTATCGCTTCGGCTGTTCCAGTGTTTTGAAAGTGAATGGTGTATGTAAGTGCTTCTGTTTCCATAGGAATAAGTCCTTCAATTCCAACTCCTTTTGGTGAAACTTCTTTAATATTTGGATCAAACGAATTAACAATTGGAATGCCAAAATGCAAATGGTTGTTTGCAGGATTTACATCACCAGTTGCAACTGAAGTACTCAAATCAAACCAAAGTGTATCACCAATATTAACAGAAAGGGAAGGGGTTAGGTGGATTCCTCCCAAAAACTGATCAAAATAAGGAGTATTATTTGCCAAGTTGTTCAGATTCGTAAAATTCCAAACCAAGGTATCGCCATTTATGTAGTCAGCAGGATGAGAACTAAGCGTGGAATTATAGGTAACATTTTGGTCTAATTTTAGTTTTAACGTTCCTGAAACAGCATCACAACCAATATTAAAAACTCGAGGTGATAATGTGAATGGAATTGCAGGACGTGCCGGAGTAGAATAATATTGAACATGTGTATCAAAATCAGCGCATTGCAAAGGAAAATCAACACCAGTTTGTGGTAGATTTGTAAACGAATAACTAGTTTGAAAACAAGGACTAGCTGGAAAAACAAAAGCATAGATGGATGGTATGCTAACGGTATAATCAATTAAATGATTTTCTTGAACAAAAAATTTATAATTTCCATTCGCATTTCCATTAGAAAATGGATTTTGAAAAGGGTCGTAGATATAATTCCCATTAATAACTGGCGTTATGTAGGTTATTCCAACATCACCTGAATTATTGATACAATCACCATTGTTATCAACATATATAAAACCTTCTACAGATTTGTAAACACATGGTGTAAAATTCAAGGGTTCTTGTACTAAAATAATTGGATTATACATAGTATCTTGTTCACAAATTATTTTATAGACATCATTAGGCATTGCAAAAGAATTCAACATATTTCCATTAACACAATTATAATCCGATTGTACATTAAATCCTGTCATCACAAAGTTTGGTTGCCAGTTTACAGCACCAGTTGAATTAATTTCAGTATAAATTACTTGCCCATTAAAATCAATAAATTTAGCTTCATCATTTAAAGAAGAATTTGATATCAAAGCCACTGCATTGGCATTAATGTTAACCGAACAATCATTGTCATTGTGATTGATAGATGTTCCAATAGTCATTAATGATATATTGGTTTGAGTGTTTGCATTAGTAAATATTATTGTGCAAACAAAAAAAGTTAATAGAGTTTTCATAATTATTAATTTATTATTAGTTTATTATTAATACGTAATAAAATACAAATTAGTTGCTTTGATAACAATGTCCTATAATGTAATTGCGTTATGTTAAATAGCTTCGGAAAAATTTATTCTTTTCAAGAGGGGAGGAATAAAAAATAATTTTCTTGGAAAAAGAGAAGGTTCTTTGAAAACCAAAGCTACAAGTTGCAACTTCAATTTCCTAAAGAACCTTCTCTTGTGTGTAGGGTTTATTAATTTATGGCACTTGATAGTTCTGCGCCCGCTTTAAAACGAACACGTTTTTTTGGTTTTATCATTATCGGTTGCCCTGTCTGTGGATTTCGTCCTGTTCTTGCTTTGGTTTGATCCACACTAAAAGTACCGAAACCGATTAATGTAACATTTTCACCTTTTTTCAATGATTCAGTAAAAACACCTATTAATGCTTCTAAGTTTCGTTTAGCTTCCGCTTTACTTCTACCTGTCTTCTTTGAAAGATTTTCGATAATTTGGGATTTATTCATATTGCTGATTAATTATTTTGATTCTTTTTTATTTGCTTCCCACCAATCTTGCATATCCAGATTTAGCTTAACAAAAGTTATACTTGTTTTTGTATTGTTCTTTGCTTGTGTTTCCCATTCTTTGACCTTAGTCTTATTCAACTTTCCTGACCATTTCGTCCAAAATGCAACAACAACAAAATTATTGCTCTTGAGCTTTGACAATGTTTCAGTAGTAAGTTCCAAACCTCCTAAATCTTTGAATTTGCCTAATAGATTATCTAATGTAGTTAAATCTGTAGTCTTATAAACAGTTGTATCATTCAAATTTTCAATAAAATCAAATGCACTTGCATTGCATGCCCATTCTTCTCCATAAGGCAAATACTCACCTTTTTTATTGAAGATTAGTACATCAGGAATTTTGTTTTTAGTTAGTAATAATGTAGGCTTAAAATCTGCCATATCAACACAAAAAACATTTTCGGTTGACAGTTTCTTTTTTTCAAGAAATGATAGTATCGACTCTTTTGATTCAACCTTTGGTTTTTTTACACCATACATAACTCTTCCTATAGCATTACACCCTACAAGAACAGACAAAACAAAAAAGGTTGCAGTACATAGTACTGCAACTCTAGTATTGAAAGAATACATGATTTTTTTTCTTTTACTTAGCATTCACAATCTCCCTCTTTCTTCAAGTCTACTTGGATTTTTTCAACAATTCCAAATTCGCTTGTCAAAGTATTAAAGGGGTATTCTCCTCGTAACAAAGTTACAGATTCATAACCCAAAAACTCCGCAGCTTTACGTGGTAATTTTACATTTTTGTCAACTCCAAAAACTTCTTCTCCATAGGTATTAGGCGTGGATAAAAAATGTAATTGTGCTGTATTGCTCTCTGTGTCAATAACAAGTTTTCCTCGCAATAAGCTGATGTCAATATCAACTGTGAAATTGCAAATTCCAAATCCTTTTAAACAGTCATGCTTAGCACGAGCAACTTTAAAACTAATGTGAACGTCAATGTTAGCCATAATGATTAAATTTAAGTTATTATATTTTGTCACCAATTTTACACATTATTTTGTTGATAACCAAACATTTTATGTGTTTTTCTTACATGATTCCAGAATTTAGAATGAAAATACCTAATGAAATTAGGTGGATATACTTATAAGTTTTAGCAAGGGAATCCATGCGAAAAAGAAAATTATTTTTTAAAGTGCGGAGGGAAGAAAAGAATAAATTGAGCGTTGGCGTGCGGTGGAAAAATTGCAAATAAAATCTTTTTGCTAAATTCCGCAGGATTGCAAAAAGTTTTATTGCAATGTGCGTGAGCCGTGTGGCTATTTATACATAGTGTCTAATTATAGGACAAATAAGGCGAAGCCGATTCATGAGAGCCATTGAAAACAGACAACACTTGAATAAAATGACCGCTGAAAAAAAAGTGCGGTAGGTTCGTGCGAAATTCTATTTAGGCATCGCCCGAAGTGCAAACGGAGACATAATATACATTATAGGCACAAAAAGCCGTGCGGTGGCAAATTTGAGCTAAAGCCGCTTTGTCCTATAATGTTCTTGCATTATGTTAAATAGCTTTGGTTAAAAATTTCTTCTTTTCAGAAGGGGTGGGAAATAAAAAAATACTCGGACTAGACGTAGGTTTGGAGAGAGTTATCAATCATAATAATTCGCTTTTCATGCTCACCTTAATAAATAAAATTTTGTTTTGCAAATTATATTTGTTATTATTGACAAAAAATTATTCTAATTTATAAAAATATTTTGTTATGGGAGATATATTTATTCAGAAATCAAGTGCTACAATTTCTACATTTACAGATGAATTAGGTAATGGACTGACTCTTGAACAATTCAGAAAGAACATAGAAGATGTAGATTTAAACGATGCAGAATCTTTAAAAAGAGCCGTAGGTTCTTGCGAGTCTAAATGTAGAGACATGACTGTTGATGTTGATGTTCAGTTGAAAAGTTCAGGATGCAACTCGGATGGGACAAATGATTGTGGAGAGTTCAGAACAATCCGTTTAGAAGGAATAAAGTTCAGGTCTTAAATTAACTGCATCATGGGGGATATTTTTATACAAAAATCAAGTGCCACGATCTCTACTTTTACAGACGAATTAGGTAATGGATTATCTCTAGAGCAATTCACAAAAGCAATAGAGAATATTGATTTAAATGACGCAGATTCTATTCAAAGAGCTGCAGGGTCGTGTACAAGAAAATGTGAAGGTGTTACCATCGTCTTTAGTACAAAAATAGCAGTTAAAGACAATAATTGTGCGAATGGCGTAAGTAATTGTGATAAGTTTACAACGATTAATTTAGAAAACATATCACTCAGGTTGTAAGTAATTAATTAATCTGCTTTTTTGTGTTTAATAATTATAATATTCCATTATCTTATTTGGAGTGGATTGTTACAACAAAAAAATACATTGATGGACTTGATAAAGATTCCATTGGTGAATTGGAGTTGTTACATCACTTAATGGCTGCTTGTTACTCTAAAATGTACCCCTCTTTACCTAAAGAGGAATACTTTAATTTTAGTAAATCAGTCAAATTTCATCAGATGTGGGCTGCATACGACCAAGATGTTTTTTCTTTGATTAAAGACACCCAAATTGTTGATGAACAAAACATTTTGTCTCTTGCTAAAAGTGGTACTCCTTATATTTTCTGTACTTATCATATAGGTTCATATAGAATATTGAATAGTATTTTAGCTGTAAATGATATAGATTATTCATTAGTTACAGATAGTCAATATATTAAAGAACAAGGAGAAAAAACAAAAGAACTATTTAAAACCGTAAAAAAAGAGTTTCTACAAAAAGATACGGATTTAGATATTTTAGATGCAGAAAGCCCATCAATAGGTTTACAAGCTATCCGTAAATTAAGAAAAGGGACTTCATTATTATTTTACATTGACGGAAATACAGGTGTAAATAACCACAGTGAAAACAAGGATAATTTTGCAAAAATAGACTTCTTGAATACTCCATATTATGCCCGCAAAGGAATTGCTTATTTATCTTTTGTGTCAAAAGTTCCTATAATTCCAATTGTTTCAATAAGAACTGGGTGGTTAGAAAGGAAAACTTATATTTTACCTTCTATAAAAGCAACTGACGCAGATGATAAAGAGCAGTTTTGCTACTCTGCAACACAAAATTTATATGACATACTTGCCCAATATTTAAAGAAATATCCTGAACAGTGGGAATCTTGGATATATGTTCATAAATCTATTGATACAGAAAAGAGTAGTAATACATCTGTGTTTTATGTAGATGATGAAATGCTTAAATTACCTGTTGTATTTAACAAAGATGAATATGTGTTGATAAATTTTGGTAATCAACAAATTCTTTTTGAGAAGGGTATATTGAAAATTCATACTATATCAAATCAGTTCTATGAAGTTTTATCATTTTTTGAAAACCCTAAAATTGTAGAAAATTTGAAATTTTCAAATTTTTCAGTTTCAGAACAAGCAATTAGGGAATTGATAGAAAGAAAAATACTTATATCATCTACTTAAGCTTTATCCCTAATGAAAAAATATATCTTGATTTATATCGTTTGTAGTTTTCCTTTCTTGTCTTCTTTGCTTGCTTTTGGACAAAATCTTTCTACTGATGAATTGACAGGGCAATGGAAATTCAATGTTATTATTGATGGGTTAGGGGAGATTTCATTGCTGGTTAACATTAAGAAAACATCTGACAGTACATTTACTGCATCTTCCAGACACAATGCAATGAAAGAAATTATTGGAGGTTCAAAGCAATTCATGGCAAATTTATTTGTAAAACAATATAAAAAAGGAGCATTTGTTAGGGTTTTTAAAGGGAAAATAAAAGACGACAGATTAAGCGGTATTTTTACTGCTCCGGGAGTAGGAATGTATTTGAATGCAACAATAGAAAACGGAAAAATAACAGGGACATTAGGAGATGATAAGCTTGGTAATAACAAAAAGGTTAATAACCCTTTTATTGCAGTTCCTTATAATTCTGAAAAAATTGATTATGATTATTCTGCTCTAAGCAAGAAGATTAAAGAAACATTCAGGCAACATATTTTTAATCCCCAAATTTTAGATGAAAAAGAGTGGAGAACTTTTTTTAAAAATCTAGATGATATGGTTCCTTTCGTTCGTGATGATCTGGAATTTTTTGTTGGATTTACAAATTTGTGTCAAAAAGTCAACATATCGCATATTGGCATTTTAAAAAGTAACCCATGGAACAGTATTGAGGACAATTTAAAAATGTTGGTAGAAACTAAAATGCTAAACTCCAATGCTGCATATATCAAATTTAAGGGTTTCGCCTTAGCGGATACGCTTATTGTAAGAAATTTCTTTGATTCGATAATTAAGCAAAACATTCCAAACTTAGTGATTGATATGAGAGAATGTAGCGGTGGTGATTACTCCTCAATGTTTTTGGCTTCTTACCTGATAAAAGACCCTTTGGATGCAGGGTTCTTTATCGGAAATAACTATTTCAAAGAAAATACAAATCTTCCCGATGATGCAGTATTAAGAAAAGCGCCTGTTTACAATGGAAACTCATTAAAAGATTTTTTACAGGCAATAATTGATAATGGACTACTGGCAGGACGTGTTGTTCCTGATAAAAAATTACATTACTCAGGTAAAGTATTCGCTTTGACAGACAATTATTCTGCAAGTGCAACAGAACCAATAGCTTATTTTTTTAAGCAACATAATTTAGCCATTTTGGTTGGAGAAAAAACTGCTGGCGATATGTTGTCATCAACATTTATAGATATTCAAAATTCGTGGGTTTTAGTAGTTCCGACAGCAGATTATTATACAGCAGACCGCTTTCGAATTGAAGGAAATGGAGTGAAGCCTACCATAAAAGTCAAGTCCGAAAAAGCTTTGGAATATGTTCTTGATAAAATAATAACGCAATAATGATATTAGTAAGAGATGTAATTTTTTTTAGTGATTGTGAAAAAGAAGAAATTTTTAAAAGCGTTGGCGTGTGGTGGAAAAATTGCGAATAAAATCTTTTTGCATAAATTACAGACGAATTGTTTGATTTTTATTGATGTCAGTGAATGTTTCACATTTCTGAAAGAATGCAAAAAGTTTTATTGCAATAATGTGCGTGAGCCGTGTGGCTATTTACACATAGTGTCTAATTATAGGACAAATAAGGCGAAGCCGATTCATGAGAGCCATTGAAAACAGACAACACTTGAATAAAATGACCGCTGAAAAAAGTGTGAGGGATTTCGTGGGACTTTCTATTTAGGCGAAGCCCGTAGCAAAGCGCAGACATAATATTACATTATAGGAAAAAACCTCCGTGTGCTGGCAAATTGAGCCAAAGCCGTTTTGTCCTATA
>JAKQEZ010000536.1 GCA_029558435.1 Bacteroidota bacterium
CTTTGACATTATTGCACCATCATCAGTAAAAGACACTGCCGTTATTTACGAATATGGCAGAGTATATCTGAAAACTAAAGGTCAAGAAGGACAGCCCTTAACATCAAAAGAATGTAGGTTTTGCCACGTTAGAAGTATACAACCACAATGGGAAGCCGACATAAAAAAACAAGGATATTTTATTCTTGAAATGGAAAATTGCGAATAAATGAAACATTCATCTTTTCACTTAACGGAACAAAACCAAAAAATTGAAAGTCGCATTGTTGTTGCTTTGGAACGAATTTCAGAAGCATTCAGAGTATTGTTATGGAATGAAAGTAAAGAAAACTCATTAAGCCCGATACAAATTCAAATTTTAATTTTCATTTATTTCCATTCCTTGGAGAAATGCAAGGTGGGTTATTTAGCTGATGAGTTCAATATGACAAAAGCCACAATTAGCGATAGCGTAAAAGTGTTACTTTCAAAAGAATTAGTAACAAAGGAAACTGACCCCATTGACACAAGGAGTTTTTCGCTATCACTTACAAACGAAGGAAAAAAAATAGCAAAAAAGGCATCATTATTTGCTTCATCAATAGAACAACCCATTGAAAAACTAACACAGGAACAAAAAACAATAATGCTTAATGGATTGCTAAAATTGATTTACGACCTAAATAAATCAGGCATCATCACTATTCAAAGAATGTGTTTTACTTGCTCTAACTATCAACTTGAAAAAGGTGTTCACTACTGCAAACTTTTGAAAAGTCAACTTGCTGAAAACGAATTGAGAGTGGATTGCCCTGAACACGAATTGCAGATATGAGCTTCATAATCGAAAACATAGCAAACATTAAGAGTAGAATAAGAGCAGCAGCCGGATTTTCGGGCAGAAACCCCAATGAAATTAAACTTCTATTAGCAACAAAAACAGTTTCGGCTACAAATATTATTACTGCCTTGGAAACCGGTGAAACCCTGATTGGAGAAAATAAGGTGCAGGAACTCAAAGAGAAATTTGAAGCAATAAAAGTTATCCCACACCAAACCCATTTCATAGGACATCTTCAAACCAACAAAGTCAAGGAAGTTATAAAATATGCCGACTGCATACAATCTGTTGACAGGTTGGAATTAGCTGAAAAATTGCAAAAGAGATTAGAATTTGAAGATAGAACCATTGATGTTTTTATCCAAGTTAACACCTCTTATGAAGCAAGTAAGTTTGGTGTTTCACCCGAAAATACTTTGACTTTTGCTCAACAAGTTAAACAACTTGACCGATTAAACATAAAAGGCTTAATGACTATCGGACTTTTTTCTGCGGAAACACAAAAAGTTCGAAAATGCTTTCAATTGCTCAAAAACATTCAACTAAGTATGCTAGATAA
>JAKQEZ010000548.1 GCA_029558435.1 Bacteroidota bacterium
CCAACTGATTGAGTAGCGTTTTTATATCCTTTGAAATATCTTAATTTTTTACTTTCGACTGAATAAAAATACAAATCTGAAAGCCCTTTAACGTTTGTTTCTGTTGGTGTGAATTTATAAATGTTAGTCCAAAAACTATCACTTACAAAATCATCTGAACCCATTAAAACAACTCCGTCAACTTGTAAATGTTGCGCAACGATTAACATTGAATTGTGTTTGTTGCTTACTGGGAAATTTGGTACTTCAATATAATGAAGTCCTTTTGCTAATTCTTTAGAAACTTCGCCCTCACTACCTGCAATTATAATTTCAAAACCGAACTTTTCAGATTGACGTTTAAAATTATCTATCACGATTCTTTCCAATTCGTGACGGTTGTAAATTGCAATAATGAGGGCTAATTTCATAAGTAACTATTAAGTAGTTGCTAACAACGCTTTTGCAGTGTTAAATGCACCTTTGATTAAACAAGCTACATCATTAGCTGATGCAAATTGTACTAATCTTTTCTCAATCAACATTGTTTTTTTGTTGTTTGTGAAGTCGTTACCATCTAAACCGATTTGAATACCTAATTCTTCACGAATTAAAACGTTCAATACAGTTAAGTCACCACCTAAGAAGTTTTCACCGCTTAATGCTGTTGTTGGTATAACTTTCATTCCACTAACTTCTAAACCATTGATAGTTGAGAACATAGGCATAACATAGTGACCGTCAGAACCTTTTGTTAATTTCATTCTTGCAACAATTGCAGGATTTACAAATATTCCGTTAGGAACTCCGAAAGCTAATTCAGTTTGTAACGCAACCGCTTGAATTACATCGTAATCATTTGGAGTTGTGATTGTGTTTGCGAGTGTACCAGCTGAAAACGCAGTAGCTAAGTTTGTAGCTCCGTTCAAGTTATCTCCTGTGTTATTTCCTCCAATCAATTGATTCTCTAAAACGATATCTAAACGTTTCATTAAATTGTTTTGAATGTACGAAACCAATTGAGGAATATCGGCCATTAACTCGGTTGAAACTTTACCGTAAACGGCAATTTTTTTGACTTCTGCTGTTTTTTCTTGCCAAATTGAAGAAAGTTGCGTTTTTGCGTCGCCCTCTCCCAACATAATTGGAGTACCATCTTCTGCTGTTTGTTCAATCCATAAAGCACGATTTCCACCCGTACGACCTACTGAAACGTTAGCTAAATATCTTAACTCACGTTTTCTGTAAGCTGAAATAATGCCAGTGTTTTGAGTAATTGTTACT
>JAKQEZ010000570.1 GCA_029558435.1 Bacteroidota bacterium
CAATACCGAAACTTCGTTTGAACAAATTGAAAAAATAAAGGTAGAAAATGATAAAGGAATAGAATTATACAAAACAACTATTTCGAAAAACGGGACAAAGAAAATACTTTATTCAATAATTGAAAGTGAAGACCAAATTGAAGTAATTCTTCCAATCAATGAAAACCTTGAGTTGTTTCAGTTTTCAGAAAGAGTTGCCCGACTATTTTTATATTATCCCTTAATTGGTTCAGAAGATTTTGGATTAAACTTCATTATCAACTGCAACAATTTTTTACCAACTGAGCCAAGAGACGGAATACACTTACAGAGCAATAAAGACCAAGTAAAAGAGCAAGAAGAAGCAAACCGAAAAATAATAGAAAAGGCTTCGCAACTGATTTTTGAATTTCTAAAAAGTAACGTTTTAAACGTTTCAAATCCGCTGTTATATGCTCAAATAAATTTTAAAAGAAATACTGACAACAACTTGTTGAATGAGTATTTCGAGACACTACAAAAAACGTGGATAGAAGAATATAAATTGTTACCCATTGTTGAAACCGCTGACGGTTTTAAGCCCGTTAATGAGGTTTGCTTTTTTGACGAGGAACTTTTAAACAACACAGAGTTTTTTGAAGACATTTATACTTTGATTTCTACTTTTTACAACAACATTCCGACAAAAGACAAAGTTGTTTTGTGGAGTAAGTTTGCAAGCGAATGGGCAAGCGAAAAAACTGATTTTATTGGACATAAGGATTTAGTTGAGAAGATATCAAAAGAGCATTTATCCAAGTTTGATAAAGATTGCTTAATCAATTACTATAAAAATCTAATCGCAGAAGAAAAGATAAACTATTTTTCAGAACATACTTTATTGCCAAATTTAGACGGAAAATTATGTTTTCTTTCCTTGCTTCTTACACCTCAAAATTTAAACGAAACACTTATTGAGATTGGTAAATCTTTAATCCCCAATTCAATTGAACGACTAATTCATAAAGATTTTTGTTTCAATTTTCATTTTGAAAAATTCAATAGAAAAGATTTTTCAAATAGCGTTAAAACAAAATTGGATGAAATGCAGGCTTCAACTTGCATTTATTTTCCTGAAACGATTAATTCGGAAAATTACAATATTCAATCATTTGATAAAATTCAAAATATTGATTCCAACTTCTTTGAAAACTTATTGAAGTATTGCAAGTTGAACAATAATGTGAATTCACAAAGCAAGCCTTCTTCATTAGTGAAAATAATTAGCAGGTATTATTCTTTTGACGACAATCTAATTCAATTATCTAAACTCGAAAACCAAGAAGATAATTTAGATATTCGTTCTTCAAGAAAGATTTTAGTTCAAATTTTCTTCAACTTACTTCAATATAACAACGAAGATTGGGTAAAAGAAAACATTAAACTGTTACTTGAAATAGCAAACTGCAACGAGGATAGCTTGAAAGAAGTTTATTTGGCTTCAAAAATTTATCCCAACCAATTAAACCAACTAAAGGGTATAAGTGAACTAAAAAGAGATATTGAAATAATTCCTGAAATTAAAGACCTTTACAATAAGGTTGCAAAAGATGAAATCAGAGAAGAATTGGCTTATAAAGAATTTAATGAATTTGTTCCGGAGGATAGATTTATAACAAGTAAATATCTAACTACGGCAATTGAAGACATATTCTTTGGTACAGACATTAATAACATTAATGAACATCCTTTCAAAGTTGAAATACTTAACATCATAAAGTCCCTTAGAGAAAAAAAGTATGCAGAACTTTATCCAAGACTTGATGATAAAAAGGCAAATGTAATGTTGGAGGTTGTTACTGATGAAAACACCAAAGACGATATTTTTTCAATTGTAACACTTGGTGAATCAGATTTAAAGAAACTCGGTAAACTCGTACAGGAAGATAACTTTTCAGCGATTTTAAACGCTGCAACTATCTTACTACAACAGCAGAGAGAAGCGGAAGCGGATTTTCATCATAAACACGAAATTGGGACATACATTGAAAGTTTAATCAGAGAAAAATTATCTGACGAGTTAAAGGGCAGAATTTCATTTGGCGATAAAGAAACGGAAACCACTAATATACAGGGCGGACAAGACATCGTTATTTTTCTTGACGAAACCCCGGTTTATTTCATTGAAGTAAAATCAAGATGGAATTCACAAAATTCCGTTTCTATGAGTAAACTGCAATTACAAAGAGCTGCTGAAGAAAATAATCGTTATGCTTTATGTGCTGTAGACATTACACGTTATACAGGCGAAAACGATAGATACAAACTTTCAACAGATGAAATTTTACCACTGACAAAATTTGTAACAAACATCGGTGACATTATAAAACCACTAATTGAAGACAACTTAGAAGCAGAAAAACAACAAGAAAAATCAATACACCTGATAGATTACCGAGGTATCATTCCGCAAGACATTATTCAAAGTGGCAACGACTTTGACAAGTTTATTGATTTGCTTTTACAAACAATCAAAACTGCTGACACTGTAAACGTATGACAATGACTGGTTTGATACGACACGAAAAAGAACAACGAACCGCCAACAGGCGTTTGGCTCAATGGCGGGTGACGTGGTTAATTGAACATTCTACCTCGCATCAACTTTTGTGGTGTATTGACAGTTTTGTGCTCCGAAATCCGCCACTGCGCCAAGCGCCAAAACGTTGTGTGTAACCTTAAACAAACAGCGGTACAATGAAAGACTA
>JAKQEZ010000577.1 GCA_029558435.1 Bacteroidota bacterium
TCCTAGAAACAGAGAGGGAAATCTTACAGGTTTCCTTCCTGTTTTGAAGTTATTTTGACGTAAAATCTAAAAGTTGCATTTATAACTTGAATTTAATAATTTTTTTATAAAAAAAGTTCTTTTATTAAAATGTAAATGCCCATTACAAGAATAAACCATCCTAAAATTGGCTTCAAACGCGCTCCATCAATTTTCTTAGATAACGCAATTCCTATAAATATTCCGACTATTGCAAATAAAGTTACGCTTAGTAGCAAAGTCCAATCAATCGCACTTAATTCGTTTTCACCCATAAAACCAATCAAAGATTTTGCGGCAATGATTGCTAAAGATGTACCTACTGCTTCTTTCATTGGTAGTTTTGAAAGAAGAATTAATGCTGGAATAATTAAAAAACCACCTCCTGCACCAACTAATCCCGTTAGGATTCCAACCACTACACCTTCAATCAGTATAAGTGGATAATTGAATTGTTGAACTTCATGGGTTATTGCCGTATCACTTTTTGTTTTGCGTATCATGCTAAATGAAGAAACAACCATTAATATAGAGAATAACGCTAATAAAAACAGGTCTTTTTGAATGTTGATGCCTATACTTTGTAGTGGAACAGGAGGGATGGCAGGCAAAATATAAGCCCTTGTCAAGAAAACAGAAATTATTGAAGGAATCCCAAATATTAGTGCTGTTTTTCTATTGACAAGCCCTTTTTTAAAGTAAGAAACAGAGCCAACCAAGCTGGTAATACCAACAATGAAAAGAGAATAAGCTGTTGCCGATACCACATCAACGTTGAAAAGATATACCAATACTGGAACAGTGAGAATGCTGCCACCGCTACCAATCAAACCTAAAGATACTCCAATAATTATCGATATAAAATAGCCAAGAATCAACATTTTATGAAATTTTCAGCAAAATTGCACAACTTCACAAACGTTTTCTGTTACTTAAGTCACACTAGTGTAATTTTATTTCTTCCTAATTTGACTAATCCACTTTCTTCTAATTGTTTTAATAAACGTGACACCACCACTCTGGCAGTTGCAAGTTCATTGGCTAATTGTTCATGCGTTATCGAAATGGTATTGCTGTTGGTTAATTCAGCTTTCTTTTTGATTAAATTCAATAGCCTTTCGTCAACTTTTTTAAAGGTAACGGCGTTTACTATGTCCAACAACTCTTCAAAACGTTTGTGGTATAACCTAAAAATATAATCCAACCACTCAGGATGTTCTTGGATGAATATTGAAACTTTTTCCATTGGTAAAAACAAAATTTCAGCTTCTTCCTCAACTTCGGCTTTCACTTTACTTGTTTCATTATGAAGTCCACCTAAAAAAGACATAATACAACTTTCTCCCGCTTTAATGTAATAAAGTAGTATTTCTCTTCCGTCATCTTCTGTTCTAATAACTTTTAAAGTTCCTTTGATAACAATGGGTATGGAACGAATGTAAGAATTCTCATTAAGAATAATACTCCCTGCTTTGTATGTTTTATGAATACTGTGTTGAATTAAATTCTCAACCAATTCAGGTGAAGTTTTAAACTCCGAAATTTGACGTAAATCTTCCATTTGGGTAAAATTATCAAATTGTTTCTAAAATCATCCAATAAAGCTGTTAATTCTTGGTTTTTAATACGATTGAAAAGTGTGAAATATAACAAGATGTAAGTTTTGTGAAATTTATTTAACAAATTTAACTATAGGCATTGTGTTTTAAGTTGCGTTAAATCAATTGGATAGGTGTTTTATGTTGAAAATAATACGTATTTTTACGCTGTGTGTTAATTTTTTAAAACTAAACAAAGCAAGAATCAATTACATTTGATAAAACTAAATTTAAAATGAAAACGCTATGATGAGTAGAGAGGAATTACTTAAAAAAATAGATGAAAAATATGCTGCAATGGGTCAAAATGCCGATGTGCATTTATCAGGATTGTTGTATGCACAACCTATAACTTATTGGGATTTTGCCCAAGTAGATGCTTTGTTGTCTTTGCAAACCAAACGCACAACAGAACCCGATGAAATGGTGTTTATTATGTATCACCAAATCAATGAGTTATTATTTAAAATGATACTTTGGGAAATTCAACAAGTTGGCTATTGTGAAAATATTTCACCTAAGAAATTTGCAATGCACTTGGGAAGAATTAGTCGCTACTTTGATATGTTGTCTAACTCCTTTGATATCATGAAATTAGGGATGGAAGTGGAGCAATTTATGAAATTTAGAGATACGTTGACTCCTGCAAGTGGTTTTCAAAGTGCACAATACCGAAAAGTTGAAATTGCATCTACAGATTTGCTGAACTTAATTGATTTTAGAGATAGAGCAACCATTGACAGAAATACGCCTTATGAACATGCTTTTGACCACATGTATTGGCGCGCTGCAGGATACAATCGTCAAACTGGTGAGGTTTCTACATTGTTAACCTTGTTTGAAGGAAAGTATAAAAAAGAATTGGTGGAGTTTATGAAAGAATACAACACCGTTAATTTATTAGCAAAATACAAATCACTTCCAGAAGAGTACCGCAATGATTTGGAACTCATCAATGCCATGCGTCATTACGACCATACTGTAAACATTTCTTGGGTAATGCACCATTATGATGCGGCTCGTCATTACATTGAAAGTGGACAAGGTTCGGGTGAGGCAACCGGTGGAAGTGATTGGAAAAAATACATGTTGCCACAATACCAACGCAGAATTTTCTTCCCAGAATTGTGGACAGATGAAGAATTGAAAAATTGGGGTGTAGATAATTTGGAAGGTTATAAAACAATTACTAATATTGACGAATTATTTACGAATAAAACATTTCAAGGTTGGCAAAAGTAGGAATCATCATGGGAAGCAAATCGGATTTACCGATTATGCAAGAAGCAGCTGATATTTTAGAAAAATTCGGCATTGCTTATGAATTAAACATAGTTTCAGCACATAGAACACCTGATTTAATGGTGGATTATGCACGAAACGCAAAGAAAAGAGGGGTAAACGTCATTATTGCTGGTGCTGGAGGTGCAGCGCATTTGCCAGGAATGACAGCTTCATTAACAGCATTGCCTGTTATCGGTGTGCCTATTAAATCATCTAATTCTATTGATGGTTGGGACAGTATTTTATCCATTCTTCAAATGCCCAACGGTATTCCTGTTGCAACAGTTGCTTTAAATGGAGCAAAAAACGCAGGTATCTTGGCCGCTAAAATTTTAGGAGCAAGCAACGATCAAATTTTGGCAAAAGTGGAAGAATACATGATTGACCTTAAAGAGGCAGTGATTAAAAGTCAAGAAGACTTAAACGAAAGTAAAAGTGGTATTGACGATTAATTGTTAACCATAAATTGATTGAAAAGAGGTTTCTATTGGAAGCCTCTTTTTGTTTTTGTGAACATCTGTCCCATTTATCAACAATTGTTTAAAAACTTGTGGTAAAATTTAGGGCTTTTACAAATAAAATTACTTAGATTTGCCTTTTTATAAATGTTATGAGTACTCGCGATATTCAAGAAGTAGTAAAAAACATATTTTCAGCTTATTTGGAACAAAATGGGCACCGAAAAACACCCGAAAGATTTGCAATTTTAGAGGAAATCTATAGTTACCCCGGACATTTTGATGTGGAAACATTGTACATTAAAATGAAAAGTCAAAATTACCGCGTTTCTCGTGCAACTTTGTACAATACCATCGAATTGTTATTGGCGTGTAACTTGGTGCGTAAACACCAATTCGGGAAAAATATCTCTCAATTTGAAAAATCGCACGGAAATAAACAACACGACCATTTGGTGTTGACCGATACAGGAGAAGTAATTGAGTTTTGCGACCCGCGCATTCAGATTATAAAATCAACTATTGAAGAAGTGTTTGGCGTTGAGGTACAACACCATTCCTTGTATTTTTACGGTGTTAAAAAAGAACAATAACCCATCATGCAGTATCAGATTTCAATTGTTGAGCATGTTTTAATCGTTTCCTTGGAAGGAAAAATGATTGAAGAAAATGTCTATACCGACTTATTGGCTCAAATTGAAAACCGATTGAACGAAACCAATGGAAAGTTGATAATAAACGTTGAAAAATTAGATTATATCAACTCAACAGGAATTAACTTTTTTATAAAAGCATTAACAAAATCCAGAATACACCTTGGCGACATGGTGTTGAACGGAGCAAAAGGAGAAGTGTTGTCAATTGTAACCATTGCCAAAATGGATGAAGTGTTTACAATGACCAACAGTTTAGAAGAAGCATTAACAATTTTTAAAAATAGAAAATGAAAGTAGATGTACTTTTAGGATTACAGTGGGGTGACGAAGGAAAAGGAAAAATCGTTGACGTATTAACACCTCAATACGATGTTATCGCACGTTTTCAAGGTGGACCAAATGCAGGACATACCTTGGAGTTTGAAGGAATTAAACACGTATTGCATACCATTCCATCAGGAATTTTTAGAAAAGAAGTGGTAAACGTGGTGGGGAATGGTGTTGTTATTGATCCTGTGATTTTTAATGGCGAATTGGAAAAGTTAAAACCATTCAACATTGATTACAAAAAAACGTTGTTGCTTTCAAAAAGAGCACATTTAATTTTGCCAACTCACCGTTTGTTAGACCAAGCGTCGGAGCAAGCAAAAGGAAAAAATAAAATTGGTTCAACTTTGAAAGGAATCGGACCAACGTATATGGACAAAACAGGTAGAAATGGTTTGCGAGTAGGCGATATCATTGCCCCTAATTTTAAAGAAAAATACGATGCGTTGGTGGAAAAACACTTGGGCATTTTAAAACATTACGAAGATTTTACTTTTGATTTAGCAACTTTAGAAAAACCTTGGTTTGAAGGAATTGAAGTGTTAAAACAATTGGAAATTATTGATAGTGAACACTATATCAACAACGCGTTGAAAGCTGGTAAAAAAGTATTGGCAGAAGGTGCTCAAGGTACTATGTTGGACGTAGATTTTGGAACTTATCCGTTTGTAACATCTTCTAACACGGTAACTGCAGGAACATGTACAGGTTTAGGTGTTGCACCTACTAAAATTGGTAGTGTAATCGGAATTTTTAAAGCATATTGTACACGTGTTGGTTCTGGACCATTTCCAACTGAATTAAACGACGAAGTTGGTGAAAAAATCCGTAAAGATGGACACGAGTTTGGTGCTACAACAGGTCGTCCAAGAAGAACTGGTTGGATTGACTTACCAGCATTGAAATATGCAATTATGATCAACGGAGCAACCGAATTGTCAATGATGAAAGCAGATGTTTTGGACGATTTTGAAACCATCAAAGTGTGTACACATTACATCATCAATGGAGAAAAAGTGGATTTCTTCCCGTTTGATATCAATGATGTGGAAGTTACTCCAGTTTATGAAGAAGTGAAAGGTTGGAATTGCAGCTTAATAAAATTGACTAATTTTGCAGATGCGCCAACTGAATTGAAAGATTATGTAAAATATTTGGAACAAAAATTGGAAGTGCCAATTACTGTGGTTTCAGTTGGACCAGATAGAACGCAAACTTTGAATACAAAAAATTGATTTGTAAAGTCAACATAGTTAGAAAATTTGCGCTTTTTGTAAGCGCATTTTTTTTGTGTTTTCACGTTTTTTCACAAGCGTTTGGCGAATTATTGCCTGGATCTAGCGCTTTAATATACGACGAATCCAAAGGAATTCATAAATTATTGGATGGTGCCAACTTTGTTTATCAAGGAAACACTATGTATTGCGATTCTGCCTATTATATTGAAAAAGATAAAACAGTTCGCGCCTACGGTCATGTCAATATTCGCAAGTCGGATAACGTGAGTTTGTTTTGCGATTCGTTGTGGTACCATTCCTCTAACGGGTTGGCCTATTTATGGGGACACGTGCGGGCAAATGATGCGCAATACCGCCTTACGACCGATTCCATGGTCTATAACACAAAAACAGAACAAGGAATTTACCGCAATGGTGGAAAAATTGAAAACATGTTGCAATACGAAGTATTGACCAGTAAAATCGGCTATTTTCAACCCAATTCTAAAAACTTTTTCTTTCGCCAGAATGTGGTTTACAAATCCGATCAATTGCGCATGACAACGGATTCATTGCAATACAAATACGAAAAGAAAACATGTTATTTTTATGGTCCAACGTGTATTGTTACCGACGATGCTTTTTTAGAAGGTGAAAAAGGTTGGTACAATGTGGACACCGAAGAAGGAAGTATTGCTAAAAATGCAGTGATAGAGCAACCCAATCGCATTATTAAAGGAGATTCGCTTTATTATTCACCAAAAACAAAAATTGCCGAAGGATTTAACAACGTTTCGGTGCTGGATACCGTTGATAAAATAGCTTTTCAGAGCGATTATGCATTAATGAACGATTCATTGCATTACTCACTTCTTACCAAAAATGCGATTTTAACCAAATTTACCCAAAAAGATACGCTGCACATTCACGCTGATACACTGTACAATTTGAATGATTCGCTCAATAAACGTGTGCAAACCTTAGGCTATCACAATGTGCGTATTTTTAGTTCAAAAGTGCAAGGAATTGGCGATAGTTTATCGTTTACCAAAAAAGATGGCTACATGGAATTGTATAAAAAACCCATGTTGTGGTCCAAAAATGGAGAGCTAAAAGGCGATTCAATACGCGTGTACATGAACGATTCAATTGTGGATAGAGCAAGAATTTGGGGCAAGGCAACTGCGGTAATGGAGTTGGATTCTGGAAATTATTACAACCAATTGGGAGGAAAAGAAATTTTGGCGCATTTTGAAAAAAATGAAGTAAAAACCGTTAAAGTAATGGGGAATGCACAAACCGTATTTTTCCCTGAAGAAGAAAAAGGATTAGAAAATGTTCCGCTAGAAGACAGTCTTGTATCCTTAAAAGATACGAGTGATTTTTCCAATCTTGCATTACAATCAGACTCATTAGCGGTGGACAGTGTGCCGATGAAACAAGTTTTTGTAATCAAACGAATGGGAATGAACCGTTTTTATGCTTCCGAAGTTAAAGTATATTTAGACAGTGGAGAAGTGGTGGGCGTAACCTATTACGAAAAACCCGATGGTGTATTTTATCCCATGGATCAAATCAATAAAGAAGAGCAATTTATTCAAAACTTTTCTACTAACTTTGCTTTACGACCAAAGTCGTTTGCAGATTTGTTAAAATAATTCATCACCCTACAAAAATAAAGTTCATGCAAAATTTTGAAGCATACAATCCAACACGCATTGTTTTTGGTAAAAACCAATACCACCGAATTGCAGAATTAGCGGCAGAAAATAAGGCAACAAAAATCTTAGTTGTTTATGGAGGTGGAAGTATAAAGAAAAATGGTGTGTATGAGCAAATTATGCAGCATTTGCACGCATTTCAGGTAGTTGAGTTTAGTGGAGTAGGAGCCAATCCAGAATACACCACCTTGATGCAAGCCGTAGAATTGGCACGCAAAGAAAAAATAGATTTTATTTTAGCTGTAGGCGGAGGTTCGGTAATTGACGGGGTAAAGTTTATTGCAGCAGCCATCCATTATTCGGGCAATGCTTGGGATGTATTGATGAAAAAGCCAGGATGTAAATTTGGTGCTGCTGTTCCATTTGGAGTGGTGCTTACGCTTCCAGCAACAGGTTCAGAAGCCAATTCGGGTGCTGTTATCAATCGCTCAGAAATGAAAGAAAAACGTACAATGGGCGGCCCCAATTTATTCCCTCAATTTTCAATTTGCAACCCCGGAGTAGTTGCTTCGTTGCCACAACGTCAAATTGCGAATGGAATAGTTGATTCGTTTATGCATACATTGGAACAATATTTAACCTATCCAAGTGGAAATTTGTTGCAACAACGCCATGCCGAAGGAATTTTGCAAACATTGATTGAAATTGCGCCAATTGTTCTACAAAATCCAAGCAACTATGAAGCCGCAGCTAATTTGATGTGGTGTTCAACACATGCGCTCAACGGAAATCTACGTGCTGGCGTGCCTACGGATTGGTGCACCCACATGATAGGACATGAATTGACCGCTTTTTATGGCATTGATCATGCACAAACATTGGCAATTATTGCACCTCGCTTGTTTGAAAACCAATTTGAAAATAAGTTGGAAATGTTGGTGCAATATGGTAAACGTGTGTGGAATTTGGAAGGAACAGCCACAGAAATTGCGCAACAAGCCATTGTGAAAACAGAAAACTTTTTTCAACAGGTTGGCATCAAAACACGCATTTCAGACTATACAACCGATACTTCTTTTATTGCTCAAGAAATTAAAAATCGTTTCATTGAAAGAGGGTGGACAGAAATGGGAGAGCGTAAAGCCATCACACCAAATGATGTGTATGAAATAGTTGAAAAATCTATATAAATAGTGTGTGTTTAGAACGTTCAATGGAATTAAATTAGATTGTTGATTTCTTTTTTGTGCTATTTTTTTAAAAATGTTTACTTTTGATAGCTTTTAAAAATAATATCAATTGTCAGACGCAGTAGTAATCATACCAACCTTTAACGAAAAGGAAAATGTCGAAAGAATGACACGTAAAGTCATGTCTTTGGACAAAGAATTTGATATATTATTTGTGGACGATGCATCTCCAGATGGAACAGCATCTATTATAAAGCAATTAATGACTGAATTTCCTAACCGTGTTTTTATTGAAGAAAGAACAGGTAAACTTGGTTTGGGAACAGCTTACATTCATGGTTTTAAATGGGCAATTGCAAAAAAATACGATTATATTTTTGAAATGGATTGCGATTTCTCGCACAATCCCGATGATTTAATTCGTCTTTATAATGCTTGTGCAATTGATGGCGCAGATTTTAGCATAGGTTCACGTTACGTAGCGGGCGGAAAAGTGGAAAACTGGCCTTTAAAACGCTTGTTGATGTCCTATTTTGCTAGTGTTTATGTGCGTTTAATCTTGTTCATCAATATTAAAGACACCACAGCAGGATTTAAGTGTTATTCCAGAAAAGTGTTGGAAGCCATTCATTTAGATGGAAATACATTTAAAGGTTATGCATTTCAAATTGCTATGAAATATGCGGCCCTAAAACATGGTTTTAAAGTTAAAGAAGTGCCAATTACATTCATAGATCGTGTTTATGGAACATCTAAAATGAGTACAGGTATTTTTAAAGAAGCATTTTTTGGGGTGTGGAAAATGAGAAGAATGAAATTATGAAAAATTATTTGATAAAAAATGCCTCTATTGTCAACGAGGGTCAAACTATAAATGGTGATGTTTTCATTAAAAATGGCATCATCGAAAAAGTGGGGAGCAATTTAACGGTAACCGAAAATCATGAAGTCATTGATATTAATGGCGCTTATTTGTTGCCTGGTTGCATTGACGATCAAGTGCATTTTAGAGAACCGGGATTAACCCATAAAGGAACAATAGCTTCAGAATCTAGAGCTGCAGTTGCAGGGGGAATTACATCGTTTATGGAAATGCCTAATACAGTTCCTAATGCGTTGACACAAGAACTATTGGAAGATAAATACGCCATTGCTTCCAAAACATCTATTGCCAATTACTCCTTTTTTATGGGAGCATCCAACGAAAATTTGGATGAAGCATTAAAAACCAATCCAAAAAATGTATGCGGATTGAAAGTGTTTATGGGTTCATCCACTGGAAATATGTTGGTGGATAATGAAAAAACATTGGATAATATTTTCTCCAAAATACCTTTTCTTATTGCAACCCATTGTGAAGACGAATCAACCGTTCGTGCCAATAAAGAACACTACCAAGCAATTTATGGCGATGAAATACCGGTAGAATTGCATCCCATCATTCGTTCCGAAGAGGCTTGTTATTTATCATCGTCACTTGCGGTGAGTTTAGCAAAAAAACATGGGTCGCGTTTGCATATTTTGCACATTTCAACAGCAAAAGAATTGGATTTGTTTGATAATTCCATTCCGTTGGAGCAGAAAAAAATTACCGCCGAAGCATGTGTTCATCACTTGTGGTTTAGCGATGAGGACTATAAAACAAAAGGAAATTTCATCAAATGGAATCCTGCTGTAAAAAAAGCAAGCGATAGAGCAGCTATTTGGCAAGCAGTTTTAGACAATCGCATTGATGTCATTGCAACCGATCATGCGCCACACACAATCGAAGAAAAAATGTTGCCTTCTTATTTTCAATCGCCTTCTGGTGGACCATTGGTGCAACATGCATTGGTGGCAATGTTGGAAAAAGTGCAACAAGGTGTTTTGTCGATTGAAAAAGTGGTTGAAAAAATGGCACATGCGCCCGCAATTTTATTTCAAATCAACAAAAGAGGTTTTATTCGCGAAGGCTATCACGCTGATTTAGTTGTGGTTGAAAAACAACCAAATGTAGTGGATAAACCATCTATTTTGTACCACTGTGGTTGGTCGCCATTTGAAGGAGTTACATTCTCTCACAAAGTAACCAAAACATTTGTAAACGGTAATTTGGTGTGGAATAACAACCAGCTTGTAGAAGGAAGCCTTGGAAGCAGAATGCTTTTTGACAGATGATGCGTTGGAGCTACATATTTTTGTTAACACTGGGGCTATTTGCTTGCAAACCAACAGTTGAAGTGGGGGCGGAAAAACCTGCAACTTTGTTGACCAAAGAGCAAATGGTGGCCATTTTAACCGATTTAACCATTATGGAATCGGTGTACCAACAAAAATACATCCAAGTGCCGCGTTTTAGTTATTTGATGATTAAAGAGGCCGATTCAATTTTTAAAAAGCATGGCACCAGTCAGTTGGTATTTGATGCCAATATGGATTATTACAGTGCTGATTTAGAAGCCTTAGAATCCATTTATCAACAAGTGAAAAGTAATTTAATTGCCCAACAAAACGCATTGCCAAAAGTGGAGACACTTCCTCAAGATGATAGCTCCAAAGTAAATAAAAAAGCTTTGAATGGATTGCCCTTTCATACAGAAGAAAGCATGCAGCACCAAGAAGCAAATAAAAACAAGTAATAACAACAATTTATAACGATAGAACATGACTGTTTGGATAATTTTCTTTGCATTAATTACCTTTTTTTTAGCACTTGATTTAGGAGTGTTTCATAAAAAAGATGCTGTAGTAACCATTAAAGAATCGTTGATTTGGACAGCTATTTGGGTGGCGGTGGCCTTACTTTTTGGTATTGCAATTTACTTTATTTACGAAAATCAATTGTTTGGACTCAACACGCACGGTATAAATGGAATAGATGCTATGACGGAGTACTACACAGGTTATGTGCTTGAAGAATCGTTGAGTATGGACAATATTTTTGTGATTGCCATGATTTTTAAATTTTTTAAAATTCAACCTAAATTTCAGCACCGTGTATTGTTTTGGGGAATTATTGGTGCGGTTGTTTTCCGCTTGATTATGATTTTGTTAGGACAAGCTTTCATCGAGCAATTCTCTTGGTCGATGTATGTGTTTGGTGGAATTTTAATCTGGTCGGCGTATAAAATGTTGAAAGACGAAGACGAAGAAAGCGATTTTAAAGAATCGTTGGGAGTGCGTATTTTGAGTAAAATCTATCCTATTAATTGGAAAATTCAAAACGGACATTTTATTGAAAAAATTGATGGAAAAACAGTGGCAACTCCTTTGTTGGCAACATTAATTGTAATTGAATTTACCGACATTTTGTTTGCTGTAGATTCCATACCAGCTATTTTTAGTATCACAACCGATCCGTTCATTATTTTCAGTTCCAACATTTTTGCCATTCTTGGGCTTAGAAGTTTATACTTTTTCCTTTCTGGAATGTTGGATAAATTTGAGCACATCAAAACAGCGTTGGTTTTTGTGTTGATGTTTGTAGGATTGAAAATGATTTTCCACGATTACCTCCATTTCTTGAGTGAACATACGTGGATTTCATTAGTTGTAATTTTAACATTCTTGAGCGGAGGAGTTATTGCTTCCATCATTTCAAACAAGCGCAAAGAGAAAGAAAATTTGGGGTAAATCACCTGTGTAGAAATTGTTATTAATTTGGTGATAAATTATTGCATTTTTCTCTTGCAAATTGATTTTGATTTTCATTATCTTTGTTCCTGATGGAAAAGCAAATCATTTTGAATAAAAGGCATATCGAGTTGACGCTAAAACGCCTTTGTTATCAATTGATTGAATCTCACAACGATTTTTCAAATGCTATAATTATTGGGTTGCAGCCACGTGGAATTCACGTTGTAACTCGTCTTAAAAAAGAATTGGAAGCCATTCTTAACAAAGAAATAGTGTGTGGTAATTTGGATATTACGTTTTATCGGGATGATTTCAGAAGAAGAGAACGACCGTTGATACCAAGTGTCACCAACATCGATTTTGATATTGAAGGAAAAAACATCATTTTAGTGGATGATGTGCTCTATACCGGTCGAACAATTCGTGCAGGCCTCGATGCTTTGTTGGCATTTGGACGCCCGTCAAAAGTAGAACTTTTAGCATTTATAGATAGAAGATTTAACCGTGATTTGCCGATACAAGCAGATTACATAGGAGTTAATGTAGATACACTTAGCCAAGAACGTGTTTCGGTTGAGTGGAATGAAATAGAAGGAGAAGATAAAGTAATCTTATTTACACCTGAAAACAATGGATAATTTAAGCGTTGATCATATAATTGGAATTAAAGACTTGACAAAAGCAGATATTGAATTGATTTTAAAAACTGCCGAAACTTTTAAACAAGTAATTAATCGACCAATCAAAAAAGTTCCTTCACTTAGAGATATTACCATTGCCAATCTGTTTTTTGAAAATTCTACCCGCACACGTTTGTCGTTTGAATTAGCCGAAAAACGCTTGTCTGCCGATGTAGTTAACTTTAGTGCAGCCAATAGCTCGGTAAAAAAAGGAGAAACATTGGTGGATACAACCAATAACATCCTTTCAATGAAGGTGGACATGGTGGTAATGCGCCATCCTAATCCTGGAGCTGCCAAATTCTTGTCAGAACGTGTCAATGCACGCATCATCAACGCAGGAGATGGAACACACGAACACCCAACACAAGCCTTGTTGGATGCTTTTTCAATTCGTGAACAATTGGGAACATTGGAAGGTAAAAAAGTGGTGATTGTGGGGGATATTCTTCACTCACGCGTGGCACTTTCCAATATTTATTGCTTGCAAAAAATGGGCGCTGAAGTAATGGTGTGCGGACCAACTACCTTGATTCCAAAATACATCTCAGAATTGGGTGTGAAAGTAGAGCACAACTTACGCAAAGCCTTGGAATGGTGCGATGCTGCCAATATGTTGCGCATTCAGTTAGAACGTCAAGATATCAAATATTTCCCTTCATTGCGTGAGTACAGCATGCTCTTTGGATTGGATAAAAAACTGTTGGATTCATTGGATAAAAAGATTGTGATTATGCACCCAGGACCAATCAATCGTGGGGTGGAAATCACCAGCGATGTAGCCGATTCTGACCAATCCATCATTTTGCAACAAGTAGAAAATGGAGTAGCCGTAAGAATGGCTTGCATCTATCTGTTGGCTTCTAAAATTGAGCGTTAATGCACGAATGGTCGGAAGAAATTTCTTCCGACTTTTTTGTATTTATTAACCTTTAAATGTTGATATAAACAACTGATTATCAATAAAATAACTTGTTTTTAAGCTTTATTTTACTTATCTTTAATGCTGATAATCAATATAT
>JAKQEZ010000579.1 GCA_029558435.1 Bacteroidota bacterium
GGGATTGATCAGAACAAAAAAAATAAATCGTCGCTACAATCAAACAGAAACGGTTGGTGGTCATGGCTTAACAAATATTTCAGAATATACGAACTATCCAAATCAATTGATTAAAATAATAAACAATGATCGTGGTTTACATCCAACTCAAAAACCAGTAGCTCTCATGGAATACCTGATTAAAACATATACAAACAAGAATGAACTTGTGTTAGATTTCACTATGGGTTCTGGTACTACAGGAATAGGTTGCTTAAATACTGGTCGGAATTTCATTGGTATTGAGAAAGATGATAACTATTTTTCAATAGCTAAAGACCGGATAACAAAACATTACAATGAAAGGAATAAATAAAATGATTAAATTGATGAAAGGCGATTGTATTGTAAGAATGAAAGAAATTCCAGACAAGTCGATTGATTGTGTAATCACCGATTGTCCTTATAAGGTGGTACAAGGTGGTCGAACAGGAACCAAAGCACATGGAGGTATATTTGGTGAGTTTAATGAAGGTTTTAAAAAGGGCACGATATTTGATGAGAATTCAATAGACTTTAAAGATTGGCTACCGGATGTTTATCGTGTTTTAAAAGAGAAGACACATTGCTATATCATGATTAATGGTCGTAATCTAAAAGATTTACAAACATGTGCCGAACAAGTTGGTTTCACTTTTCAAAATTTGCTTGTTTGGGATAAAGGTAATAAAACGCCAAACAGATATTACATGCAACAACTTGAATTTATCCTGTTGTTAAGTAAAAGACCAGCATTGGACATTAATGATATGGGTTGTGGTAATCTATTGAGTGTTAAAAACATAATTGGAAACAAACTACACCCAAGCGAAAAACCAGTTCAATTGATTGATATATTTGTTAAGAACTCAACACAACCAAATCAAATTGTTCTCGATCCTTTTCTTGGTTCTGGTAGCACTGGCATATCTTGTTTAAATAATAATGTAAGTTTTATAGGGATTGAGAAAGACACAAAATGGTTTGAACCAGCCAAAGAACGAATATTGAAAAGATATAATGAACTTAAAAAGAAACAGCCTTAATTTTGAGGCTGTTTCTTTGGCGAAAATGAATTGGAGGTTCATTTTTGGGGCATGTTTCCATGCTAACATGATTCTAATTCATTGTCAATCAAAAAGTCCATGTTTTTTCTATATAAATTCTATGATCTTTATTCAGATCAGAATCCACAAATCCACGAAGTGAACCTTTTTTATAAGTTATAGCCGGTCTTACCGTTAACTTTCCATCCACAACCTTCTTAAAAGGTTTAAAATGGAATCCT
>JAKQEZ010000644.1 GCA_029558435.1 Bacteroidota bacterium
AAATACAGCCGCTAACAAGGTATTGCCGCAATGGGGGGTGAAGTGCTTCTATGAAACTTTTGTGCTTAAACAAACGGTAGTACATCTATTGAACTTTGGTGCTGAAAATCCCCCACTGCGGCAATACCCGAACCGTTATGCCTCACCCTAAAAAAGGACAGAGCAGACACTAAATAAACAGAAAAGATGAAAGATAAAATGCCGACGCTTCGCAAAATCAAAAGAGCTGCAACCCTACACGCAAAGCCAACGTTTTGCAGCACATTTTCTTTTGCCCGAACGCTCAACGTACAGAATGACAAAAACAATTAAAAGATGATTTTAAACGAGACATATTATCAAACACTTTGGAAAAAATTTGAAAACGTCAAAACTTTGAATGTTTTCAATGATAACGTTTCGTGTTTGACAACGAAAATCATTTTAGAACATTATCAGAAAAACCAACCAATACACATTAATTTTCAGAACTCAAAAGATACGCTTTGCGAAATCGGAAAACATTTGTTCACCGAACTTGCAAATGATATTTATGTCAATCATTATGATTTGCCAACTTTAGCGAAAGGAAACAAACTGAGAGACAAAAGAAAATATACGGACGGTAAGAAACATGACTATATTATAAAGAACATTGGCAACGATACTTTCTTGCTTGAACATACAAAAAACAAAGCCCAGTTAAACTTAAAATATGACTCTTTGGTCAAGAACTTTATTCCGATAGAACAAGGGACGAAACAATCCACATTACATGGGTACACAAAGTTTTTTTCTGACTTAAATGGTGGCTTGAAGTTAGACTTCTCACCAACCAATTTTGAGAAAAAATCTGTTTTTATCGCCAAAAAATCCTTATGGGATTGTCTGCCGAATAGGAATAAAATTCCCTGCACCTATTTACCAAACCCAAGAGAAGAAAACAATGTGTCAGAAATCAGGTCAATTCCTGCCCTGCATAATTGTCTGGTTTATTTTACCCCAAAATATGAAGTTTGTTATCAAAACCTGCTTTTGAGAAACGAGAAAATAAAAACAATAGTTGTATTTGATACAGAAGCAGATAAAATAGAACAAATATTGCAGGATAAACCTCGTTTCGGGTTTAATATTATCGTTGTATCAAATAGCTTTTTGCCTGAAAAAAATCAGGCAATTCCTTGTTGGAATTGGTTTAAAGAAGAAATTGAAATCGTAAACGCTTTATGATTAAATTCAAAAACATACCGGACAATGAATTGGACAAACTTATCAATAAACTTGATGAGACAATATCTTTCGTCAATTCAGAATTTGGTTTTGAATTAAAATCTTACGGAAACATTTTGCGCATTGCCATAAATGCCATTCAACAAGAAACTGTTGAAAACCTGATTGAACGGGTCACGATAAACAAAGAATTGGAAAGAGCATTGGACAATACAGGCGGTTACACAGTAGATTATCTTAACGGAAACAATCCCAAAGCCGGATTACTCGAAACACTTTATTATCTCAAAGAAAATCTGCCCAAACAACAAGTCCTTTTAAAGTTTCTGAACAAAACAGACAAAAAAACAATCGCCGTTTTCGACAACAATGATTTGGATTTTGTTGGCAGGAATATCAGAAACAGGAAAGTTGAAGTCATATCCTTTTCGTCATTGAAAAAAGCAGATACAAAAAATAAAGTTCTGGTTTTCCATTCATTTAACGGACAAAAGGATTTTGATTACCTGTACAATCTGGACAACGAAATACGCCTTATCCTTTACAAACAGGAAAAAAATCTGTATTACAAGTATCTCGACCAAAGAAAAAAACTGATTGAAGAAGAAATAAAATCAACAGACCGCTTTAAAATTTGTGGTGTTGAATATGTCGGAACAAGGGACAGCGTAACCGATATTAGCACAACTATTAACGGTATTGTTTCCCGATTAGACGAAATGAACGGCAAGGCTTACGAAGGCTACAAAAACGAATGTGATTTATTGCTTAACGAGATTGATGATAAACTCATTTACAAAGTAACTTCTAATAGGGCAATCCTGTTTTTAGAAAGCAACGACACGGTTTTTACAGAAAAAGGTGAATTAGTAAAATCGCGTGAAATTAGAGTTGGCAATAAAATAAGGATTTATCCCAAAGAGGAGTTGGCAGAAAATTTATATCAGGTTGCCGTTGAAACCGAACCCGATATTTTTGGAAAAGTAGAAGAACACGCCATATATTGGAAACAACTCATTAATGAATTGAGACATAAAATGAGCGATGATTTTCTTTATCAAAAGTTGAAAGAAAAAGGGCTTAGAATATTGCCTGCTACCTTAGCAACGTATGGAAAAGGTTACAGAAAGTTCCCTATGTTTAACAATGATTTAAGGGCGATTTTCAGGTTATATTATCACGACAAACCGGATAATGAAATTGACGCTATTTTAAAACCAATTCTCAAATCAAAAACCACCTATAACAGCACAATGATTGTACTTGGACGTGGTTTGAAACAGGAATTGCGTTTGTTTTTAATGAAAAAGAAAATCGGGGAAATCCTGCAAAAAAGAAATTTCAATGAAAATACTTTGCAAACTTTTGTTGATGATTTTATGCCGATACACATTGTAACCGACAAGAAAGTATTTTGCGATAACATTGAAACATTGGAAGAAACAACCTTACAACAGATTGAATTATGAGCATAGAAAAGAACAGGAATATTGTTATTGAACGTGTCCAAAAAGAAATTATCGGTCCGGGTTCGGACATTTTCCGGTGCAAAGATGATTTTAGCGATGAAGTTATTGAAGGAAAACCTTTGCAACGGTATTTCTCAGGTATTCTGTTCCCCAAACAATTACAGCCAAACGCAGGCGATAATGGCGAACAGGAAATGAAAGATGAAGATGCGGACGATACTACCGATTTAACTTCTGACTTAATCGAATCTGAAACTAAAGAGCGAGAAATATTTGAAGAAGATGAGGACGAAACCGATAAAACAGATACCCAACCAAAATACACCGCAAATACTTTTTTTCCCTCTCATTTCGGGATAACATTTGCCGTTGAAAACACCTGCGACAGGTTCAACGCAATCATAAATTTTGGCAATTACAGCAAAGCCAAATATGACGAAATTAAAATTCCATACAGTGGCGAAGGAATAAACCTGTTGAGCGAACACGGTTTAATCCATTATGTAAGCTATGATGAAAAAAGCAAAACACTATCACAAACCAAAAAAATTCAGCGAACCAAAGACGGGAAAAGAACCGAAGAATATCTGCATTTTCAGGACAGTTTAAAATCTTTAGGAAAAAATACGTCTTACGACCACGCACTATATAAAACCATTACAAAACTGTTTTTCAAAGACAAATACAAACGAAACGATAATTGCATTGAGTTGGAAATAAGCATTGCCAATATTCTCGATGCAACCAATCAACACATTGAATTAAAATTATCGGAACAACCAAACTGCAATACCGAAAATTGGAGCAAGGAAATGAAAGAAAACCTTGTTTTCCATTTAAAACTTTACACCGATTATGCAGACAAATATTATATCAAAGCCGTTATTGAAAACAAAACCCTAATTCCGAAAGACAAATTTTCACTTTCAAAAGAAAAAGTAAATCAACTGTCTTGTTTTCAAACTAAAATCAGGATTGAGAGCGATAAACTTTTACCGTTCAGAGATTACAAAGCACACCTGTACAAAACAGATGAAGACAAAATGCTGGACTATCTCTATCGGGACAAATTGGCTTTCGGAATAGGGCATAACACAGCCTGCACGTGGGAAAATGCCCAATCGCCCAACACGACGCAATGGATACAATCAACTTTTTTGCCCGAATATGACGTAAAAAGCCAAAGTTCCGAAACTGACAAAATCAAAGGCGACATTCTGAATATTAGAAATCTGTCCGTTTATAATACAAACAGGGAAAACATTATTTCAAATCTCAGACAGGTTGCCGAAGCCTACAAAAATTGGATTGAAAATGAACGGAAATCCGCTAACGGAAATGAGTTGGGATTGAAAAACATTGCCAAATGTGAGCAGATTTATAACAGAATTAGCAATGGGATAAAATTATTGTCGGAAAATGAAAATGCCTTGCGGGCTTTCCGGTTAGCCAATACTGCTATTTACCTGCAAATGTTTCAAAACCAGCAGCATTTTAGCAATAAAAAGGAAGGTTTTGAAGTTTGGGAACGAAATGAAATTTTGCAACATAAGTTTGAAGATTATGCCTCACTGCCTTTTCCGTCTGACAGAGTACCCGAATGGCGACCGTTTCAGTTAGCGTTTATACTACAATGTCTGACCTCGTTTGCAGAAGAAGACAGTAAAGAAAAAGAATTAATCGACCTGTTGTATTTCCCCACGGGTGGCGGAAAAACAGAAGCCTATTTAGCCGTTTCCGCATTTCTTATTTTTTGGCGCAGAATACAATATCCAAACAACTATGACGGGGTAAATATCATAATTCGCTACACATTGCGGTTGCTTTCGGCACAACAATTTGAGCGGGCTTCAAAAATGATTTTAGCCTGCGAATTTATCCGAAGCTATTATAAAGATTTAGGCGACAGTAAAATTTCCATTGGTTTTTGGGTAGGGAAACAAACCATTCCAAATTATCTGAAAGATGCCAAAAAGAAGTTAGAAGCGACACAGAATAAACTAAACAAAGGCGATAGCTATGTTGTAAACCCTTTTCAGTTATCAAATTGCCAGTGGTGCAATACCAAAATTATTTCCCGATTATCGGAAAAAGAAGCAACTTATCAAATCGGACACAGAATAGGAAGAACACAATTACACAGCCATTGCCTGAATGAGAATTGCCATTTCTCGGAAAAAAACGGCGGATTGCCTGTTGTGCTGATTGATGACGATGTTTATTCAAAACCGCCAACAATTCTTTTTGCCACTGTTGATAAATTTGCAACACTGGCTTGGAAGGGCGAAGCAACTACTTTTTTCAATAATGGTGCAAACCGAAAACCCGAACTGATTATTCAGGACGAATTGCACTTGCTTAACGGTACGTTGGGCAGTTTAGTCGGCTTATTTGAAAATGCTTTGTTGCAACTTTGCGACAATCCTAAAATTATTGCTTCCACTGCCACAGTTAAAAATGTGGACAAACAAATTGAGGGTTTGTACGGGCGGGAAGCAAGAATTTTTCCACAATACGCCACCAATGCCGACGATACGTTCTTTTCAAAAGTAATTGAAGAAAGCAAAAGAAAATACATTGGTATTTTACCAACAGGAAAAACAACGGTTGTTACCAATCTACAACTATTGGCTTCCCTGCTTTACGCAAGGTTGGAAATATGGAAAAATGCCACTGACAAAAAAGATGCAGATAGTTTTTGGACAATTTTGTCGTATTTCAAAAGCCTGAAAGAAATCGGACGATTTTCCAATAAAATTAATTCAGAGTTAAAGCCGATTATCAAACAACTACAAGTTCGGTATTTGGACAATAACGATACAACAGCCAACAACTACCATAAACTTTCGTATCGGAATATTGAATTAACAAGCCGTATCCCGAACGAAAGAATCAAAAAGAATTTAGACAAATTGGAAATTCAATTTGACGGAAACATTAAAGAACGCAAGGCTTACGACTTGGTTTTGGCAACCAATATGATTAGCGTTGGGCTTGACGTGGGCAGGCTGGGCATTATGGTAATGAACGGGATGCCGCCAAATACGGCAGAATACATACAGGCAAGCAGCCGTGTGGCGCGGAAAAACGAAGGTTTGGTTTTAACGCTTTACGACCCTTTCAATAGCCGTGATTTATCTTACTTTGAAGATTTTGTCCAGTTCCACAAAACTTTTTACAAACAGGTTGAACCTTTGAGCGTAACGCCTTTTGCCGAAAATGCTTTGGATAAAATGCTGTTCACGCTTATACTTGCTTATTTCAGGCACACAACAAAATATACGGCTAATGACACTGCAACTGCACTAATTGACAGCAGTGTAAAAGATAAACTAAGAAACAACCTGATACAGCTATTTCAAAATCACAAGTTTGCTCAAAATGACTTACAACTTATCACAGAAAAATTAGACGATATATTAAGAGACTGGAAATATAAAATTGAGGCGCAAAATGATTTGAAATACTATTGGGCGAACCACCCGAAAGAATCGTTAATTGTTCCGATGCAGGAAAAGAAAAATGACGATGAAACATTAACGGCAATGCAATCCATGCGAAGCGTAGAGCCAAGCGCAGAAATACTAATCAGACAATATTAAGCTATGCCAAACGATAAAATAAAACACGGAAGGAGTAAACATATTTCCAATTACGGCGGTATTGGTTCGCTAATTGAAACAACCGACAATTCCATTATCATAGAAACATTTGATAGTTGGGGATATGCCGATTTAAACGAAAAACTGGCTCATTACATTATCAAAGACGACCGTTTGTTGCAACGCCTGAAAAATCGTTTTCCAAACCTTAAACATTTGGTGGCAATTCCTACCGACAGAGATTCATTTTTACACCATGTACAACCAAAAGCAAGCTATTTCCCGAAGTGGTTTTATTGTACCAATCCTAAATGTGGCAGATTAGCGACCTACGATGAATGGTTAAAAAGGTGGTTAGCAGCAGGAAAAAAGCGAGAGTTTTTTAATCCGCCAAAGTGCAGCAATAAAGATTGTAAGGAAAACCATTTGGAGCAAATCAGGTTTGTAATGACATGCACTAACGGGCATATTCAGGATTTACCCTGGGAGTTTTGGAACAATCGTTTACCGACCGACAGAACCAACGAGGAAGACAACGAAGACGAAAACAAAAATGAAAAACCAAAGGGACCTCAATTAAAACGTGAAAAATGTTGTGGAGACAAGCAAGAATTAGTTTACAAAATAAGTCGTGAAAACACCGAATTATCCGGTATCTGGATTGAGTGTAAAAGCTGTGGAAAAAAAGCAAACCTGAAAGGTATTTTTAATTACGAGCAAAAATGTAACGGTAAAAAATTCTGGTTAGGACAATTGAATGGCAAGTTTCACGAGGAAGAATGTACAGCCATAACAAGCGTAAAACTGAAAACAAGCAACAGCGTTTATTATGCAAATACATTGAGCAGTTTGTATATTCCTGAATTACAAAATCCGCTTTCACCCGAAATAAGGATTGATATTGATAATATGGTCGAAAGCGGGCAATTTACAGACGAACAAATAGTTCAATTGGTAAGTGTTCAGAAAAAAATAGACAAAGAACTCATTCAACAGTATTTAGAAACAGGCGACATTAAATACATTCCCGACAATACCTACCGACAAACAGAATACAATTATTTTCTGGAAAAAGAACAGCCTGATAACAAACAAATCAAATTTCGTATAATTGATTGCAGCGAACAAATCAACGGTTTTTCCAAATTAGTAAAAATTGATAAGTTAAAAAGGACTACCGTTCAAACTTCTTTTACCCGAAATGAACCGATTGATATAGATTCAATCCTGCAAAATCAGAACGAATATGAATATACCGTTCAAAGGCAATCTATTTCTAAAAACAGTTTTGACACAAAAACATTACCGGCATTGGAAAGTTACGGAGAAGGAATTTTGTTTGTTTTAGACAGGGAAAAATTAGAACAATGGGAGAAACAACAGGAAGTGATTGAACGAACAGAAAAGATAAAGTCGAACGCTCAAAATGCCGATTGGAAATCGCACCAGATTATTGCAAAAACTTTAACGCCAAGAAAGATATTAATTCATACGCTTTCCCATTTACTAATGCGTGAACTGGAATATGTTTGCGGTTATCCTGTATCTTCTTTGTCTGAAAGATTATATGTTAGTGAAACAATGCACGGATTTTTAATCTCGGCTTTTGACGGAACAGATGGGTATTTGGGTGGACTTTCAAACTTATGCAACGATATGGAGAATCTGGGAGATATTATTAATAGTGCTATTTTCAGGGCGACAGATTGTTCTTCCGACCCGATTTGCATAGAATCGGACGGACAAGGTGTAGGTCAACTCAATTTAGCAGCCTGTCATTCCTGTACTTTGACACCTGAAACAACTTGTGAATTATCAAACTTATACCTTGACAGAAATTTAATTGTAAATAAAGAATATGGTTATTTTAAATCAATAATAAACTAAATACCAACGCTTTTGGCAGCACATTTGCATTTTTTCCAACACACAGAACCAAACAAAATGCAAAAGATCTATCAAGTCAACGCGCCGACAAAAACGGGAAACAATGACATATAAACAGACAGAAGAAAAAAGGGCGAAGGCATAACACTGTGTATAAAACATGGCAGGGAAAGTCCTAATCTCAAGGTTTGTAGCCCGCTCAAACTGCATGGCAGTTTGACAGATAGGTGCCACGCAATCTGCCACGTTTCATACACTTGTCCGTTAGGCAACATGCTAAAAGACACCTGAACAACAATGAAAAATAAGTTTTAAAAAGAGATTATGAGTAACATAACACAAAACATAAAATCTTATAAAGTTGTATATCCTCAGATATATTCCTACACTCTTCCTGAACTAAAGCCAAATGAAGGTTCACAAAAAATAGGATATACTGAGCATAAAGATGTGCACAATAGAATATTACAGCAAGTAAAAACAGCTGCTATTAGATTAAAATATGAATTGTTATGGAGTGCACCTGCTTTTTTTAAGGACAGTGATGAGTCTTTTATTGACAAAGTATTCCACAGATTTCTTGAAAAGAAAGGCATTGAAAGAAAATGGGAACTAGGGCAAGAATGGTTCTACTTTAATGGAGAACCGCTCAAGTCAAAAGATTTATTTGATTTATTCCGTAAAGAAAAGTTTTCAGCTTTACAAAACGATAACGGTAAAATTGATTACACCTTGCGTTTTGAACAAAATGAAGCTGTTGAAAAAGCTATTGACTATTTTCAGAAAACCGAAAAAGGAGAATTTCTTTGGAATGCCAAGCCTCGATTTGGTAAAACCCTTGCAAGTTATGACTTAGCAAAACGACTAGGGGCTAACAAAGTGCTTATTGTAACCAACAGACCTGCCATCGCCAACTCTTGGTTTGATGATTTTGAAATGTTTGTTGACGGATATAATTTTATTTCAGAAACCTCTTCTTTAAAAAATAGAGCCACTCTCACAAGAGAGCAGCATATTGCGACAAGACCTATCAAACCACTTATTACATTTCTTTCTTTGCAAGACCTCAAAGGCTCTAAATACTTTGGAGGGAATTACAATAAATTACGCTGGGTGGCTGATTTGGAATGGGACTTATTGATTATTGATGAAGCCCATGAAGGAGTTGATACAGGAAGAACAGATGCTGCTTTTGATGTTATTAAACGTAAACACACCCTTCATCTATCGGGAACTCCGTTCAAAGCATTGGCTAATGAAAAATTTCCTAAAGAAGCCATTTACAATTGGACTTATCTTGATGAACAAAAAATCAAACAGCTAGAGCTTGAAGAAGGAGAAACAGGAGAACATACTGATTTATCCGACCTAAAACTGTTTACTTATCGTATTTCACAAATGATTACAGATGAAGTAAATGAGGGGATTGAAATTGACAATGAAACAAGAGATTATGCTTTTGACTTGAATGAGTTTTTTAGAGCGAAAGACAAAAAGTTTGTACACGAAGATGACGTTAAGGAGTTTTTAAAAAATCTTTCAACGAACAAAAAGTATCCTTTCTCTACACCTGAACTGAGAGAAGAACTAAAACATACATTTTGGTATGTAGGCAATAGAGTGGATTCTGTAAAAGCTTTGGAAAAACTACTTAAAGAAGACCCTATTTTCAAAGATTATAAAGTAATAGTTGCAGCAGGAGATGGTAGAAGTTTTGAAGAAGAAGAAAACGATTTTAAAGCAAACGAATCTTCTTTTCAAAAGGTAAAAAAAGCCATTGCTGAAAATGATAAAACCATTACCCTTTCTTGCGGACAACTAACCACCGGGGTAACTGTTAAAGAGTGGACAGCCGTTTTGATGCTTACCGATATTAAATCGCCTTCGCTGTATATGCAAGCGGCTTTTCGAGCTCAAAATCCTTTTAAGGAGTTTAGAAATGGCGAATTGTACTTTAAAAAATCTGCCTACCTTTTTGATTTTGCTCCTACTCGTGTATTGGAGATTTATGACCAGTTTGCTAATGGCTTAAATCCGAAAGCAGTAAAAGGTGAAATTACCGAAAAGGACAGAGAAGAAAACATCAAAGAACTTCTGAACTTCTTTCCTGTAATCTCGGAAGATGTAAATGGGGAAATGATTGAACTAGATGCCAATAAGGTGCTAACATTCCCGAATGCGTTGGCTGCTACAGAGATTGTGCAAGCTCGTTTTATGACGAATCTTCTGTTTAATGACAGCCTGAAAGGTGTTTTCAATTTCCCGAAAGAAGTAGAGGACATCTTAGATAAAATGCAAGTAGAAAAAAACAAGCGTGTTCAGAGATCAACAAACACACTTGATTTAGACGATGCCAAAGCTGTAAACAACAACAAAACAAAAGAAATCAATCAAAACACGGAAATTATTCTTGGGGAAAAAATATTCAAAACAAATACCGAAAGAGTTGTTGACAATTTATTGGAATTGAATGCCGAACAAATTCAAGCTGATGAATTAGTTGAAAAAGTGTCAGAAGTTGCCGAGCCACTGATTGCAAAGTATAAAGAAGTTTATAAAGCAACCCAAGCCGAGACCAAGGAGGTAACCAAACAAATAGAAGAAAAAGTTAAAGCTCTTGCCGAAGAATTTAATAATGCCGAGGTAAAGGATAGCGAGGCTCTGAAACAAAGATTGATTGATACCATTGAGTTGGATTTTGTTACGAATAAAGTCACACAAAAAGAAGATGAAAAGGTAGAAAAGGTTCAGAAAACCAAAGAAGATGAAATAAGAGATAGATTGCGTTCTTTTACACGTACCATTCCTATGTTCATCATGGCTAATGATTCGAAAGATGAAATTACCATTGATAATTTTGATTTAGAAATTGACGACAATGATTTCCTTGAACTCACTAGTATTACCAAAGAAGAATTTCATAAACTGCGTGATGGTTTTGATTATGAGGAAGATGGCGAACGGAAAAGGTTTCAAGGCGTATTCAACAAATACCGATTCAATGCGTCTATTGCCGAATTTAGGCTTAAAAAAGACCAATTAGCCAACTATTTTACGGCAGAAGAAGATATTTTTGAGTTGATTCCCAACCAAAAAACCAATCAAATTTTTACTCCGAAAAAGGTGGTGCAAATGATGATTAACCAATTGGAAGAGCACGACCCAAGTTTGTTTACCAGAACCGACAGTACATTTATAGATTTGTACATGAAATCGGGTATGTACATTACCGAGATTGTAAAAAAACTGTTTGCTAACACTAGAAAACACTACCAAAGTGATGAAGATTGTTTGAAACATATTCTGGAGAACCAAGTGTATGGACTGGCCCCTACGCCCATATTACAAGGCATTACGCAATCATATATTCTTGGTTTTGATGTTGAGAACAAGATTTCTCGCAATAACTTTGTACAACATGACATTACACCAGAAGCCAAAGAAGGCAAAGCAAAACAAAAATTACAAGAACTGTTTAATTTAAAAGAAAATATGAAATTTGATGCAGTAGTGGGAAATCCGCCATATCAGGAAAATATTAGTGATGTAGCTGACAACAAATCTTTGAGTAAACAATTATTTCCACTATTTATAGAAGAAGGTATAAAATTACAACCTAAATACCTCTGTCTGATTACTCCTTCTAGGTGGTTTACAGGTGATGCTCAAGATAAATCATTTATTAAATTAAGAGAGTTTATTAAAAAAAATAACAATTTTAGAAAAATAGTAAACTATTCTAATTCAAAAGTTATTTTTTCAGATGTTGAAATAAGTGGAGGTGTAAATTACTTTATTGTTGAAAATGGATATATAGGTTTAGTTGATTTTACAGAGCATTATGATTCAGAAAATATTGTAATGATGCAAAGACCTCTATTTGAAGAAGGTTTTGATATTATTCTTTCAAACGGAAGAAATTATCAATTTATTAAAAAAATCAATTCATCTAATTTTGTATCAATGACTTCAATTACTCAAGGTAGGAATGCTTTTGGTATTGTTGGTAAAAATGTTAATTTGATTTCAAAAGAATATTATTTTGATGGTAGTTATGAATTACGATGTAAATATGAAGAAATAAGATATATCGAAAAGAGATATATTAATAAAAATATAGACATTGCTGATAAATGGAAAATTTTCACTTCAAAGGGTAACGGTGGTGCAGGTTTATTAACTGACAACAAACAGGTAGCAATTTTAGGGAAAGCATTTATAGGAAAGCCAAACTCGGTTTGTACTGATTCTTTAATACCCATCGGTTCATTTGAAACGGAATATGAAGCAATGTCATTACTTTCATATTTTAAAACTAAATTTTTTAGATATGTAGTTGGATTACTAAAAACTTCTCAAAATGTTTATCAAAATGTTTATCAGTTCGTACCGTTGCAAAACTTCACTGAAAACTCAGACATCGACTGGTCAAAATCAATTTCAGATATAGACCAACAGTTATACAAGAAATATCATCTAAGTAATGAGGAAATAATGTTTATAGAAAATAAAATCCAACCAATGGACTAAGGTTATTAATTGATGAAGAAAGTAATTGATACATCGAGAATAGACATCCGTGAAGATTATCTATTAAAAAAAGATAGTCTTCTGGATATTCTATTGCAAGATAAAACCACGGGAAATACTATTTTATGGGCTACAGATTCGTATGAACAAAAAGGAAAGAAATTTGCTTCATTTGCCCCTATAACTTCGGATTTGGTAACAGGCAAAAATGGCAAATTAATACAACCACGTTCCGTAAAAAGTAAAGAAGAACAACTTTTACGAACCAGAGATAAGGCAGAGGTATTCACACCACTTAGTATTGTTAAACAAATGAATGAAGCTTGTGATAACAAACGTGTTACAAAAAACAACTGGCAAGAATATGTTTCGTTGCTAAAACTAGAAATCACTTGTGGCGAAGCTCCTTTTATTGTATCTCGTTATGACCCCGTTTCTGATAAGCAAGAATTACTGCCACTAAAAAAACGAGTGGGATTTTTAGATAAAAAATTAAGTTTCGTTTCAAAATACTGCAACACTCAAGATGAATGGATAAAATGGGCAAAAATTGCCTTTCAAAGTTCATACGGTTATGAATGGCAAGGAGATAGTTTACTAATAGCTCGTGAAAATCTCCTTTATACGTTTATTGATTATTACAAAGATAAATTTAAAAAAAACCCGAGTTTAGAGCATCAAAAGGAGATTGCAGAAATTATCGTTTGGAACATCTTTCAAATGGATGGTTTAAAATATGTGATACCATTGAGTTGTAAAACAGAGACAATAACTATCAAAGGCGAAGTAACTTTATTCGGCAAAGAAGATGACCGTATAGTAGAAAAACCATGTGCCGGATGCGAGAATAAGACAGCGAAAAATCATAATGGGACTTATGTGAAAATCATGAACTGGAAAGAAGACAAAATCATAAGGTTTGTAGATATTGTAAATTAAGATATCTATGCAAAGCGGATATATACATTTGACAGAATACCAAAGTGGTCAACTACTAAACACACATGAAAAGAAGCACGATTGCCTAACAGCGGTTTTGCAAAAGTGGCGGTTCAGTGCTTCGTATGACAGTGAAGTGGTTAATCAAAACTTAGTGCTTCGATTGAAGTTTAGTGGTGAAAATCGCCACCTTCGCAAAGCCGCCAAACGTTATAACTCTTACAAAGCGCCCTAATCGGGTCGCTTTTTTAAATGAAATAACCCCGACC
>JAKQEZ010000008.1 GCA_029558435.1 Bacteroidota bacterium
CCATGCAGCCGGGAAAAATTTTCCGTTCACCGCTGTATTTTGTATAAAATCAAAAGTAGCCGGGGTATAAAAGCTTCAGAAAGCCTGTAAAGGGAGACTACAGACGAGAATTTTTGAAATTATTGTTGTGCAACAGTGACCGATGTTGGCGGATGTGGCTCTTGTTCTCACGTTGTCAGTCGCTTGATTTCTGTAATAATTTGGTCTATTACTTCGGTGTTGTAAATCTTTTTTGTCCCGCTTGAACTCTTTGTTGAAAAAACAAAAAATACTTTGCCACCAAACTCCTTTTCAAATCTCTCGTGGTTTTTTCGGTGCATTTCAATCCATTGGTATTGATTTAGTGCCTGTCCCGATGCAATTGGTTTAATTTGGATACCAATATGTTTGTCATTTAGTTTTACAAAGAAATCTACGCTGTAAGTTCTATCCCAATTGTCGGGTGCTGGCTCAATTTTTTGACCAATTGCACCTTCAAGCTGTCCGTAAATTGTTTCTATTTCTGTTTTGTAACCTTCGTAAGTTCGGTTAAGAACAAGGTTGTAGGCGTAATCAACACATTCTTCTTCTGTAATCTGTTCAAGCTCGTGTTGAACAACTTCCGAAAGTTTGATGTAAAGAGTTTGACCAAGACCTGCAATATATTCCCTTGTAATCGGAAGTCCATCTTTCTTTTTTTGCTTCGCTTGTGTAAAATAAAAATGCTCCCATTCTTCATATTTTGAGGGAGCACAAGTCCTTATCAATTCAGAAGTTGAACCTACGCTGTGAGCTTTGTTTAAGCCCCATCGGTTCATGCCATAGTTTAATAGTGTCTCTCTTTTAAATTTCAGATTGTATCCATCTGAACCTGATAAATATTCTTTGCTCATATTAAATTTGATTGTTAGGATTTGCAGCATTCCAAACTGCTCTAAGATTATTGGCTCTCATTTGTAAATCAGGAATACGGCTTAAAAGATAATTTATTGCTTCTTGTGCCTTTTGAGGTGTGTTAATATTAAAATACCCTTGATTTGAACTGCCAATTAAATTGTGTTGCTCATTGACTAACTCTCTAATGTATTTTCTAATTGTTTCTTGCGTTCTTCCTGGGTCAACTACTTGAAGTAATTGATTATAAATATCATCTGCAATTATATAGCCATTAGTGTTGTTGATGATAGCAAGTATCTGTGCTTTAATTTGTGCTTTGTTCATTTTGCAGTTTGATGAATTTGTCTTTGTATTTGAAATCAATATTACTGTCCACTTGCACCAAACCGTTTTTGATTAAATGAGCATTGATGAATGTTTTGTTTTCAAGGTAGAGATAGCAAAGCAAGTTGTTTTCGCTGTCATGCTTTACGTTATCGTATTTCAAAAACACTCGCTTCCCTTTTGTTTTTTCAATCAGGAATGATGTTGCTTTGCCGTTAATTATCGGGTCTTCCTTTACTCCAATAAGTTTTATTGTCAGGTCGTTGCTCAATCGAATTTTTTCAGGGCTGATAACTTCTTTAACAGTATATAATTCTTCTCGTTTGCTTGAACTATCCTTGTCAATCTTAGAACCGAATTGAAGTTTCTTTACATCAATTTTCTTGTCAAGCGTATGTGGGTCTTTGAAAACGTAAGGTAGTTTTTGAATTTCCTTTTCAAAGTCAGTTGTAATGGGTTTTTGTTGCATAAACTCGAAAGTCGTCCCGTTCAAATCCTTCTGATGAACTTCTAATTTTTCTTTGATGATTGGAATAAATTCGGGATTGATTTCAAATCCAACTGAATTTCGATCTGAATTTTTTGCTGCTAATGCAGTTGTTCCGCTTCCTGCGAATGGGTCAAGAACAGTTTCGCCAACAAACGAAAACATTCTGATTAGTCTTCTTGGCAATTCTTCAGGAAACATTGCAATATGTCCGCTTTGTCTTGCTCCTGCAAAATTCCAATGCCCTGCAAAAAACGTGTTCCATTCTTCGGCTGTCATTTTTGAAAGTTCCTTCTGTTCTTTTGTCGGTTTCGGACTGTCACCTAATTTTTTGAAAACAAGAATAAACTCATAGTCCAATTTCAAAATGCCATTTCTTGGATAAGGATATGAACCCATTTGAACTCCACCGCCTGTAGTGTTGGATGTCGTTACTTTTTGCCAAATGATTGCACCCATATAGTCAAATCCGATGTTCTCACAGAATTTGATTATTTCTTCACGGATAGGAATAACTTTATAACGTCCGTAGTAAACGGCACGGGCAAATTGGTCGCCAATGTTTACACACAACCTGCAACCGTTGTGAAGAGTGCGGTAGCACTCTTTCCAAACCAAATTCAGGTTGTTAATGTAGTTTTCGTAGCTGTCGTGGAAGCCGATTTGATTATCAGTCCCGTAGTCCTTTAACTGCCAATAGGGTGGTGAAGTAATAGCCAAATGCACCGAATTGTCAGGCAATTCAGTCATTTGTCTGCTATCTCCATTTATTATTTTATGATGAGTTTTCAAGTCGTCTTATATTAAAAATTTATCTCGGTCAAATTTAGTCAAATTGTCGGGTTAAATGTCCAAAAGTTATCAAGTTTCTGCCTGTCGCCCGATGGTTGCAGTGTCGCTTTGCCATTTCCGCCAACGGACACGGCTTGGCGATGTGGCGGTATTTGAAAATCGTCAGCCCGTAACCGCAGCTAAATTTATAACTAAAAGTTCGTTGTTTATTCTATTGCTCGGCGTTATTCGTCGGCTGGAACTGAAGCCGAATAGCGAAACTG
>JAKQEZ010000009.1 GCA_029558435.1 Bacteroidota bacterium
TCCTAAGCAAAGCGGAAGAGCGACAAGAAAAACTGAAAGTCCGGCTGGTAAGTCATATTTGAGCCATATTATTCTGTAATACTTTATTGTTCTTTTCACTTCCTTGTCAAATTATTTTTGTCTGTCAACGATAGAGTTTAAGAGGTTGAGGTGTCGCCATAAGGTTGTGCACAACGGCAGTCTGTGAAGAAACATTCAAAAACTCCATCAAAAATACAACGCTTTTTCGTAACTTCATGGTTTAAATATAATATTTTCATAAATGCCTACCATATTACGTCTCGACCATTTCCAAATCACATTTTCTACACTTAAAGGTACTTCGACAGGCCCTGTATAGGTACTATTTCTGCAAATCATGAAGTGCGATTCATTGATGCCTTTGTAGATAAGTTCGGGATAAAATGGTTGGAGATTAATTCTCTCAGCTAAACAGCTCAATCATGGGTAAGGTAAGCTATGTGTCTAAATGCAAGCAAAGTCGTGAGAACAGAAGCATTGTACAAAATAAAAACCAAAAAATAGAAAGAAACCGAAATGAAAAAATGCTACAAAAACCACCTAGAGAGAAATAGGAGCTCCACAGTCCGGTGTCGCTGAATGGCAAATAGCAAAATGCCCTGAATTTGTATGCTGAGCTTGTCGAAGCACACGCTCGGGGCTTTCGCTTCCTCAGGACTTTCTTCTATTTGTCATAATGTTAGCGGTTCGTACTATTTTTACTCATTCATTAGTTTTTGAAATTGGTCAATAAATAGTCCAACGTGAAAGCCGTCCATTAAAGCATGATGGCCGTGAATGGAAATAGACATGGTTTTTCTGCCGTCTTTCTCCGTCATTTTGCCAAACGAAATTTTAGGGCAACTGTCCGGGTACGAAAAATTTCTTGCATGTGAAATACTGGTAAAATCAATCCAAGGAATTGCAGAAAAATGAATTACATTGTCTCGCGAACCTGCCGGTAAAAAATTGTTTGAGTTTTGAACTTTTTCAATTTCATCCAAAGCTTTTTTGTAAAATTGGGCTTCGTCTTTTTCATAATCTATATAGGCAAAACCAAATGTTCCATTGGGTCGGTAGATGGTTGGCGAAGCATTTATCTTTTCAAATTCGTAGGCTTGGTTATCAATAATCCTATACCTGAAATTGTCAATTTCATTAGCAGTTTTCAATGCTCGATATAAATAAAAAAGAAAAAATGAAACTTGCTTTTCTTTGGCTTTTGCATAAGCAATGGTACAATCCACTATTACCGTTACACCAAAAAAAGGTTCGGAAAATTTTGAAAAAAACAAAAAATGTTCTTTACGGTTCCAATTTTCTATATCAATTAATTTTTTCATTCTGATTTTAGGAGGTTTATAATTTCGTTTATTGATTTGAGCTGAATAAAATTTTCGTGTTGTAGATTGTGGTCTTGTTGTTCGTGTGTCCAAGTGACATGATAGGGGATGTGCGCTGCATTTGCACCCAATTCTAATACGGGAAGAATATCGGATTTTATAGAATTGCCCAACATCAAAAAGTTTTCGGGTTTACAATCCAAATGCTTCAATAGCTTTTGATAATCTTCTGTTTTCTTTTCACTCATAATTTCGATATGGTGGAAATAATGCTCCAATCCCGATTTTTTGAGTTTGCGTTCTTGATCTAATAAATCTCCTTTTGTTGCAACAATTAGGCGATAATTGTTCTTTAAAGTTTCCAAAGCTTCTTGAACGCCTTCTAAAAGTTCAATTGGTTTTTGTAATAATTCATGACCGATTTCAATGATTTTGCCTATCACATCAAGCGATACGGTTTTGTTGGAAACACGATTTGCTGTTTCAATCATAGATAACATAAAGCCTTTTATTCCATAACCATAAAGGTCAAGATTTTTCATTTCGGTTTTGAAAAGTTCTTGCGAAACGGAATGTTGTGGAAGATAGTTTTCAAGTAAAACACAAAACTGTTTTTCGGCTTCCTGAAAATAAGGTTCGTTTATCCATAAAGTGTCATCTGCATCAAACGCAATCGTTGTTATATTTCTGTTCATATTCTTTATTGTCGTCTTTTTAGCATTCTGACTAACGGTTGGCTATGTGCCGTGCCGACGTTTAGGAGGCATGTACGTGTACCGGTTTGGCGCTTGGCGCAGTGGCGGATTTCGGAGCACAAAACTGTCAATACACCACAAAAGTTGATGCGAGGTAGAATGTTCAAATAATCACCTCACCCGCCATTGAGCCAAACGCTTGTTGGTGGCTGTGCTTCTTTCTGTTGCCTTGTCATTCATTTAGTTCTTTAGTGCTTTTGAAATTCTAAAATAGCGTTTGTTCAACGCTTCTCTACCACCTTCCATTACCTCACAAACAGCATTTCTAATGTCTTTGTCCTGAAGTGATTTGTTTCCAGCTTTTACAACCTGTCCTCCAACAAAGTCCATATGAACAACGTTGTCAGAATTTGCATTTACTGTTATGTTTGGATTATGAGTAACAATAACCAATTGTCTTTTTTTCTTTAGCTTTTTAAACCCCTCTACAACAAAATTGGAAATAAGTTTAGTGTCTAAATCGTCTTCAGGCTGGTCAATAATTAGCGGAATATCATTTAAAGCTAAAAGTAAGCCTAACATACCTGCCGTTCTTTCACCTGCTGAACCTGTTTGAATATCCTCCTCTCTGCCTTGTTTTTTGAATTTCAAAATCAGTTTGTCTTCTGGAACCCAAACAAGTAATCTATCAATGTCTTCGGGTGTATTTTGCTTCAAAGAGTCAAGGTGTCTTGCCAAACGTAAATCAAGATTTTTTTTGTCGGCTTCTGTTGCAGAAACGAATTCCTCTATTTCAGATTGTCTTTTTTGCCACCTTGTAGTTTCCTGTTCATTTATTATTCTTGATATTAAGCCCCAAGATTGTCCATTATCATCATTGGTCCCATAAATATCATTTGAAAATTCGCCACCTGATTTACGAAGCAGTTCTCTAATTGTAGAATTTGCATTTTCAACGTCAGCCATTGGTTGCAATTCAATTATCAAGAATGGATTATCTGCATCTTCAAAAGCACGCCACCTTGAAATGACATCATTACGTTTTGCTCTTAATTCCTTCTCTTTGTCAATAATTGAGTTATAAAGTTCGTCAAGACCTAAATCTAAAACTGCAAGTTCTGCTTTTTGAGATTCTATTAAACTAAGCTTCTCTGTTAACGTTGACCTGCGCTGAATTAAGGTCTCGTAATTTTCAGTTCCTAAATCTTGTATGCTAGCAGCAATTTCAGCATACGCTTGTCTTGCAGATTCAAATTGTTGAAACCAAGAAAGAGAGTTTAATTTACCTTGCAGATTTTCTCTGTATGGTTCTAATAATTGAAGGGCTTCTTCAAGTTTTGCCTTTGCTCCGGTAAGAGCAGAATTCATTTCTTGTATGAAACTCAATGAGTCATCAACTACTTTATCAGCAATTGTTTCAGGTACTTCTATTACAGGAGCCGATTGAATTACATTTAGAATCTGTGATATAAAACCTAAAACACTTGAATTTGTATTTGAGAAAAACTTGTTCGTTGCGGTAAGTTTATTGAAGTTGTTTAATGTTTCTCGGTAATCAGAACTTTCGAACAGAGCTATTTTATTGTTTACAGTTCCTAATTGTGCCCTAATATTTGTTTCTTCTGAAATGGCATTATTAAGTTTACGCTTTTGTGCACGATTAGAAATCCATTGATTAATTAATAACTCTTTTGCTTCCTCCCAAGCTGGTTTGTCAAATTGTGAATCAATTAGTTCAATTAGCTTTGATGGATTTCCCGTTAGTGCGTAAAGCTCTTTCTGATTAAAAATTTGTATTGGAAACAGTTCTTTGACGTTTGAAATTGTTATTGGCGCACTCCAATTTCCAGTTGAACTGTCAAACTCTTGGAGTGTATGTGAAGAATTGTTCCATTTGATTAAGTACAACTTTCCGTCCTTGAAAATTTCAATTTCGATAATTGTTTCGTTCCTAAGCATTCCTGTGCCGTTCTTACGTCCAACTTGATTGAACTTGTCAAATTCAGATTGAACTTCATCAGGCATTTCGTCTATACGAGATAACGCAATTCTCAGGTAATTAATAATGGTTGATTTTCCTGAACCTCTACCTCCAATAACAGAGGTAAGCCAAGGACTAAACTCTGTTTTTAATGGTGTTCCGTTTCCTGCTTTAAATCCATTTGTTACAGAAAGTGATTTTATGAAATATCGATTTGATATTGAATTTGGATCGATTGTGATTTCGTCTTTCCTGATTATTCCGTCTTCTCTGTCGTGCAAAGCAAGTTTAAGAGCATCTAATGAAGGTTCCCCCATTTTTACCCAAGTGAAATTTGTTCCAACTTGTGCTGCAATGTGGCTGTCAGTTCCAATTACTTCTGCTAATCTAAGTTTTGATTGCGTGTACACATCTGGTTTTGCAAAAGCTTTGTCGATTAATTCTATTGCCAATAGACCTTCAACAGCTAAAGTTTGCTTTAAAGTGTTGCCTGATTGATTTACAAACAAGCCACTTGCTTTGTCGATGTGTGCTGGAATTGCAATCCCACCAGCTTTGTGAATTTCGTTTATTACTAACTCAACAGATTTTTCAGTAACTGCATCGGAAGTCCCAAATTGATCAGAAGGGAAGCCAACAGCTCCTAAAAGTGCTTGTATCTTTTTTGTATCAGCAGAAATGTCAAATAATGCAAGGATATGAGTATTACCAGAAGCGGATATTTCAACACCAGGAAACAAATATAATTTTCTATAGCCCGCTGGTTTTGGTTCAACTGCTTCCATTGCAGCTAATGCAGTTTTTAATTTATCTATCCATTCACCCGAATTGTGGTCAGTAATTGCAACGCAGTCTATTCCTGCTGTCATATACATAAGCAACCAGTTTTCAGGTGTGATTGCCATATGAGTTGCATCTCCTTTTCCAAAGTCGTTTGATGCTGGTGTGTGGTTATGGAAATCAAATTTCCACCATTTTGCTCCGTGTATATATTCTTGCATTTATCTTTTCTAGGTTAATTTTATTTTTTGGTGTCGTGTCCGTTAGCATTGCCACCAACGGTCCAGTGTACACGATGTGCCGACGAATGGAG
>JAKQEZ010000747.1 GCA_029558435.1 Bacteroidota bacterium
CAATGTCGAAGTCTGCAACTGGCAATCGCCCGCCGCATCTCGAACACGGCAGAAAATCTGGATTCTTATCAATGTTACGATACCCTCTGTTCATAGCGTTACTCCTTAATATAATAATGTCGTCCCTTCTTTCTTCTCACAATCGAAACACTTCGGTAACTTCTTCGGAAGCTCCCCATGCTTGATTGAATTGTCCAATAGCATAATTTCCTTTCCGCAGTCACAATGTTATGTGCAAGGCTACGAAACTGCATCTAAACGAGCATTTGTGATTTCAATAGCCTTTGGATTAATGTCGCAACCTATAAAATTTCGGTTCAGTTCTTTACAAACTACTGCGGTTGTTCCACTACCTAAATAGTAATCAGCAACCGTATCTCCTTCGTTTGAACTTGCTTTTATTATTCGTTCAATTAATGCCTTTGGTTTTTGAGTTGCATAATTTACATAATCTTTGTGTAAACTACTTAACATAGGCGGTAAATCATCCCACCAATCAATAGGTAAAGATTTGTCGTAATTGTACTCAACTCCGTTTTTTACTTTTTTATATGAACCTCCGTTTTTATTTGGTATGTATAATTGTTCAATATTAAAAGTATAAATTTCGGTTTTTGAATACCAATAAATAATATCGTGTTTACTGCTAAATGTTTTTTTTGTTTTTCCACCACTTCGATACGCCCATATAATCTCGTTTTTAAAATTGCCATATCCAAAAACATCATCCATTAAGCATCTAATCCAATGGTTAATTTTTGTATCCATTTGCAAATAAATTGAGCCGTTTTGTTTTAGCACTCGTTTCATTTCAATAAGTCTTGGTAGGTAGTGGCTTTCTATTTCGCTTCGTATTGGCTTTAAGTCCTTATAATCTCCAAAATTTCTACCCGTTCCATAAAGAATATCGCAATAAATCAAATCTACACTTTCATCAGGTTGCGACAAAAGGAGTTCAAGGTTATCAACCGCCCTGCACATAACACTGGTTTGGCAAAATGGCTGTTCAGTAATTCTATCAATCATTTGTTTTTAATTTTTAAGTTTAGTAATT
>JAKQEZ010000039.1 GCA_029558435.1 Bacteroidota bacterium
TAATTCTTGCAAATCCTCCATTTGGGGCAAGTATTGCGGACGGAGTAGAAACCAACTTTCCCGCTAACTTTCGCAGCAAAGAGTCAGCACAGTTGTTTTTAGCATTGATGGTTCAATTATTAAATAATAACGGTCGTGCTGCTGTTGTTTTACCAGATGGTTGTGTAAAAGGTGATGGTGCAAGAATTAGAGAGAGACTTTTAGAAACATGCAATTTGCATACTATTGTAAAATTACCTGAAACTGCTTTCTTTCCTGCAACGGTCAGCACTAATCTCCTTTTCTTTGAAAAGGGTGAACCAACAAAAGAAATCTGGTACTATCAACATAAATTTCCCGAAAATCAAAAAAGTTACTCAAAAACGAAACCAATTGACTTTAAAGAATTCACGGACATTATTAACTGGTGGCACAATAGAGAAGAAAATGAAAATGCATGGAAAGTTAAGGTTGAAGATTTAGTTGATTTTGATTTAGACATCAAAAGGCAAGTCGTTTCAGAAAGAAAAGAAATCGATTTAACAAAAACTATTTCGAACCTTAAAGCGAAAACTGTTCAATTTCAAAATTTGATTAATGAATTTGAGCAAAAAACATTCTCGAATAAAAACGAAATAAAGCCAATCAAATCATTTTTGAAAAGAATTAAGAATCCAATTGACATTAAAGATGATGTGATTTACAAAAGAGTTACTATCAAAACTAATCACAACGGAATTAGTCTTAGAGATGAAGAAATTGGTGCCAACATTGGTACTAAAAAACAATTCACGGTAAAACCTAATCAATTCCTATTGTCAAAAATTGATGCTCGAAATGGAGCATTTGGAATTGTGCCGCCTGAACTGGATAATGCAATTATCACTGGTAACTTTTGGACTTATGAGGTTGATAAAAATATCGTTGATATTAATTGGTTCTTGTATTTCACAGAATCTCACCATTTTATAGATATATGCAAGACCACTTCTACAGGCTCGACACACAGAAAATACCTTGATGAGACAAAGTTTCTCAATCATAAAATTAACGTACCTACAATTGAAGAACAACGTGCAATAGTTAACCAGATTCAAAATGTTAAAGAACTTCAAACATTGAATTTTGAAATTCAATTTGAAAACGAGAACCTTTACACTGGTGTACTTGATAGCTACTTTAAAGAAACTAACTAAAACAATAAAATGAAAAATATATAAGATTTTGGGGGCAGAGGGTCGAAATGATACGTTTTGCTAAATGGTACCACGTCTAGGACATACGCTAGCTGGGAAGGACAATACCAATTTCCAAATTTTCCTGCAAAGGAATTAATGAGGAAAGAGTTATCAACAGCGTAACAACTGTTGAAGCCCTGAAGTTGGTTCTGCGGATGGATTTTCTAAGCATATTTATTGTGTTTATGAATTTACAGACAAAGATAACAATTTCTATACCTGAGATGAGTAGCGTTGCCTCCCTCGAAAGAGGGTCAAAGCTTCGACAGAGCATGTACATTTTTAACCTGCTACTATTAGTATCTGCCCCCTCTTTTTAAACTTGATTAAATGGAATTAGAAACGTGGTTTAAAACAAAGAAGTATCCTCATATTGGTTTACCAATTACAATCAAAGATTATAATTGGGTAAAGGAGTATGTTGAAAATTCTGAAAAAGTTAGAAAACATAGTTTCCTGCCGTTAATTCACAAATCAATTGTAAAAAGAAAATTTCGTGCAGACCTATCATCACCTGTTCAAAATCCAAGCGGTAAAAGAAAAAGAGTATTAGGTAAGCCAAAAGTTCGTGATATTTACTTTGCCTCACACATTGACTCATTAATTCTATCCAAGTACAATGAAATTTTAGCATGTGCTTACGAGAAGTATATCGAAAATCTAAATTTTAATGAATCTGTAGTAGCATACCGCAAAATTCCAATTTCAAAGGGTTCAAAGAAAAATAAATGCAACATTGATTTTGCAAAAACTACTTTTGAATTTATACAAAAGAACAACACGAAAAAGCTTACTGCAATCGTTGCTGATGTCACTTCATTCTTTGACAATCTAAATCTTAAAATCTTAAAAAAACAATGGACAAGGGTTCTGAATGAAACTACCCTACCCAAAGACCACTATAATATATTTAAGGCTCTTACAAATATAAAGTACATTGAAGGCGACCAATTGTTTGAAAGCTACGGCAATACAATGATGGTAAAAAAGGGAATCCCAAATTCTACAAACGAAACCGAATTTGTAAGAAAGCAGATAAAGAACAGCAAATTCTTCAAAGAAAAAGGAGCTAGTCATTATTGTGATAAAAAGGAGTTTCTAAAAAATAACCTCAATCTTGTTATTTCAAAAAACAATACGGAAGGAATACCTCAAGGAAGCCCGATTAGTGCAACATTGGCAAATATATACATGTTGGATTTTGACCAAGAAATCTTTGATAAAGTTAATTCCATTGGGGGTTTCTATCAGAGATACAGCGATGATTTAATAATTGTTTGCGAGCAAGAGCATGAAAATGAAATAATACAGCTTATCAGAGATAAGATTGATACCCTTGTTGATTTGAAAATTGAACCAAGTAAGACCAAGATTTTCCGTTTCGAGGAAATAAAAGGAAAGTTTACGGGGTTCGAGATAGATGAAAAAACCAAGACACCAAATTTCAATAAGACTTTGGAATATTTGGGATTTTCGTTTGACGGACAAAGAGTTTTGATAAAAACTTCAGGCTTTTCAAAGTTTTATAGGTCAATGAAAAGCACATTTAAAAAATCAACATCCTTAGCTATTCACAGTAAAAATCCTGACAAGAGTTTATTCAAGTCAAGACTTTATAAACGATTTACTCATAGAGGAGCAAAAAGAAAACTTATTTATAGACCGTCAAAGGCGGACAAGACAGTTTACGAAAAAACAAACGAATACTATTGGGGAAATTATTTGAGCTACATTAACAAAGCAAATGACTCAATGAAATCAATAAACGGAGCCAATTATGTTAAAAGACAAAGCAGAAGATTTTGGAAAAAATTCAATGACTTAATGAAATTCCATGAAGCAAGACTCAAATAAAAAGCCAACGCTAAAGGCATACACATTTGCAAGCCCCACAAGCCAGCCCACGAGCCAAAGCTTGCAAAAGAGTATGCCTTTCCAACCGCACAGACACAGCAACACAGCGGACAGACAAACAACGACCGAAAGAAGGGCAGCTTGTAACATCGGTTTTGCAAAATGGCGGGTTAAGTGCTTCTATGACAGTTTTGTGCAAGGTTCAAGTTTAGTTTTTCAATTGAAGTTTTGTGCTGAAAATCCGCCACTTCGCAAAGCCCAGAACCGTTATAGGCTATGTTAGACGACCGCTCAACCCGACAGTTTGTAAAGTCCACGGTGGACTGTCCACTTGACGACTTTCAATCTGACTTTGTGCAAAATTTCGAGAGTTGTTACTTTTTTCAAACTTTGTGCTGGTGGACAGTCCTTCGTTGACTTTTAGAAAAAAAAAAATAATCGAACAGACAATCACCTAACAGAACATATAACATTTCACGGAACAATGACACCGAAGCAACAAGAGAGAATAAAAAACAAAATCAAAAAAATTAAAGCGGCACTTGCTGCTGACAAGAAGTATTGGGGTGGAGAACATCACGATGGACAAGGACTACGATACTTACCACCACAATTTTACTTACAACTTAACGACTTTTCCGGTGGACTTCGTTACTTCAATTGGTTTAACAAAAACTTTCCAGACGACAGCGGTTACCCTGACTTTTTGTTTGAGTGGACAATTATTCTTTTCAAAACTGGAAGACTAAAAGAAGCGGAGCGTAAAGCTTTCGTGACATTTTGTAGTAACACGTATTTGTTCGATATTTTTTTCGGCAGACAAGTAACAAAACTCGAAAAGTGGGAAGGCTCAAACCTCGAAACACAAGATTTTGCAGACAACCAATTTTATTACAACAGCAAGCAAGAAAACTTAGCCGACTTTTCAGAGTGGTTAGACAAGTTTATAGCAACAGAAAAATTTATACTTTTAAGCAATAAATATCTCGACAT
>JAKQEZ010000040.1 GCA_029558435.1 Bacteroidota bacterium
TGCACAAAGCTACCTTTAGTATACAACGTGTACCACAGACTATAATTAGCATTTTGGGGATTGTCAGCTTTGTATTTTTCTAGCATTCTGTTTTTACGGTGTCGTCTTTTACGCTTGCATGTAACGTTTTGCAGCTTGGCGAAGTGGCGGATTTAGAAGCACTTACTTTCAATTTAGTACTAATGTTTATTAGAATTCCAAATATTCAATTTAGCACTAAACCCGCCATTTTGCCAAACTGCTGTTATAGCCAGTTTTCTCCTACAAAAATGTTACTTCACCAGTATCCATATCGTAAACAGCTCCAACAATTTTGATTTGTCCACTGTCTTCCATTTCTTTTAAAATTGGACTATTTTGTCTGATTTGTTCGATGGTATTTTTTACATTACTCTCACATACTTGATGCACGAACTCTGGATTACCTGATGTACGGTCGCCTTGGTAAGTAACTTTCTCAACTGCTGGACGAATTTTAGATAACATCGCAGTGATGTTGCCCAACTTTACGTCATCAATGGCAGATTTTATTGCCCCACAATGTTCGTGTCCAAGTACAAGAATAACTTTTGCACCTGCTACTTTGCAACCAAATTCCATACTTCCAAGTAAGTCTTCGTTTACAAAATTACCTGCAACTCTGCCAACGAAAATATCACCGATTCCCCTATCGAAAACATCTTCTACTAGAACTCTACTGTCCAAACAAGATAGAACAACTGCTTTTGGAAATTGTCCGTTCGCACTTTTTCTCACTTGAGCAGAATGGTCTCTTGCTGTTAAGTCGTTGTTTACAAACCGTTCGTTTCCTTCTTTGAGTGTTTGAATAATTTCATCTGGTGTTAAAGCGTCTCTTTGTTCTTTGGTTAGCACTTCTTGTACCAATGCTTTGGCTTGATTCACTGCTGATTCATTTGTCGAGGTCTCACTCGGTTTTGGGTTGTTACAAGCTGTTAAAAAAGTGAGAGCAAGCCCTGGAATGATTAAAAACTTTTTTGTCATTATGTTTATTGTTTAATTTTGCCTACTTTGTAAAACGGTGTTCGGCTTTTCCGCTTTTTTTATAAGTTTACGAATGTTATTAGATTCAATTGGTTTCTTGACACACTGTTAGTTGTTTGATTCATTACGCCAATTTCTGTTCTTACAGTTTTAGAAAACCTATATCCTACACCACCATAAAATCGATTGCGGTCAAATAAAACTTGTTCTGTATTCAAGAAAATTTCATTGTAAATCGAAAGGTAAACAGTCTTGTCCTGCATTTGTTTGTGATTCAAGGCAATGTTTGTAGACAAGAAGTATCTTAACCGAAGTCTAAAATCGTCTTCAAAAAATCGTTGTTCAAAACGATAGCGGTGTTGTAATGAAATTCGACCAAAACTCTGTCTGGTGATGAACTGTTGATAAATTCTGTGCTCATTGAAGTTAGCCTTATTCTCAGTACCTGCAATGTAGGGTTCGCTATAAATAAAACCGTAACCAAGATGAATGTTGTTATTATTTTCTGTTAGGTTGTAGCCGATACCTGTTCTTAAAAGTAATTGTTCAGTGTCCCCAATAAAGTTGAAGTTTCGGTACTGTACTTCGTGATGCCAGTTCCAACGATTGTTTATTTTTTTGTCGCCAAAATAGATTAACCAGTTACCAAAGTCGCTTTGTTGAGCCATTAAGGTCAATGGGAAAAAGGCTAATAGTGTTAAAGTTCTCTTCATTCTGTCAACTATCGTTTTTTGTTGTTGTTCGGTTTTCTACGCTTGCCGATAA
>JAKQEZ010000098.1 GCA_029558435.1 Bacteroidota bacterium
AACTTGATAGGAAAGTGCTTCGAAATCGGCAACTAACCATACCGCCAACCGTTGGGCGTAATGCTACAAAACCATCGGAAACGAATGGAATTCATAGAGATTGAAATTTAAAACTGACTTGAAAATGAAATATGTTTGTCCATTGATAACAGTATCTGACATGAAAGTGGCTCGTGATTTTTACGAGAATATATTAGACCAAAAAGTAAAATATGATTTTGGTGAAAGTGTTACCTTTCATGGAGATTTTGCAATTCATTTGCAATCTCATTATAAAAACCTGATTGATAATAGAGAAGTAAATTCTGGTGGAAATAATTTCGAATTATATTTCGAGTCTGACAAGATTGAGTTGATAGTTGAAAAATTAATGGAAAATGACATATTGTTTGTTCACGAATTACGAGAACAACCATGGCGACAGAAAGTTGCAAGATTCTACGACCCTGATAAAAACATAATAGAGATTGGCGAAACTTTGGAGCATTTATCTTATAGACTAAGAAAAGAAGATTTATCTTTTGAGCAAATATCTAAGATTACAAATATGCCTATTGATTTTGTGATTGATTCGATTAAAAAGTATGAAATACAAAATAAATAAAGCACATACGCCCAACACACAATATAAAACAGTTGGGGTTCAGTGGTTTGCGGGGTTTTGGTTCCCGCTTCAACTTTCTCCAACGTTGGATAAGAACGGGCTCCGAAAACCCAACCGTTTCATATTGTAAAACGTTGTGCGTCATGCAAGAAAGACAAAAAAATATCAATAGAGCAAACAACTTAAAAGGAAAAAAGAAATGAATAAAAAACAATGGTACGAAACATTATTTGAAAATTACGGAGAAAAATACGACAAAGAATCTTTTGCTCAAGGAACAATTGGCGAATGCGATTTTATAGAGAAAGAAATTAATTTCAATAAAACGCTAAAAATAATTGACATAGGGTGTGGTACAGGTCGCCATTCAATTGAATTGGCAAAAAGAGGTTATTCAATGACTGGCATCGATTTGTCCGAATCTTTACTGGAAAAAGCAAGAGAAAAGGCGAAACAAAACGGAGTGAGGATTGATTTCTTAAAACACGATGCGCGAAACCTTCCGTTCGACAAACAATTTGATGTGGCAATAATGATGTGCGAAGGCGGTTTCCCATTAATGGAAACAGACGAAATGAATTTCGAGATTCTTAAAAATGTTTCACAATCGTTAAAAGATAAATCCAAATTTATTTTCACTACATTAAATGGTTTATTTCCTTTGTTTCACTCAATAAACGATTTTCACGCAGAGGGTGTTGTTGAGGGTAACGCAACATATAATAGCAAAAATTTTGATTTAATGACATTCAGAGATTACAATATTACAAAGGTTGTAGATGACAACGGCGTGGAAAAAGAACTCGAATGTAACGAAAGATATTATGTTCCATGTGAGATAACATGGTTATTAAAAACGCTTGGATTCACAAAAATTGAGATTTTCGGAGCAACGCTTGGGGCTTTCTCTCGTAATGATAAATTGAAAACAGAGGATTATGAAATGTTAGTAATAGCAGAAAGGTAGAATATGAGAACAGTTGAAGAAAGCGTTTTAACCGCAATGGATTGTACAGACAGTAAGATTTTGCCTTACTTACCATACATCCTTCAAGACTTTTGGGAAATTGGTTCAGACCCTGAAGTAATGATAACCCTTATTAAGAAGCACCAAACAAATTTTAATAACCTTAAAGTGCTGGATTTGGGATGTGGAAAAGGTGTTGTTTCTATTAATATAGCTAAGCAAATGAATTGTAAATGCTACGGAATTGACGCAATACCTGAGTTTATTTCTTTTTCGAAATCAAAAGCCGACGAATATGGTGTAAGCGGTTTGTGTACATTTGAAGTTGGAGATATTCGTGAAAAGGTTAAAGCCCTTGGAAAATATGATGTTATCATATTAGGAGCTATTGGTCAAGTATTTGGTAATTACTTTGAAACTCTTACATTATTAAACAATAACTTGAAAGACGGTGGCATTATAATAATTGACGATGGGTATATTGAAGACGAGAGTAGCTTTAGACATGATTATATTTTTAGTAAAAGCGACCTGAAAAAACAGATTTCGGATGTTGGCATGCAATTAATAGACGAAGTCAATGTAAGTGGAGATAAAAACGTTACTGAAAATTACGATACAGAATACAATAATCTTTTAAAACGATGTCAAGAATTAATTGTCAAATACCCTGACAAAGCGGAAGTATTTATCAATTATTGCGACCAACAGAAAAAGGAATACGAAAATATGAAAAACGGGATTACATGTTCAACAATGGTGGTAAAAAGAAAAAAATAAAATGCACGGACGCACAACAAAGTGTATATGCCATAAGGGTTTTAGTGGGTATGCAAGCGTAGTAACCCGCTCAAACTTTCGTGTCGGCGGACAGGATACTGCCCCGCAATCCCTTACGGCACATACACTCGACCGTTATCGGTCAGTGTAAAAAGACAGCCAACTCACAAATGGCACATTTGGTTTTGCCCGACACACAAGCCAACCCTTCGCAAAACCAAAAGAGCCTTTTTTTTGCCAACGCACCGACAAGACTGTTGAAAATTTTCTGATTACTTTTTATCTTACAAAATGAGATACTAAAAATTATAAACCTATCTTTGCGACTTGACATCATTTGAACAAATGAACAGAATAAAAGAAGTGTTGGACGAAAAAGGCATTAAGC
>JAKQEZ010000101.1 GCA_029558435.1 Bacteroidota bacterium
CCAACGGTTCGGGGCTATACGTAGTGCGGGATTTAAAGGCACTTCACTTTCGGTCTGGCACGAACGGTAGCCAAAGCTACGCTTTGTGTTTTAACTTTATTTTCTGTAAAACGTCAAAGCGTAGCTTTGGCGGAATAGAAGAACGAACCTTTTGGCTGGCACTTTCGCCCGCATTACGTATAGCCAATGTTGGCAACTGGCTTTTTTTCATTTTATACTTCTTTAATTTCAAATCCGTTTTCTCTGGCCAAGTCCACGATGTTTATAATATTGTCTTTTCCCCATTCGGTTGAAACTACAAATTGAATATTGTCAGCACTTGTCAGAATTTCATCGTTTCCAGTGAAGTGTCTTTTGTTTGATTTGTTCGCATATTTTGTTTCTACAAAGTCCAATTTATTGATTACTCCTGTCGAACCTTGATACTCATCTTTAAAAACTCGTTTTAGCGATGAAAAGTCAGTCGGATACTTTTGCAAATATGCTTTTACAAATTCCAGAACAAACCTGTTTTTCGGAAGTCTCGCGCTTGTTCCGTTTATTATGTATTTGGTTTTGTCTCTTGTGCTTTTATTTTCGGTTTGGGTCGAAACGTAATCCTGAAATGTTGGTTTTTCGACAGCTATGTGTTGTTTTGGCTGGATTTTAATTGATATTTCTTTTAGAACGTTGTCAATCAGTTCAGCATCGTAGTTGTTTAGAAACCCTTGCTTTATTAATTCCAAAAGTTCCGATTGGTATTCGGTCGATAAGATTTTTTGCTGCAACTTTTTTTGGTCAGCCTTTCGATTGATTTTTTTGAGAGAGTTTAGAGTGAATGTTTTTAGTGTTTCATAACTAAAAGTTTGTTTTGAAAACAATTCTACAAATTTTAGTCCTTTTGCAGAGTCTTGCTCAAATTCAATGGTTTCAAGTAAAACAGGGTCATCGTGGTCGGTCAAATCGCCATCGTAGAATATTTGGATTACTTGTCCGATTAAAACTCCGTATTGAAGTCTTAACTGGCGCATATAAGAAAAAAGTTGTTGTTGAAAATTAATGCTTATTGGAATGCTCGGTTGTTTAATTTCAATAACAAAGAGATTTTTCTTTTCGGTAGTGTTAACAACAAAATCAGGCATAATTCTGTTAGAAGCTCCAATTTGGAATGAAGGTCGAATTTGAAGGTCGCCTAAAAATTCCTTCCAGTCCAAAACTCTCAATGCTTGGATTACATTTTGCTCAAAATCACTTTCGCTTATTTCAGTCCGAATATTGTCGGATAGTAAAAAGCAGATTTCATTCCATTTTTCGTTGTTCATTTTCGGTTGTCTCGTTTTTTTTCAGCTTGTTGCCAACGGT
>JAKQEZ010000134.1 GCA_029558435.1 Bacteroidota bacterium
TCCGTTGGCTAAATCATCAATAGTTTTTTCTTTCAATATCTTTAACAACTCGAGTTTTAGAGGTTTGTATGCCTTGTGCATAGAGCAAGGAGTTTCATCAGAACAAGTTGGGAAACCTAAAATACAATCTTCAATAACATCCGTTTCATCCATTGCTTCAATTACACGATAGATGGGTAATTTTCTATCTGCATTTCTGATGTAAAACCCACCAGAAGGACCAGGCATAGATGCTATGAATCCATTTTTTTTATTCGTTAAGTTTTGCAATATTTTTGCAGTAAATGATTGAGGCGCATTAATTCCTTTGGCAATAGCTACAATTCCAATCTTCTTTTCTTCCGAAGATTTTAGAGCAATATAAATGGTAGCTCTAAGTGCGTATTCGGTTGATTTTGAAAACATGATATCGAATAATAGTTATTATTTATTCTTGCTAACAACTTCGTTCACTTTTGAAGCTATTTTTTTAGAATTGATTACCAATCCTTCTTCTTGAACCACTAATTCACCCAATGGATTGAAAATGCTAATGATGTTTGAATGCGAGAAATCTACAGGTGAAATCTTTTTGTATTTCATAGACAACACGTTGGCAAATTCTTGTGTAGCATCTTCGTTACTTCTTAAAAATACCCAATGAGGCTCTGTCATTCTGCGTGTTTCAGCAAATTTCTTTAATACTTCAGGAGTGTCATGTTCAGGATCTATTGATACTAAAACCAAATTAACATCTTTTAAAACAGTAGGGTCAATTTCTTTTTCTATTTTTTTCATGTCAGAAACAAGTATCGGACAAGCAGATTTACAAGTTGTATAAATCATAACAACTACGAGTGTTTTTCCACGCAAATCAGCCAATTTTAAATCTTTTCCGTTTTGATCTTGCCAGTTACTGGTTAAATTAAAAATTGAATCAGAAGGTAATTCTTCAACAACTTTTGGTTGTTCATTGCAGGATACAAAAAACATCAAAGCAAGCAAGATTAAAATATACTTTTTCATAACACTTTTTATTTTTCAATTTCTTTAACACATCTAAAACCTAAGTTTGCAACTGTGTAGTTCGCTTTTAAACTGGTTCTTAAACCAAAACGCATAAAAGCAGAGTAGTTCATCACATCGGTTGCATTTGTAGCACCTGCTGCACAAACTAAATTTTTATCGCCATTTCCACCATCTCTAGATTCACCAGAAACCATGATGGAGTTAAAATCATCTGTCCACTCCCATACTAGGTCAAACATGTTGTAAACACCCCAATAGTTAGGTTTTGATTGTTTTACAGCTTTTAATTGGCGATCTTTGATTAAATAAGAATTTAAAATATTGTTGGAATAGGAGCTTTTTCCACGAGCATTTGGTTCTGTTTCATCTGCCATAGCTACATATTCCCATTCGTCCATAGTTGGTAATCGTTTGCCTACAGCTTTTGCATAAGCCTTTGCAGCAAACCATGAGACAAAACAGACAGGAGCGTTGGGATTGCTACCTTTTGGCAGAACGGTATCTGATACCCAATCTCTTAAATAGGTGCTGTCTGTGTATATTTTTTTAATATTGCTTTTTCTCCAAGCAGGGTTTGCCTTTACAAATTCAAGAAAGTCTTGATTGGTAACAGGCGTTTCGTCCATTAAAAAAGAGGCTACAAATACCAGTGAATCATCAGCGCTATAAAAAGGCATGTATTTACCTCCGGTAATTTCTACCATTTTAGTTGTTGATTCAATTGGTACTATCTCTTGGCTAACTTCTTTATTGGATGAAGTGTTTTCAAGAGATGGTACGGGATTCTGCTTGGTGCAGGATCCCATACCAATTGCACATAGTACGATAAAAAAGTTATATGCAATTTTTAATCTCATGATAATCAATTTTATTTATTAGTGAGTTCCTTTTTTGAAAACTTTTGCATTTTCATCTCCAACAACTTTAATTTGAGCCAATGCCCCTTTGTTAAATGTTCTTGACAAAGAGTGGTCAACGATGTTGTAAACTCCAGGAACCTCAACTTTAAACTCAACAATTGCAGAACCACCAGCAGGGATGATTGTAGTTTGTACGTTGTGAGTTACTGTAGAACCACCTTCTAAATAAACGTTGTCAAAGATTTCTCCAATTACGTGGAAAGAAGATACTAAGTTTGGTCCACCGTTACCAACAAATAAACGAACTGTTTCACCAACTTTAGCTTCCAATGCATTTGGTCCAACCATCAATCCTTTTTTACCGTTGAACAATACGTAATCAGGATTTTCAGCAACAGCTTTGTCGTTGTCAAATTCTAAAGTTCCAGTTGCACCTGCTTTTGTATAGAATTCACCTTGCATGATGTAGTACTCACGGTCAACTTTTGATAAACCACCTGCTGGCTCAACCAAAATTAAACCATACATACCGTTACCAATGTGCATAGGTACAGGAGGCGCAGCACAGTGGTAAACATACAATCCTGGGTTCAACGCTTTAAATGTAAAAACCGCTTCTTTACCCGGTGCAGCAAAAGTTGCTTCAGCACCACCACCTGGTCCGTTTACAGCGTGTAAGTCAATGTTGTGCGGCATTACACTGTTTGAAGCATTTTTCAAGTGCAATTCCACTTCATCACCTTCACGTACACGAATGAAACTTCCTGGAGATTGATTGAATGTCCAAAATGTATATTTTTGGCCATCAGCAATTTCAGCTTCGATTTCTTCTGTTGTTAAATGTACGATTACTTTTTTAGGAGCTCTGTCACCAATTGGTGCAGGTACATTAGGAGCTGCTGTTAATTCTAATTCAACAGGTGATCCTTCTGCAACCATATCAATTGCAGCTGTTCCACTTTTTGGAGCAGATACATCTCCTCCTTCAGTTTTACTTTTACACGCTACAAAAAGTAGGGGTAAAGCCAGTCCAAATAAAATTGCTTTTTTTGTCATGATGATTTGTTTTTATTGTTTAAGAATTTATTACTAATTAATGTTTTAAATTTAAAAAAACAGGAGTTATATCTAAAGTTAACCATCCCCAATGTTGGTCCATTCTGGTATT
>JAKQEZ010000145.1 GCA_029558435.1 Bacteroidota bacterium
ACGTGGTAACATTTTCCCGCTTCCTTCCTTTCCAACTTCAATAAGGTTTTCGGGATTTTCAAAATCTGTATTTATATCTTTCATCAATGTGCCAAGTATAGAATTTCTGCTACTCGGAAGTTGATTTTTTAAATTTCTATCAGTGCCAATAAAAATAACTGGAAATGCTTCTTGGATTTCTTGCGGAATTGTTGTTAAGGGAACCATTTGTGGCTGTTCACCTTTTTTTGGTCTTGATTTAAAACCGAATACTGGTTTGTCATTGAGTTGCAAACATTGTTTCTCTAATCTTCTCTCTCCTGAATTTTCACCCTTCTTGTATCGGGTATAAAAAAATCTGACCTTGGGGATTTCAACAGGAATACCAACGAATTGCTCATATTGAAATGGTTCATCAAACTCAAAATCAATAACAATATCTGTGTCGTAGTCTTCATTATAAACATCATTTTCAAAGAAGGTGTTTTTGGTTACCCAATCTCTGCCAAGAACTCTATAAATAGCACTCAGTATGTTACTTTTACCACAGTTGTTAGCACCAATCAAGGCATTAACCTGTTCAAGATTTAACTCCAAAGGTTCTTTTATTGAACGAAAACCTTGTATGCAAACTTTTCTAATTCTCATACTGCCAATGCTTTTTCAGTTTTCAATTCTCCCGCAAATGCCTTTTGCAAGATTGATTTTTTGAGTTCTTCCAAATCTTCTAATTTCTTTTGATACACCGCTTCCAACTTTTGTGTTTCGGCTCGCAGGGCATCTAATTGGCGGACGATGGTTTGTTGTTCTGTTTTTGATTTTGGAAATGAGATTTGATATTTATTAAGTTTTTCGATGGTTAATGCACTATATGCCGCCCCAATTGCAAGGCTTTTTATTTTTTCAACAAATGCAGTTAGTGCATATTTTAAGTAGTTAGTATCTAAACTATCAAAATTCTTAAACCAAACAATATTTCCGTCTTTAAAATAAAATTCATCTTCATTTTCAATTACCATTATTTCACCAATAGTTCCTACTGCTGACATTAATAAATCTCCAATTTTTGGAACGCCAAAAGATTGTTTGATTTCCTCGTATCTTTGTCTTGAAATAAATAATTCAAGAGTTATTGGTTTCCCGTTGGATAATTCTTTAATTTCTTTTGTTCTGTAAAACGGAACACCCTCTTTTACATACTCGCTTTTATATATCCGCTTACTTGATGTAATAGTGCCTAATTCATCTAAGCAATTTACTTCCCAATTTTCATTCCCACTCTCGAACACCCCCTGCAAATAGCTTTCAAAAAGTTCTTTGGCGTTTCTAAGGTTTTGTTCTGCATTGGCTTTGGCTTTATCAATAGCCGAAAATGCACGGTCTAAAATGGAAACTATGCGTTGTTGTTCTTCGAGGGATTTTGGATAAGAAATTTCTATTGGAATTAACGCTTGTCTTGTAATTTGTGGTTGTGCAGCTCCCGTAATTACTTTTGATAAATCAATTCCTCCACGAAACAAATACTCTAAAAAACGAAAATCAATAGAATTGTCTTTTGAACGAACAACCATTGCATTTCCATTTATCCACGATTTTGGTTCTGAAATATTTACCGAACCGCAAGTTGCACCACGACAAGTAATCAATAATTGTGGTTCTTCGTGATTGTATTTATCATATTTTCCAATAATCCCATTTGCACCAAATACAGGATGCGCACCATTTTCAACCATTTCTTTTGTTGAAATTGTTTTTGGTTGATACATTTCACAAACTTCCCCTAACTTTTTTATTTGCCAACCCTGCTTCATATCAATTCCGAGATTGCGTTTAAGATTTCAGCACTTTCCTCGTCCAATGTTTTTATTTCTTCCAAAATGGCTTGCGGTTGGCGTAGTGCGGTTTCTTCTTTTTTGTTTGGGTTTTTAACGCTCAAATCAAAAGTATTTTGGTCAATATCTTTTACATTTATTGTCCACGAATTTTCGCTATCTGCAAAGGTTTTTTGCAATGCTACAAACTCTGCCAAATCATTTTCATTAAGCGGATTGGTTTTGCCCAAATTGCGGTCAAGGTTTAGTTGATAATACCAAATGTTTTGCGTGGGTTTTCCTTTCTCAAAAAATAGCACAACGGTTTTCACACCTGCACCTGTAAAAGTTCCGCCTGGCAAATCCAATACAGTATGCAGGTTACAACTTTCCAATAAAGTTTTGCGTATGGCAACGGT
>JAKQEZ010000176.1 GCA_029558435.1 Bacteroidota bacterium
GGCTGCTTCCTGAATAGTTAAAAGCTGTTCAGGCTGTTCGGTGGGTTCAACCGTTTGGGGTGGGGTTTCTTTCAAAACCTTGCGAACTGAACTTTGTATTAAGTTGCTTAATTGTTCGCTGTCTAATTGTACGATAATCATACCTTTGAATTTTAAATTTATCCCCAAAGATCGCCCGGTCTGTTTCGGGACCTTATAGACGTAATATTAGGTCAATATTGATTATTTGGTTTTGGTTTGATAATGGGCTTTTTGTGTGGCTTCCTTCATATCCTCAAATACTTTCAAATTGACTTCCAACGGTTGGTTTTGCAAAGCCTGTGAAAGGTTTGTATGATACTTTGAAAGGTCAACGCCCAAATATTCGCCCATTGTTTCAATAAATTCCTGTTTGGTTGGTATTTGCCCGTCCGTTTTATTAAACAACTGTAATTCATACAAAGCATTTAATACCCTTATCAAATCGGTTTTTGCTCCTTTTTTTTCTGAAAGTTTAAAAACGGGTTTTGCTTTTGGTGTGGTGGTTGCTGTTTCAAGTTTTTGTATGTATTCGCAACGCAGCAACTCTGTTTTAATCCATTGAACAAAACCCATACTTTCATAGTATAGGTGTTCCAGTTCGTCAATTTCATAGGCTTTGGCTGTATAATCAAAAAGTAAATTCATTAAAAATTTATGCTTTTCGGTTGGTGCTTCAATGGTGACAAGTTCTGTTTTGATAGCTTCAAAATCAAAATGCCGATTAGGGTTTTGTATTTCAGGGTCATCGGTGTACGGGCTTAAATCGTTTCTAAAATCGACCAATTGTATAAATACCTTTTGTTGTTTTCCCTGTTCGGGGTGGTGGGACAAAACGCCTAATATCTTATCTACCAAAATAAGTTTTTCAATCTCATTAAAACCGTTTGTTTCCGAAACATTATTTATTTTTTCAATGCAGCCAAAAGGCTTGTTCAAATTATCCTGAATGAAAAAATATACTTCGTGAAGTGCCTTTACAAATACATCAAAAGGTTTTTCGGTATTCGGTTTTTTGTTTCCTGAAAACTCAAAATACCAGTGTTGAGCGTTTGTATTAAAAAGTTCGTCCTGTGTGCTTAAATAATCATCTAAATTTATCATTATCTTTTATGCTTTAAGTGGTTACATATCCAGTTTAATTTTGTCGGCTGCTTTGCGTTTGGCGTCGTCCACAATCTTAGCGTATATCTGTGTTGTTTTTAGTTCACGGTGTCCCAGCATTTTTGAAACGGTGTAAATGTCTGTACCGTGTGAAAGTTGCAAGGTGGCGAAGGTGTGGCGAAAACAATGAAAGGTAATATCCTTTGTTATACCTGCTCTTAAAATCCATTGCTTTAGGTGTACATTCAAATACGCTGAATAAATCAAACCTTTAAATACTTGTTCGGTGGGTTCTTTGCGTTCGCCCAATAGTTTAAACGCTTGTTCTGAAATTGGTAAAACCTCAACGCCTTTAGTTTTCTTTTGTCTGAACTGTAAAAAATACCCTTCCA
>JAKQEZ010000208.1 GCA_029558435.1 Bacteroidota bacterium
ACCGTTAGCGGCTATATTACGACCGACAGTGCTAAACAGAAAATTCGTATATTTGCAGACACAAAAATTTAAGTAAGACGAAATGTGAAAAATAATTTCTTTTAGACAAATCAGAACAGCAACCACAAAGCGGTTGTCGTATTGTTTCATCTTTAACGAAAGAAATTATGCTTATTCTACAAAACATTTCATATACACACCCAAGCAAGGATTTACTGTTTAGCGACATTAATCTGACAGTAAACAATCACGAAAAGACAGCGTTAATCGGCAACAACGGAGCAGGAAAATCAACTTTGCTTAAAATTATTGCCAAAGAATTACAACCGTCAAACGGACAAATAATCGTTGAAACCGAGCCATATTTTATTCCGCAAATTTTCGGACAATTCAATCATTTGACCATTGCAGAAGCGTTGAAAATTGACAAGAAATTAAACGCTCTGAAAGAAATTTTGAACGGAAACACAACCGAAGAAAATTTCAATTTGCTTAATGACGATTGGACAATTGAAGACCGTTGCAATGACGCTTTACAACATTGGCAATTAATTGATATAGACTTGTCGCAAAAAATGGAAGCATTGAGTGGTGGGCAAAAAACAAAAGTTTTTTTGGCAGGTATTTCCATTCATCAACCCGAATTGATTTTATTGGACGAGCCAAGTAATCATTTAGACATTGCAAGCCGAAAACTTTTGTATGGCTTTATTCAAACCACTAAAAGCACTTTGATTGTTGTAAGCCACGACAGAAAATTACTCAATCTTTTAGACCAAGTTTGCGAATTGAGTAAACACGAAATTAAAGTTTATGGCGGTAATTACGATTTTTACAAAGAACAAAAGCAAATTGAAAACAATGCTTTGAGCCAAGACATTCAAAGCAAGGAAAAGGCATTGCGAAAAGCCAAAGAAAAAGAGCGGGAAACTTTGGAGCGACAACAAAAGTTGGACAATCGTGGAAAAGGAAAACAAGAAAAAGCAGGTGTTGCCCGAATAATGATGAACACTTTGCGAAACAATGCCGAAAACAGCACATCAAAACTCAAAAGTACTCACGCAGAAAAAATTGGTGGTATTTCTCAAGACTTACAAGAACTTCGTTCTTCGTTGCCCGACATTGACAAAATGAAATTCGGTTTTGATAATTCAGCGTTACACAAAGGAAAAATTTTGTTCACAGCGACGAACATAAATTTCGCTTACAACATGCAACCGCTTTGGACAGAAAACTTGAATTTCCAAATTACAAGTGGCGAACGCATTGCATTGAAAGGACAAAATGGCTCGGGCAAAACAACTTTGATAAAACTCATTTTGGGCGACATCGAGCCACAAACAGGAACAATTTACCGAGCAAACAACAAATCGGTTTACATTGACCAAGACTATTCTTTGCTCGACAACAAACTGAAAGTTTACGAACAAGCCCAACAATTCAATGTTTCTGCATTACAAGAACACGAAATCAAAATCCGACTAAATCGCTTTTTGTTTACAAAAGAAGATTGGGACAAATCTTGTAGTGCGTTGAGTGGTGGTGAAAGAATGCGTTTATTGCTTTGTTGCTTGACAATAAACAGCAAGTCGCCTGATATTATTATCTTTGACGAACCGACAAACAACTTGGACATTCAGAATGTTGAGATTTTGACGACTGCCATAAATGAATATCAAGGAACATTGATTGTTGTGTCGCACGATGAAACATTTTTGGAACAAATAAACATAGAACGGACAATTGAACTCTAATAAAAAAATACAGCCGCTAACAAGCGGTCATACGCCATAGGGGTTTCAGTGGTATATCAAGCGTTTCAGCTCGCATCGAGGTCAGTAACGGGTGATAGGAAAGTGGCTCCGATTTCCCCTACGGCGCATACCGCCGACCGTTGGCGGCAACATTAGAAAGACACTACAAAAAATAAACATATGGCAATAATATTACAAAGACAGATTTCCGATGATGAAAAGAAACTAATAGTTGAAAGATTTGGTCGTATTTGTTATGCAACTGGACACGAAATTTCAGAAAATGAAGAAATTCATTTTGACCATATCAAAGCATTTGCAGACGATGGTGCATCTGAGATTGATAATATTGCACCTATGTGCCAAACTCATAATTTACAAAAAGGACGATTGCCATTGGAAGACTTCAGGATAAAACTACGCCTTGATGAATTTTTCAAAAATGGACAGTCTTTAACTTTAAAGCACGAACTTCAATATTTTAAGGATAAAGGAATTATTAAAAGCTTTGGTGATACTGTTTATTACAATATCACAGATGGACAAATAGAACTTGAATTTCAAAATCGAAAAGAAAATTTCCGATTATACTCTTGTCCAATAACTAAATGGAAATATTTCTATGCAACATTACCTGTTGAAGTAATAAACAGTGACGATGACGAGGATGGTAAAATTGGACTTCAACCAAGATATTTGATACAAGATAAAGTATTTGACCTTTTTAGGCATTTCCAACGCAATACGGTTTTAAATCCTTCTATTGGTAGGCTTTACCAAAATAAAATATTAATTTTTGACGGTCAGCACAAAATCGCATCACTTTTATGGGGAGAGAGAAAGGAATTTGAGCTTAAGGTTTATATTGACCCAGACCCTAAAAGTTTAAACCAGACAAATATTTCAGCACACGATAAATTTGCTCAAACAAGGTTCTTCGCTTCGATAATGGTTGCAAAACTTGGTAGTCAATTTGGAAAACAATTTGAAGAATATAAAAACCTTGAAGATGGAGAAAAGAAAACAGAAGCTGGTTTTCTGAAGTTTTTAAAAAATAGTGAGCAATTATCTAACGCGGATATAAATAAACGCTTTACAAGTTTTATCTATGATTCTATACTTGATGAATCAACGAATAAAATCGTGAGACTTGTTTCAAAATCTAATAGGAGTACATCTGAGTATCCAATAACTATGGACATGTTAAATAAATCTATTTTTTCAAATTTCTTATATAGATACCCAACGGATGATGATTTAACAAGTGATAATTACCGAAGAGACAAGGAAATTGCAAATGCTATTAGGTTGTGTAACTTAATAGATGAAGAAATTCTACATAAATGGGATGCTACTAAAACAGAAAATGATTTAGTTCAAAACAAATTAAATCGTATGTTTCGCAGTAAATCAATTATGGCATGGACAGAATTATTAAGAGACGCGGTTGCTGCTAAACTTGACATCACAGACCAAGATGAGAAAGCTCAGATTTTTTATCGAGACATTTCGGATGAGGGTTTTGATAAAATTAAAAAAGTTGTAAGACGTTTAGTTTCGTGGAGTGTTTGGGATTCACCAGTTAATTCAGAAATAGACAGGATTTTTGCTGATAATAAAAGTGAGGTGAAAAAGTATTTTAGGGACAAAGGATTAACAACTGGATATTTATTAGGTGCAACTGAATAGAAAAGGCAGCCGCCAACACGCGGTCATAAAACATTGGGGGC
>JAKQEZ010000209.1 GCA_029558435.1 Bacteroidota bacterium
GAAACTACAACAACAATTTTATCCGATTGAAATAAGCGTAAAATTTCAACCACATTTTTAACCGCAGCAGCATCTTTAACAGAAGCACCACCAAATTTGAATACTTTCATTGAAGTTAGAATTATAAAAACGAAGATACAGATTTTTGAAATACAAAACGATTTAACTCAATTTCTCGGTTAAAATACGCATTTCAATTACAGGCGATATTTTTTCATATAAAATATTGTAAACGGCATTTACAATTGGCATATCCACCTCAAAACGTTTATTGATTTCTACCACACTTTTTACAGCATAGTATCCTTCGGCAATCATGTCCATTTCCATTTGAGCCGTTTTTACCGAATAACCTTTGCCAATCATAAATCCAAACGAACGATTGCGCGAGAATTTAGAATAAGAAGTTACCAATAAATCGCCCAAATAGGCACTCGATTTCACATCGCGGTGAATTGGACTCACCTCATCAATAAAATTCTCAATTTCTTGAATGGCACAGCTAATTAATACCGCTTGAAAATTATCACCATAACCCAAACCTGAGAAAATTCCAGAGGCAATGGCATATACATTTTTCAATACTGCCGATAATTCAGTTCCAAACAAATCATCGGATGTAGTTGTTTTTATATATCTGCACGACATCAAATCGGCAACCTCTTCGGCTATACAATCTTCTTGACAAGCAATGGTCAGATACGACAAACGTTCCATAGCCACTTCCTCGGCGTGACATGGTCCACAAATAATTCCAATGTGATTATACGGTGTACCAAAGGTTTTATGAATAAAACGTGCAGGAATGGCATGATACTCAGGCACTATACCTTTTACGGCAGAAAAAACAATTTTTCCTTTAAACAATTCAACAGGGAAATTTTCAAACGTTTGCACTAAAAAAGCAGAAGGAGTTGCAATGATTACAATATCCGCCGGTGCAATCATTTCTACCAAATCTGTGCTGACATTGATCTTATCCAAATCAAACTCAACCGATTGTAAGTAGTTGGGATTGCGTTGGTATTTTAATATATGTCGCACTGAAGCCTCGTTTCGCATCCACCAATTGACAGATTGTACATTGTTGCACAAAATTTTAACAATGGCTGTTGCCCAACTTCCTCCACCAATAACTGCTATTTTCTTATCCGATTTCATAGTCGAACTGCAAATGTATAGAATATTTTGATTACAACCACTGAATTTGTGAATGGGTTCTTAAAATTACCATATCGTCATATTGCGATATCGTCATATTGCAATATCGACATATTTCGATATCATCCAAAATCAATTTTTAACATTCGTTTTGAAAATAAATTTTTTCAATTAAAAAAGTTGCCGTACTTTTGTTGACAAATTTGTCAAACATTTATGTCAAACCAATTAACAGACACCGAGTTACTCATTATTTCCAAGACCAAAGAGCTTGTGTATAATGAGGGGAAGATAAAACCAACATCGCAAGAAATAGCCGATTTTTGCGGTGTTCAACGTACGTTGGTTAATTATTATTTCCGATCCAAAGAAAATTTAACACGCATAGTTCAGGAAGAAATCACCTCCGAATTACACGAAGGGTTGAATGAAATTTATGGTGCACAAAATGTAACTTTTGAACAAAAAGTAGATGCACTTATAGACTTTATGTTCAATTTCAAACGTAAGTATTCTTATTTTGAAGTGTACAGCATTAACATTTCTACTAAACTTTTTGATGAAGAGGTTTATATCAAACCCGAACCAACAAAAATGTTGTGTGATTTCATGCAAGAAATTAATCAAGAAATGGAAAAAGGAACCATTTTAAAGTCGGATCCCATCAATTTCTTAATCAACATTTTCTCACTGGTATCTTACCCGCTTGTAATGAAAGGAATATACCAAGACGTTTTTGGCATTTCTGCCGAAGAATTTGATCAGCTTTTAATCAATAGAAAAAATATAATTAAAAATTTAATCTTCAACAAATGAAATCATACAACATACTTACAATTGGCTTATTAGCAGTAACTTTTACAGCTTGTAAAGGTAAAGAAGCAGCATTTGAACGCCCAACTCAACCCTACAAGGTTATACAATTACAACAACAAGAAGTTGAATTGTATTCAGAATATCCAGCAATTCTTCAAGGGATTGAAGACATTGAAATTCGACCGATGATTAACGGTTACATTGAAAAAATATATGTAATTGAAGGTCAAGAAGTGAAAAAAGGAGATGTGTTGTTTAAAATTTCAAATCCACAATTTGGACAAGATGTCAACATGTATGCAGCGCGCATAGAAAGTGCAAAAGCGGCAGTAGAGGCGGCGCGTGTACAAGTAGAAAAAACAAAACCATTGGTTGAACAAGGAATTATTAGTACTTACGAGTTAACCAATGTGAAGTTGAATTACGACATGCGTAAAGCGGATTTGGAACAAGCAAAAGCAACTTATGCAAATGCGCAAACCAATCTTGGATATACAACAATTAAAAGCCCCGTGGATGGTTTTGTAGGTAAACTTCCTTTTAAATTGGGTAGTTTTGTTTATAGCAACACGGCTCAACCATTAACCGTTGTTTCCAATATTTCTAAAGTGTATGCCTATTTCTCTATCAACGAAAAACAACAATTGAAAATGTTTGAAACAACAGAAGGTAAGAATTTTCAAGAGAAAATTGCAAAAATACCACCTGTAACCCTCATTTTATCCAACGATTCAACTTATAATCACCAAGGTAAAATTGAAACATTTAGTGGGTTAATCAACAACCAAACTGGTTCGTTTAACGTGAGAGCAGGTTTTGAAAATCCTGAAAAAATGTTGCGCTCAGGTTCTAGCACTACCATACGTATCCCTACGCATTTAAAAGATGTAATCATCATTCCACAAAAAGCTACGGTTGAATTGCAAGATAAGCGCTTGGCTTACATTGTAGGAGAAGGAGATGCTGTAACAGGTGTACCAATTCAAGTGATTGACGTTCCTGGAGGTAAATATTTTGTGGTAACAAGTGGTTTAAAACCAAACGATCAATTAATCATTGAAGGCATCGGTATTGTTGCCGAAGGAACAAAAATTAAACCTACAGTTGTGCCTGCAGACAGCGTTTTAAAATTCTAAAATTTAATGCCTTATGTTTAATAAATTCATAGACCGCCCTGTACTTTCTACAGTTATTTCGGTAATAATTGTTATCCTAGGTATTTTAGGATTGGTAACTTTACCTATTTCACAGTACCCAGAAATTGCGCCGCCAACCGTTAGAGTGAGTGCCAGCTATCAAGGAGCCAATGCAGAAACCTTGATGAAATCTGTTGTTGTCCCATTGGAAGAACAAATCAATGGTGTGGAAGACATGACCTACATGACCTCAACGTCAAGTAACAATGGTACAGCTTCCATCAGTATTTATTTTAAATTGGGAACTAATGCCGACATGGCTGCCGTAAACGTGCAAAACCGCGTTGCTCGTGCATTACCATTATTGCCGCAAGAAGTTACAAAAGCTGGAGTTGTTACCTCTAAACGTCAGAGTGATAATATTTTGATTTTTGACTTGAACAGTAGCAACCCAGAATACGACATGACGTTTTTGCAAAACTATGCTGAAATCAACATTTTGCCGCGTATTAAGCGTGTAAATGGTGTGGGTGAAGCCATGATTTTTAGTCAGAACAATTACTCTATGCGCATTTGGTTACGCCCCGATGTGATGGCAAGTTATGGATTAGTTCCAAGTGATATTGCTGCTGCATTGGCCGAGCAAAACTTAGAAGCTGCTCCTGGACAATTGGGAGAAAACAGTAATCAATCGTTCCAATATGTCTTAAAATACAAAGGACGTTTAAAAAGTGTAGAAGAATTTGAAGACATCGTTATTAATTCTACCGAAAATGGTGAAATTTTAAAATTAGGCGATGTTGCTCGTGTTGAACTAGGTTCGCAAACCTATGCCGGAATGACCTATTCTAACGGT
>JAKQEZ010000216.1 GCA_029558435.1 Bacteroidota bacterium
AAACACCAGACGTAAACTTTGTAAAATAAAAAACTTGCTGTAAACAAATCATTTTCTTTTTCGTTTAAACAGTAAAACCAAATACTGAAACAAAAGGAAAAATAATGACTACAAAATCAAAAGAATTCAACCAAAAAACAAGCACTTGTCAAAATATTAGCGTTCCTAAAAATCAAGAACCTTTTCAAGTCCCAGAGATCCTAAAAGGGCAAACTTTTTTAGACCCCACTTACGACTCCTCTTTTAAAGAACTGTTTTCTGATAAAAAGATGTTGATTCATTTCTTAAATGGGATTCTTCATTTAGAAGGGAACAAGTGCATTACTGAAATCGAGTATAGTGATACTTCGTATACCTTTGGAATCCATTATTCAAAATTAGTGCGTTTCGATGTTCGTGTTGTTACAAAAGACGAAAAAACTTTTGATATTGAAATGCAAAGGGCTACACACAGTGATTTTGAAGACAGAGCGGTTTTATATTCATCCATGCTCACCGTTAGCGCAAAAATAGATCTTGACCAAAATGTGCTGAACCTAAAACGAACAAAAGAAATCGGAAGATATGAAATACCGCAGATTATTTCGATCTGGATTTGCAATTTTAATCGGGTCGGAAGTAAGAATTTCCGTGAGGAATGGGGTCTTTATCGAAAGAGTGATATTGGAAATAGTGCCGCATTGCCAGTGAATGACAAAATAAAGTATATTTTCATAGAGCTTCCCAAGTTCAAAAAAGCGTTCGATGAACTCAAAACAGCCGAAGAATGCTGGCTTTATTTGCTAAAAAACATGCCAGAAGAGCAAAAAACGCCTGAGTTCAAAGACACGATATTTGAAGAGGCTTACGAAAAGCTCCGCATTCGTGCGGAATCATCAGACTTGATTGCAAAGGTGGTAACCGAAATGATTACAGAAGCAGAAATCGAATGTCGGCTTGATGATAGCTACAAAGAAGGAATTGAAAAAGGTATTAGGGATGGTCTTAAGCAAGGTATCGAACAAGGTATCAAACAAGGTATCGAACAAGGTATCGAACAAGGTATCGAACAAGGTATCGAACAAGGTATCGAACAAGGAGCACTTAACGCTAAACGTGAAATGGCTAAAAGCATGCTAAAAAAAGGCATTCCTATTTCTGATATTATCTCCATTTCAGGCCTCTCCGAAGAAGAAATCAAGTCGTTGTAATTTTGAAAAACCTATACATATTTTAACTAGTTTTTTCAATGAATACCTTTTGTAAAACAACAAAGGGTGTTTTTTATGGTAAGGTTATTTTTTTATGAGAATAGCATAGCCCTCAACCACCATATACAATAACGTTCTATAACGCCATATTCGATTTTCATTTTTTATTTTTGCCGTTTTTATTTCGTTGTTGCTCTTTTTCTAATTCTCTTGTAGGGGGCGATATTCTCTATTCTCGTATATTTTATTATCTTAACATCATGAAGAATATTTTAGTTTTATGTACTGGTAATATTTGCCGAAGCCCCACGGCTCATTATTTATTGCAAAAACAATTAGGCGATGATTATGAAGTGACAAGCGCTGGGCTTGGTGCTCTTGTCGATCACGCTCCCGATGACTTGGCTCTTAAAATTGCTTATGATCATGATCTCGATATGTCTAACCACCGTGCAAAACAAGTCACCGATGAATTGTTGCGTTGGGCAGATCTCGTTTTAGTGATGGAAGCAGGGCATAAAAACGAACTTTTGTCAAAATATCCATGGCTCGA
>JAKQEZ010000265.1 GCA_029558435.1 Bacteroidota bacterium
GACTTCTAGCTTCACGAGACAAAGATAAAGCCACTAAAAAAGACATACAAACTAATGACTACGTTCGTGACTATATGGTTAACAATAATGTTGAATGTTTGGATTTCTATGTAATGTATTCAAAGACCGGTGAGCCACCAGCGTATATTGAGGCTTTGTTACTTTATAAATATTACAAGAAAAACAATCGACTACCCAAATTGAATAATTCATTTTGACAGACAAGAAAACCTGCCCATAACACGGGTTTTGCGTCAGGCGGGGTGACGTGCAAACTTGGAGCTTTGTGCTTCGTATCAAGTGTAGTGCTGGTTGACAGTTTTGTGCTCCGAAACCCGCCCGAACGCAAAGCCCGAAAACGTTGTACGCAATTTTAAGCCAGTGCAAAACAATGAAAACTGTAGTGAATTATAGTGGCGCAAAACGAGAGTAAAAACTGAAAGATTTTTACTGTGAGTATTGGCGACGAATCGCGCAAAGAGTATACTCTTTAAAGCGTGAGACGCTTACAATACTCAGCTAAGTTACAAGAAAAAAAATTGTAAAACAATACTTTGAGTGTAACTTATCGTTTTGTTAAATTGAGTTTTCACGATTAAAAAGACTTCATAAATCATCGATTTACAAAATATTTTTAATCTAAATGTTTTGCACTGCGAGTAGCTTAAAACTGAATCTGTTTTAGTAAATTGCATAAACTAAAACATTCGTACAACAGCAGTTTTGCAAAATGAGCTAAAAAAAATAGTTTTTTATGGTGTTAGCTCACTTCGCAAAGCTGCAAACCGTTAGCAGTAAGCAGTGGGACGACCCACAAGTCACTGGCAGACCAACACGACAAAAACAAACTTTAAAATTTGTATATTTGACAAATGGTTATTCTAACGTCCATTCAAAACGAAAGGTGCGGATGCCGAAAAGCAAGTTAAGAGTAGGCATAACTTCTAAACTGTTGTGATTTATGAAAAACAAATCATCTAATCATCAGGCAGACATTAAGAACCCAAACAAGGGAACTAATGGAAGCAACACGACCTTTGACAAAAATCAAGGTAATCGTGGAAAACAGCTTAATCCGAACCAGCAAAAAGGTAAAAGATAAGTTGTGCATTAAGCAAGCGGGCTTTGCCCGCTTGCTTTTATATTTTTAATCCGACTAAAAATGCACATTTTAAAAATAATACACGGCTATCCGCCCAATTACAATGCAGGTTCAGAAGTTTATAGTCAATCCATTTGCAACGAACTTTCTAAGCGACACAAAATTTCCGTTTTTACACGGGAAGAGAATCCCTATGCAGCTTGTTTCAGTATTCGGGAACAAAAAGTCAACGACAACCTAACACTTTACTTCGTAAACAATCCGCAGGGCAAGGACGGTTATCGCCACAAACAAATGGACGACAACTTTTCTGAGTTACTAATGCAAATTAAACCCGACATTGCACACATAGGTCACGTTAATCACCTATCAACAGGTTTGATTGACGAGCTAAATAAACTCAAAATTCCCATTGTTTACACGCTTCACGACTTTTGGTTAATGTGTCCACGTGGACAATTTTTGACACGAAGCATTGGAAACGAAAACAACTTTCAGTTGTGCGAAAAACAAGACGATAAAAAATGTGCGACTGATTGCTACAAAGTGTATTTCAGCGGACGAGAGGAAATCGAAACCACAGAAATTGAAAATTGGAGCATTTGGATTCATCAGCGAATGATTGAAACAAAAGCAATCATCAAAAAAGTTGATTTGTTTATCGCCCCTTCAAATTATTTACGTGATAGATTTATCAATGACTATGGTGTTCCCGAAAACAAAATCTTATACTTAGATTATGGCTTTCCCACTGAATATCTAACCCAAACCGAAAAATCGAAAGAGAAAACGAATTACACTTTTGGTTACATCGGAACTCACATTCCTGCAAAAGGAGTAAACCTATTGATTGAAGCATTTAAGCAAATTGAAGAACCTGCAACGCTTAAAATATTTGGCAGAGCAAACGGACAAAGCACAAATGCTTTAAAATCATTAGCCGAAAATTCAAAAAACAAGATTGATTTTTCGGGAGAATACATCAATCATAATTTGGCGAATGATGTTTTTTCAAATGTTGACTGCATTGTGGTTCCGAGTATTTGGGGCGAAAATTCGCCTCTTGTAATTCACGAAGCGCAATCGTGTAAGGTTCCTGTAATCACAGCCGATTTTGGCGGAATGAAAGAATATGTTGAGCACAATGTAAACGGACTTTTGTTTGAACATCGCAACGCAAATTCTTTAGCAGAACGAATGAAATTTGCTGTTTCAAATCCTGACAAAATGAAGACGTTAGGCGAAAAAGGTTATTTGTATTCCGCAGACGGAAGCGTTCCAAATATCCAAGACCATTGCAAAGAATTAGAAAACATTTATAGCAAATTCATTTACAAACTTTGGCGTGTTACGCTTGACACAAATCCTGAAGATTGTAATTTGAGTTGCACAATGTGCGAAGAACACAGTCCGTTTTCAACTTACATCAAAGAAAAACTAAACGGTAAACATCGCAGAATG
>JAKQEZ010000292.1 GCA_029558435.1 Bacteroidota bacterium
CGAGCCGGAACGCCGAGTCTGATCACAAAAGTTGCGAAAAATCGCAACTTTTGCGCCATCCTCGGTTCCCTCGCTGCGCCGATGGCTACGCTCGGCGTCCGCTCACGACTGCCGTTAGACCCGCTGAAGACAAAGACAAAATTTACTCACACAATCCGGCTCTACAGGCGCTAGAAGAAGTTATGACGGCATTGAATGGTTGAAAAAATTAAGACAATTTAGGACAATGAAGGCAATACGGGCGCAATGCAACTTTGCGGCGAACATGTGCATTTATAGAGGAGTTGAAGCGATACGATAAAAAAGTTGTAAAACCAAAAATAAATTGAACAATTATCTATACAAGAAAGAAGGCAAAGAATTATACTAAGATAAATAAATAGCTTCTCTTGCCTAAAAGGGGCTGCCATACAATATTTTAACTGTTTAAAATAAGCAGTAGAAGTTTCAATAATACAGGAGGCCTTATGAGATTAATAAAAGTTTCTTTTTTTGTTTTTTTATTTCTAACAATTTTTCAATGTCATGGATTCTCTGAAGAGGGTACTATCCCAAGATTTTATGTTGACTATTGCGTCGTGGAACACACATTGAAAAATGACCAAGGTTATTCAGAAAAATTAATTAAAATCAGTCAAATAGACATAAATGCTGGGGATTTTCTGGCAGAATTTTGGTTTAACAGAGCAAAAACTAGCTGTTTCGAACAAGTTGAAAGAATTATTCGTTTGAATCTTCAAGCTGTAAAAGCCCAAAAGGATAAAACCGAACAAACGAGAATGTTGGAAAAATTAAAAGATGAAATATCCCAATGCTATTATGCATTTTATTTTGAACATTGGGACGAAATTAACAAGACTATAATAGATACTTATTCGAGAGTTCAAAAGGAAAAGGTGGAGCAGGAAAATAATTTGAAAGAAAAAAAACCATAAAGGGCGAATTGAACCATTTTTTTCATTGGAATCTTTTGGAGGTCTGAATGGAATTTGTTTACTTTAATGACTGGGTGTTCCCCATTTGTGAAATTAAAATTTGCCATGACAGCACTCCTTTGGAAGTGCAAATTACTCATTTTCATGGAACCGGCTTTTTTATAGGAAATGAAGGCTTTTTTCTTTCTGCAAAGCATGTAATAAGTTGCAAAGATATGAAACAAGCTTCAACCGGAAAAGATTTCGCAGGAATCCTAAATGGAACCGTGCAAGATAGAAAAAGGAAGGTTCCTATTTTGGTCGAGTCATTGGAAGAGCATCCAACTCTAGATATTGTTATTGGCAAAACGTCACATCTTCCAGAACCAATGTTTTCTTCAGAAACCCAAGATGCTTATGGGTGGGAGGATATTCATTGCTTTGGTTATCCTGAAGGTCTCGTAAAAAATCTGGAAGGATTATACATTTTTAGTCCACAATTTTTTAAAGGATACATTGTTAGAAGATTGTGCAAAGACGATTTGCCCTCCCTAGACCTTTCTCCATCCTATGAGTTAAATTTTCCGATTCCCAAGGGAGTCAGTGGTGCTCCAATTTTTAAAACTGGCAATAAAAAATCACTTATAGGCGTGGCGATTGGCTCTCATGATTCAGTTCTTGAAAAATACAAAATAACAGAATATTCAGATGACAAAGAAAAATTTACAGAGAAATTGGTTCAGGTTACTCAATTCGGAATTGCGGCAAGAGCATCAGAGTTTTCCGATTGGTCTCCAAAAATTCTTAAAGGCAAAAAATTGAATGAAATTTATTAAATCAACCTATCATTAAGAAATTTTAAAGAATTGAATTTGACCAGCAAATTAATATCTGTTTGATTCGCTCAAGCCCCGAATAATCACACAATCCGGTTCTACAGGCGGCAGAAGAAGCTATAGTGGCATTGAATGGTTGAAAAAATTAAGACAATTTAGGACAATGAAGAGAATACGGGCGCAATGCAACTTTGCGGTGAACATGTGCATTTATAGTGGACTGAAAGTATAGATTAAAAAGTTACCTGGGCTGGGTGCCTTCGGCAGTGTGCCTGAAATCGTTTGTCACAGGCCTTGACGATCATAAACAAAGGCAAGTCCAGTGCCAACCGCTTTCAGGCGTAGCAGGTCGATCATGAACGGGCTAGACGGTCTTTTTTCGAGACAAATGAAGACAATGAGGACAAATTTAGGGCAAAATGAAAACAAGAAATAATCCCACGATCCGGCTTTACAGGTGATAAGCTGCGGTAATAAATAGGAAAAATTAAATAGAAATGATGCACTATTTGATGGCAATTCTTAAGCAAGAAAGCGCAACCGAATTATGTAGAGAGATTGCTGAATACAAATTGAATGAAGTCAATTTTGTCCCAAACTCGCATCTACACTTCACTATTTTGTATTTTTCTCTAGATACTCTGGAGAGTACAAAATGTGTTTCCGACCTCAAAGCCAAAGTTGATTCATTGATTTTACCGGATTTAAAAGTGAATGAGATTAGAATTGGAGCAAAGCAACTATCGTTGGTAATAAAAAAGGATGAGCAGCTAGAACGGATTCATAGCTTTCTTGCTTGCGACATGCCATACTTTGTCAATATTTTCAACCGAAAGTTCTCTGAATGGCTTCCCCATATCATTATTTCAGACAAAATTTCAAAAAAAAATGAAGTGGATAAGTCTGTAAAATCGGATAATTACCAGCATCAAATAATTAAATCAGCCATTAAGTTTGAAAGAATTTTAATCACAAGAAAAGAAAACGACAGATTCCATTCGATTTATGATAGAAAATTGCAAATACATAATACCCGAAAGAAATAAGTGGAGAAAAATATGACTGAACTATTAGTCCGTGAATTGTCACAAAATGATTGCGAGCAAATTGCAAAATTATTCTGCACCGACAATCTTTTGCGAAATGAACTAAATTTTCAAGAAGAGGATATGCCTTCGGCAAAAGAAGTTTCAGAAAAATATCAGAGCTGGTGCAAATCAAAAAGCG
>JAKQEZ010000312.1 GCA_029558435.1 Bacteroidota bacterium
AGTTTTTTGAACTAAAAACTTGACAACAGATAGAAAGAATCGTATCTTTGTGGTGTTATAACGGATTGGGGCTTGGCGAAGTGGCTGAACCCGAAGTTAAATAGAATTACTAACTTTTAAATTTAAAACGAATGATTGATAAAATTACTGAACAGCCATTTTGCCAAACCCGTGTTATGTGCAGGGCGGTTGATAACCTTGAGCTTCTTTTGTCGCAACCTGATGAAAGTGTAGATTTGATTTACTGCGATATTCTTTATGGAACTGGCAGAAACTTTGGAGATTACCAAGACTTAAAACCAATTAGAAGCGAGATTGAAGCACATTATTTGCCACGATTGAAAGAAATGCACCGAGTTTTAAAAAGCACAGGTACTATCTATTTACAAATGGATTATAGAATATCCCATTGGATTAGATTGATAATGGATGACATTTTTGGGTATGATAATTTTGTAAATGAAATTATATGGTGCTACACTATGCCAAACAATAACAAAAGGAGATTTAATGCAAAGCACGACAATATATTTTCTTATTCAAAAACTAAAGATTACACATTTAATTGGCAAAGCGTATTAACAGATTACTCCGAAAGTAGCAAAGAAAGAGGTAAGTATGGAAGCAACTCAATGATGGGGAAAGCAGATAGCCCTTTATCTAAAAATGGAGGCAAAATTATGGAAGATTGGATGGTAATACATACGCTTAAAGGTAATTCGAGAGAGTATGCAAAATACCCTACACAAAAACCAAAGGCACTAATTGAACGAATTATAAAAGCAAGTTCAAATGAAGGAGATGTAGTAGCTGATTATTATTTGGGTTCAGGAACAACTGCTGTTGTTTGTAAAGAACTGAACCGAAATTTTATAGGTTGCGACATTAATCCAAAGGCTATTGAAATAACAAATGCTCGTTTAGATGCAGTTTCGTAGCCTTGCACATAACGTTACACTGCTAAACGAGGTTCGGGACAAAAAAGCCTGAACCTCTAATTTAAAAACCATAAAACCAAGTACAAAAATGACTTTAAATACAACACAAATACCCGAATCTTGTTTAGCAAGTGTTAGTGGCAGTACTTTTGTGAACGCAGACTGCTTCGATGTTTTTCCTTTTATTGAGGATAA
>JAKQEZ010000748.1 GCA_029558435.1 Bacteroidota bacterium
TATCATTTCTTCAAGTACGTTTAATGATTTTCAAAATTTAGACGAAATTATTACCGCTAAATTTGCCGAAGGTTTTACCATTTTGGTCAATTATCGATTTATCATGGTAGAATCGCCCAAAACAATACACCAATTTCCAAAATTGGCAAGTGCCTACCAAAACTTGATTGACAATAGAAAACAATTGTTTTTAGATTTCTTTGAAATGTTGATTCAAATGGGTTATTTCAAATCCGATTTTGATAAAAAACAACAAGAAATGGTGTTCAATACGCTTTACATCGTTGCCGATTCGTGGATTCGTTATTTTATTATTAAAAACAACCACAAACCTGCACCATCCGATATTGATTTCCACAGTAAATTGGTGTTCAATATACTTGTGCCTTACATTAGTCGATAAAAGAAATTATAGCTTAAAATTCCCAACCAAAACGATTGTTTAACTGTTGGTGCACGTATTCAATTACTGTTTCGTTTTCCATTCTGTCCAAAACATCGCTGATAAATGCTGTAACCATCAACGCTTTTGCAGATTTCTCAGAAATCCCACGAGCACGCAAATAATAAATGGCTTCTTCATCCAACTGACCCGTAGTTGTTCCGTGAGAACATTTTACGTCATCGGCATAAATTTCCAATTCTGGCTTGGTGTTTATTGCGGCATTATCCGACAACAATACATTTCCATTGGATTGGTATGCTTCAATTTTTTGCGAATCTTTGCTCACCAAAATGCGCCCGTTGAATACACCTGTTGAGTTTTCGTCCATCACACCTTTGTACATTTCGTTGGAATGACAATTAGGTTTTAAATGATTTACAACAGTATGGTTATCCACGTGTTGTTTTCCTTTCAATACGTATGTTCCGTTTAAGTGAGTTTCAGCATTCTGTCCATCAACATCAATGTTTAAATCATTTCTAACCCAACCACCGTTTAGTGTAATGGTGTTGATTTTAAAATTCGTGTTGTTTTCTTGACTCACACTTTCGTTTGAATAGTGGAAATTACTTTCGTCTTCGTTTTGCAATTTGTCAATAATCAACTTTGCACCTTCTTCAACATGAATTTCTGTAACGTTGTTGGTAAACGACGCATTGGTATTTTGCGATAAAAATACTTGCACAATTTCTGCTTCTGAAAAACGCTCACTAACAATTACGTTTCTTAGCGTTGCAATGGTGTTTTCGCCTGTAATAATATGCACCAATTGAATAGGTTTGTCAACAACAGTTTTAGCTTTAATGCGAATGGAAGCACCATCAGTTGCATACAACGTGTTCAATGCTGTAAAAACTTCTGTTTCTATAGCAACTTTTGAACCCAACACCTCATTGTTTGATTTTTCAATCGATGTAATTTCTACACCTGCAGGGAAGTTTTTTGATGAAAGTTCTGTATTCAAATACCCGTTCACAAATACCAAATTGTATGCATCTGTCAACGGCAACTCTAAATTAGAAACCACATCCTTGCGCGAGAAGAAATTGGTAGAAGCAATTTTGTTGGTACGTGTATATTTCCAACGCTCCACACGAGTTGTTGGAAAATCCAATGTATTTAATGTTTCTTCCGCAGTTTTCAATAAATTATCGCGAAAAGGAAGGTTGGTTTGTGCTAAACCTTCTCTAAACTTCGTGATTTTATTTTCTAATACTTCCATGTTCTATTTTGTTTGAGGCAAGCCTCTAAAAAATTAATCTTAAAACCAATAAATTGAACGATTATCGCAAAAATCAATTTATTTTAGCCAATCGTAGCCTTTTTCTTCCAATTCCAACGCCAATTCTTTTGGACCAGTTTTCACAATTTTACCATCGTGTAATACGTGTACAAAATCCGGAACGATGTAATCCAACAAACGTTGGTAGTGGGTAATTACGATGGTTGCATTTTTATCTGTTTTTAATGCATTCACCCCGTTTGAAACAATGCGCAAAGCATCAATATCTAATCCAGAATCGGTTTCATCCAAAATAGCCAATTTTGGTTCCAACATAGCCATTTGGAAAATCTCGTTGCGTTTCTTTTCGCCTCCCGAAAAACCTTCGTTTATCGAGCGACTAGCCAAACCACCATCTAATTCAACCAATTTTGATTTTTCTTTTACCATTGCTAAGAAATCTTTAGCAGGAATTGGTTCTTCGCCTCTGTACTCACGGATTTCATTCAAAGCCGTGCGCAAAAAATTGATGTTTGAAACGCCGGGAATTTCAACCGGATATTGGAAAGCTAAAAACAAACCTTCTTTTGCTCTGTCTTCTGTGCTCAACTCCAATAAATCGGTACCGTCAAAATCAACAGAACCTTCGGTAATTTCATAATCTTCTCTACCTGCCAAAACAGATGCTAGGGTAGATTTACCAGCTCCGTTGGGTCCCATAATTGCGTGAACTTCTCCCGCTTTTACTTCAAGGTTTAATCCTTTTAATATCTCTTTGCCATTAATTGAGGCATGTAAATTTGTTATCTTGATCATTTTCTAAAATTCTAATTCGTTATTAATTTCAACTATCCAACCGAGTTTTCAAGGCTCACAGCCAATAGTTTTTGTGCTTCGGCTGCAAATTCCATTGGAAGTTTGTTCAATACTTCTTTGCAATATCCGTTCACAATCAAACCAATTGCTTTTTCTTCCGAAATACCACGTTGCAAACAGTAAAATATTTGGTCTTCTCCAATTTTGGAAGTTGTTGCTTCGTGTTCAATTTTTGCTGAACTGTTTTTGCATTCAATGTATGGGAATGTGTGTGCTCCGCATGTATCAGACATCAACAACGAGTCGCATTGAGAGAAATTACGCGCATTGGCAGCATTTTTATGAATTTGCACCAACCCACGGTAAGAGTTTTGTGACTTTCCTGCCGAGATACCTTTGGAAATAATTGTACTCTTTGTGTTTTTACCCAAATGCACCATTTTTGTTCCGGTATCTGCTTGTTGGAAATTGTTGGTAACAGCAACAGAATAAAATTCACCTATAGAATTGTCGCCTTTCAAAATACACGAAGGATATTTCCAAGTAACTGCCGAACCAGTTTCTACTTGTGTCCACGAAATTTTTGCATTTCTTTCGCACAAACCACGTTTGGTAACTAAGTTGAAAACCCCACCTTTTCCGTTTTTATCTCCAGGATACCAGTTTTGAACCGTAGAATATTTAATTTCTGCATTTTCCATTGCAATTAATTCAACTACAGCTGCGTGCAATTGATTTTCATCGCGTTGAGGTGCAGTACAACCTTCCAAATACGAACAATACGAACCTTCATCGGCAACAACCAAGGTGCGTTCAAACTGACCCGTACCTGATTTGTTCATTCTAAAATAGGTTGAAAGTTCCATCGGGCAACGAACACCTTTTGGAATATAACAAAACGTTCCATCCGAAAAGACAGCCGAATTTAATGCAGCGTAGTAATTATCGGTAACTGGAACAACAGTGCTCATGTATTTTTTCACCAATTCCGGATGTTCTTGCACCGCATCCGAAAACGAACAGAAAATAATGCCCAATTCTTTTAATTTTTCTTTAAAAGATGTTGCCACGGATACAGAGTCCATCACAAAGTCAACCGCCACACCTTGCAAACGTTTTTGTTCTTCCAAAGAAATACCCAATTTATTCATGGTTTCTTTCAACTCTGGATCCACTTCTTCCCACGTTTTAGCCTTTGTAGCTTGCTTTGGTGCCGAGTAAAAAATGATGTCTTGGTAGTTTGGTTTTTCAAACGAAACATGTGCCCAACTTGGTTCTTCCATCGTTAGCCATGTTCTGTAAGCATTCAAACGGTACTCTAACATCCATTCTGGCTCATCTTTTTTCTTTGAAATTAAACGAATAATGTCCTCATCCAACCCTTTTGGTGCATCATCCGACTCAATATCGGTGGTGAAACCATATTTGTATTCCTGGTTTTTGAGGTCTTCCGCTAATTCTTCTTCTGTATAACCCATATTGTAAAACTTCCGTTAAGCGCTGAATATCAGCACTGTGGTAATCTATATTGCCTAATTTTTCTTTGGTTGTTATTTAGAATAGTTTTAAATAAAATCTAAATTACTCCGCAAAAATACCTTTTTTGTGGTATATGAACAAAGTTATCAAAAGATATTTTTTTGATTTAAAAACTGATAAAAGTCAATTTCGTAAAAATTAATTTTTTTATTTACAATTATATTGTTGTAAATCAGCAAGATAGATGTTTGTTGTTTAGAACAATTCTAAATAGTTATGAATTTTTTTATTTCCCAATAACGGAATCCAACTGCTTTACAAAATTCACCAACAAGGTTTGCAAATCATTCACTTCTGCAAACGAAAGATTTTCATAAGTGTCGTCTATATCGTGGTAGTTTTTGTTGGGACCCATCGTATAGATAAAAAACGAAGGAACACCTTTTTCTGTAAACCAATAATGATCGGAATTAGCAGCATATCCACGTGCTTTTATTTGTTTTAAAAGTTGTTGTTGGTCGTTAATATTGGTTAATAAATCAAAATAGTTTTGAAATATGGCACCGTTAACAACCGTTATGCCGTCTTCGCCACTGCCAAAGATGTCTAAATTTACCAAAAAGCGAATGTTTTTAAGCGGTAGTAATGGATGCTCAACATAATGTTTTGAACCCAACAATCCAATTTCTTCGCCTGCAAACGCAATGAATTCAATGTTGTAATCAATCGGGTTG
>JAKQEZ010000389.1 GCA_029558435.1 Bacteroidota bacterium
GAATAAATTGTATAAGACGCAATCAAACCAAATAAGACAATTGAGTAAAAATCAATACAATCTTTTAAGAAAGATGTGTTGGCATTCTGCTCGTCTTTACAATTTTGGTTTGTATAGTGTTCGTCAAAACTTTTTTGAAACTAAAACATATCTACCTTATCCACAAAACTATCATTATTGCAAGACGAATGAAAATTATCAAATATTACCTTCTGTAATTGGACAACAAACCCTTAAAGTTGTCGATAGAAGTTTTAAATCGTTTTTTGGATTGTTAAAAGCAAAGAAAAAAGGTAAATATCAAAACAGAATTTCAATCCCAAAGTATCTACCAAAAGAGGGGTATTTTCAGTTGGTAATCCCTAAAAATGGTTTTCAAATTAAAGGAGATAAAATTCATATAGGCATTTCAAGACAATTAAAAGAAGAAACTGGGTTGAAGCATATCGTTTTAGATTTTCCAACACAGATAGAAAAAGAAAGTGTTCAGGAAATAAGAATAATTCCACAACAGAAAGCAACATTTTTTAAAATGGAGGTAGTATATGAAGTAGAAGAACAAAATTTAAATCTTAATCAGGATAATGTTTTAAGTATTGATATTGGTTTATCCAATCTTGCTACTTGCTACGATGTTTCAAATAATAGGGCGTTCATAATGGACGGGAGAAAGCTCAAATCAATTAACTATTACTGGAACAAAAAGAACGCAAAGTTGCAAAGTATTAAGGACAAACAAAATATCAAGGGTTACACAAAACAGCAATTCCTGTTGAAGAGAAAAAGAGAGAATCGTATTAAAGATGTAATGAAAAAAACAGCTAAATATATTCTTGATTACTGCGTTGAAAATAATATTGGAACAATCGTAGTAGGACACAACAAGGGATGGAAGCAGGAAATAAATATAGGTAAAAGGAACAATCAGAATTTTGTACAAGTTCCTTTTGGATATTTGATGTCAATGTTGGAATCCAAGTGTCAAGAATATGGATTAAGATATCTTGAGATACAAGAATCTCATACTTCTAAATGTTCAGCAATTGATAATGAAGAAATTAAACACCATGATGAGTATGTAGGGAAAAGAGTAAAAAGAGGTTTGTTTAAATCCAAAGACGGAATATTGATAAATTCAGATGTAAATGGTGCTATCAATATAGCCCGTAAATCAAAAGTAACGGGAATGCGAGAAATCGCTAACTCATTAAAGGGCATTGTGGCGTTCCCTAAACGAATAAGGATTGCAAATGAGTAATCAACCTTCGTTTGAAGCCACGGGGCTTGCCCCGTGGAGTGTCACTGTTAAGAGGTATTGCGATTGGATGGTTGCAAATAATAAAGAACCGGTTGTTAAATTGAATGGCAAAAATTACGAACCATGCTGACACGTACCATTTACGAATTACAAAATATCGTCAAAACAAGCGACGCTGAATCCGCTTCAGAAGCGGCACATATTCTTTCTGCAATTCGTGATAATAAGCCCGATACAATTCTACTCAAACAACAAAAAGAATTATACAAATACTATGACAAATATAGTCTCTACTCGCAATTTAACATTAACAAATTAAAGCAAGAATTAGAAGATGTCAATAACAAGCCGGCGATTGATACG
>JAKQEZ010000414.1 GCA_029558435.1 Bacteroidota bacterium
CATAGAAGCGAAGACGGCGAAATATTGGTCTGCAAAACGACGGGACGATTTGTATTCTGGTTATGATTTTAACATTGAAGGTCATCAAGGTATACCGCTGCGAAATTATTTTCAAATACAATTTCAGGCTGCGATTTATCAGGAAGAATACCAGAAAAAAATTGACGACGCATGGTTAGTGCTATTGTGCGATACGAGCACATACGGACAATGGCACATTCGTATAGACAGAAAAGTGCAAGAACGATTGCTTGAATTAGCGCACTACATGCACAAGTGCATTATCAAAAATATCCCACCGCGAGAATTTGCCATGAACAAAACAGACATTGTGATACTCTACCCGAAGCTTGACGAGGACTTCACTGTTATATCTGGCGACAAATTGCAATTCGCATTGAAGATTGCGAAAGAATATACAGAAGCTGAAAGACAAATAAAGGCATGGAAGCAAAAAAAAGAAGATGCTGAAAACGCAATGTCAGTAATTTTGAAAAATTCAAAAGTTCTAAAAGGTATAGTTGATGGCGAAATAGTTGACATCGCTGCATGGCAGGAACGCAGCGGAAGTGAACGCATAAAAGGATTGAGCGAAATTAAAAAAGACAAACGATTGTATAATTATTTCGTTAAAAATGGACTTATTTACAAATCTGAATCGACAAGATTTGTTACCATAAAATTTAAAGGAGAAAGCAATGAATAAATTAACATGTCCGCAGTGCAAAAAAGAAATTGAGTTGCAAAAATCGAAAAAAGATGTATTCTATTATTTTTGCAAGGACTGCAATATTGGCGGTAAAGGCGCGAATGAAACTGAAGCGAAAAGAAATTTTTTGAAAGCATACGAACAACAAAAAAATTCAATGTCATTACTATTGCCGCCGAAGTCAAAAAATGATATTCCTGCATGGGTTCAAAATAATCTTAATGTGATTTTGCAACAATCAGCTCAATTTATTGACAAGCCAGCGACAAGGAGGCTCATCGATAAAAATATTAAATATCTCATGTCGGCGGAATTAAAAGATGCATGGAATAATCCAGAAGGCATACAGTCAGTTATCGATGCGTTCATGGAAGCTATGTATATGGGAGCGTCACTTCCAGAGATGGGTGCAATAGTGCCGTTCGGGAAAGTCAATACAATAGTTGAATTCATTCCTGCTGTATCGGCGTTTG
>JAKQEZ010000421.1 GCA_029558435.1 Bacteroidota bacterium
ATCGGTTTCCAATTTCGGCAATCCGACCGAATTTCCGAGTTGCTTAACCGAACTTCTTAACAATGCAAAAGAATCCTTAATTTTTAAGTATGTATGCCTTACGTTATTGGAGTCTTTGCGGAAAACCGCAATTTGCATAAGCAAACCTCCGGATTGAATAATGTCAAGTGAAAAATCCTTTTTCAAAAAATCAATGAAAAAATGTGCGTCAAATTTCAAGTTATGAAAGTAAATTACATTTTTTGAGTCTTTTTCGAGAAATCTATTAAAGAAAGACTCAAGTTCGGAAACATCTATAACCTCAACCTCATGCGAAAAGTAATCATATGAACACATGAACTTCGCATTTAGTTTATAATCTTCCATAACATTGTCTACATCCAAAAACTCCGAAGTTTCAAAGTCGCATATTTTAATGCATCCTTTTTCCTTTTTGGATGAAAGATTTAATTGTTGTAATTGTTCACTCATTTTTAATTCGCATATTATAGAAGGAAAAAAAGGCATATAAATATAGTTCGGAACAAAATCGATGTTTTTTGTTCCAAATGGAACATTTTGTTCTATATAGAACATTTTTCCACCATTTTGTTCCATTTGGAACACAAGTCAATTCTATTAACGTAGAGGTTCGACAAAAATGTTTACAGGTTCGAAGTTTTGTTCCAAATAGAACAAACTGTTCCAATTAGAACAGTTTTTCCTATCAATGTTCCACATGGAACAAAGTTTAAATACCCATAACTGTAACTATTTACTCAGAATTCATTTTAAATTCGCATGTAAATTTCCAAACTCGAAATACCTCAAGCATGAAGGAGATGATGTGAAAAATGGAATTGAAAGACATTGTCGGAACAGCAATCGGTTTGATTCTCATTGCGACCATTATCCCTGTCGGATTGACCATAATTGCGGATGCTGAAGCCGACTTGGAAACTGCCGGAGTTAATGCGGCAGTAATAACCATGATTGTTGTGGTTGCACCAATTATGGCAATTGTCGGGATTATCGCAAGTTTAATCCCGAAATTCAGAAATTAACTTGCAATCGACCGTTTTTTTTTATTTTTTTCTCAAAAAAGTAAGGAAGTGAAACTGAAACATGGAAACAAACCAAAAAATAGCATCAATTGCCTTAACACTCATTCTTGTGGGCACATTGGTAACCTCCGCACTCATTCAGTTTGCAACAACTCCCTTATCTTACAATAAAAGGGAGTGTCTTACTCCTTCAGAGATTTCCGTATTTGTGAATGGCACAACTCCCGTAAATGCAACCGGCTTCCCGTTTAACAATAACAATTATACGGTTGATTTACCTTTATTAGGGGAAACACTTGTTATAGAAGATGACTTATCGACGGATGCTGCATATGTTTTTGAAAATGTTTCAAAGCCTTTGCTTACCACATTTTCGATTGAATCCAACTGTATTTTAACAAATGCAAGTTTCTATTTGTGGGGAAGTGATGGAAGTTCAACCGGAGATGTATATATAACAAATACGACATGGAACGGAGTTAGAAACGTTCCCATAACCGAAAATTTGAAAAAACTCGGAACAATTTCAAATTTTGGAACAATTGGATGGTATACTTTATCTAATTTAACCGAAAACTTGGAAATTGAATTAACAGACAATGCAACATTTGCAATTGGAGTAAGATGTGAAAATATTGACAACATCCCGGCATGGATGTATAATACAGATGTGGGAGTTAATGGTGATGGAAGCAATGACACTCAATCCTACAAATTTACATCCGAATGGGTAATAATTGAAGATATATTTTACGGAAACCCAAGCATTGATTTAATGACAATTGTTGGAATAGGGTTTGAACAAAATCCTTTGGAATTAGAAGCCAACAAGTCAATACGATTTTTGTTCGATGTTGAATTCTCATCTTACGACCGCACTCTGTATTACCGACTTTATTCAACAAGTTCGAGTCTGGTTGATAGCATTGTCGGCACATTTGACACAAACTTAACCGATTCCACACCTTTGAACATGAGCATTAACCTTTGGAACAACTATGCGC
>JAKQEZ010000563.1 GCA_029558435.1 Bacteroidota bacterium
TGAACAATGAAAAATTAGCCGTTTTTAACGCACAGTTTTATTCGGATTCCAAACAAATTACACCGGGAAACCCACAAGGCAGAATCGGCTATTTTGACATTACCTTTTTCAACGCTGATATGGACAAATGCGAAATCCGTATTGTAGATGCAAAAAAACAGTTGGCACAGCTCATTATTTCAGAAAATCTTGTAAAAGAGGGGAAGCTGGATGAAACTGCTGTTAAACAATTTTGTCGCATCAACGGCATGAAGTTTTCGGAGGATCGAAAGCGTTCAGGAACAACTATTATTATAAAACACTAATTCGATTTAAATAATTAGAAGGCAGTCTATAACAAACGCTTAGCTCTATTTTTCTGCCGCAGGCGCAACACAGAAAACCAGCGCCAAGCGTCAACCGTTAGCGTTCATTGTAAAGACAAAAACAGACAACAGAATGACAAAGGAATTTTTGCTGCATAAAGACAAAAAAGAAAAGGAAGCCCACCGCACATTCAGGCACATTTGGCTTTGCCCGACACAAGAGCCAACGCTTCGCAAAGCCAAAAGAGCCTTCATTTTGCCGACGCACCTGCTACAATGATAATTTGTTGAAAAATTATTGATTTTTTTAAATGAATATCAAAGACTTTTTTTAATTTTGACAATTATGTCAAGACAATAAATTCAAGATGCAAACAGAAAACATGGGTGACTATATCAGGCAATTAAGAGAACAAGCTGAAATGCCTTTGAGAAAACTTGCAGCCCTACTCGACATTGACCAAAGTACACTAAGTAAATTGGAGCGTGGAGAGCGTCCAGTAAACCGACAAATGCTTCCAATAATTGCAAAAACCTTCAAAGTTGACGAGAAAGAACTGATTGTAAAGTTTATGAGCAAACAAGTTGCATATCAGTTAGCAGATGAGAAGTTTGCAAAGGAAATATTAATTGCGGCAGAAGAAGAAATCAAATACATTAACAAAAAGAAAAAATAAGATATGGCAACAGTGACCAAAAAAGATAAATTCTTTGAAGTACTTCGCAACATTTTTGTAGGTGCAAAAATTGAAGGCAATTCAGGTTATGTAAACCTGATGAAAATAAAAAGCAAATACTATAACGAGTTTAAAGAGCAGTTGCACACAGACATTGATGCTAAACTGAAAGAGGTTGGACAAAACTTT
>JAKQEZ010000565.1 GCA_029558435.1 Bacteroidota bacterium
TAACATCGGCTATAAAATCATTGCCGTGTTCGTGCTTATCCGAAGTTTTGTTCTCTTTACTCATATCGTTTTTAATTTGAAAGTTACAGCGTTTTAATCGGCAACGCTTTATAGCCGCAAAACGTTAGGCGATATTGAAAAACGACTGCATTTCAACACCAAGCCAACGACAACAATAGAAGTATGTATATAAATCAGGAGTTTTGCAATTTTCAATCCTTGACAAAGTAGGTGCTGAAATACCTATCTGCATTGCTGCCTGTCTAATATCAATTCTTAATTCAACATTTCGTTTATAGCGAAGTGCTGACGAAAATTTCCAGTGGTCAAAATCCGAGTAGGCATCAACATCGCCTAACATCGGTTTTGCAAGAGGCAAAGCTTTTGTGCTATCCTCAACATTTGTATTTCTATTGCTCATTTGTGCTTGATTTAAACATTTGTAATTCTAATTTTTGCCCCTCGCAAAGCCGTTTACCGTTATATGTTATGCTGTGCGACCGCTTCCAAAATTTCAGCGTTATCAAAAATGTTACCTATGACTTTACCCTTAACAGCATTCTCAATATGAAAATCTAATCCGTACTTAAAGTCATTTCTGCTGTCTATTTCATTCATTGTAACTATTTTTGCTTCTACTTGTGAATGCCCCCATTGGCTCAGATTAACAACCCCTACCACTTTGTAAATTTTCAAGTAAACGAACTCAACAATGTCATTTTCATAAATACGGGTTTCTTGACTGTCTAATAAGCCAGTCCATTGCGAAGCTGTTGTAAAATCAACATCATTCTGATAACCATTATTTGAACGGATTTGATAATATCCGTTACCTTTTGCATCGGAATATGAAGAATAAAATCCCTCAATCCAACGTCCAGTATCTAACCGTTTTGCTCTGTGATTTCTTTGTAACATTTGACTATTTTACTACCCTTCAAAAAGCACAGCATATAACAGGGTATTGCTTCTATGCTGGCAGACGTGCATCACTCGTCTTTAATCTACATTCGTGCTTCGATTAAACTTTTTTTAATTATTTTCCAAAAGTTATTTTTATTGAAGCTGTTGATGTTTTTTGCACTGGAGATATTAACTCTCCTGTACTTTCATCTACAATGGATTTCCCTATTTTTGTTGCCATTTTTATTTGTTCCTCCACCTTTTTTAGTTCATCTTCCAAAGGTTGCATTTTATCCTTTAATTCTTGCCATATTTCATTTTTTGAGTAGTCATATTTTACACCTGTTTCGGCAACCTCAACCTTAGCACCAAATACCTCTTGCGGTTGC
>JAKQEZ010000749.1 GCA_029558435.1 Bacteroidota bacterium
CCCTTCGGGGCTTGTTATGGATGATGGTGTCTTTTTTGCGAGGGGCGTTGCCGCCTCGCTATCGTATGCCGCCCCTTCGGGGCTGCGCAGTTCTCCCGCAAACGCCTTTTGCAAGATGGATTTTTTCAGTTCTTCCAAATCCGCTATTTTCTTTTGATACACCGCTTCTAACTTTTGCGTTTCGGCTCGAAGGGCATCTAATTTGCGAACGATGGTTTGTTGGGCTTCTTTTGATTTGGGAAATGGAATTATTACTTCCCTAATTTCTTCTAAATGTAAATTTGGAACGCCTGACCCCTTAAGTCGCTTATTAAATTGCTTTTTTGCGATAGGAGAATTTATGAAATACAACATAAAATCAGGAATAATTGCATCTAAAACTCTGATATGAGCAAGACTAACATAAATATCAAACACAACATCTCTATCAACCATTGCGGCTATACCTGTTGTGCCATTTTTTGCTAATAGAATATCACCAATTCTTGGAGCTACTCGTTTGTGCATTTCAATATGTTGTTTTTCATCAATGTATTTGATGTTTTCCCAATCTATTTTGCCACTGGTTACATTTTTAGAAGAAAGAAATATAATCCCATCATCAAAATATTTAGGTGTTTGATGAGTTCCATCTGTAATTTTTGCACAAACTTCCTTCAAAGTTTTCTCTTCCCAGCCATCACCCTTTTTCTCAAACACTCCCTGCAAATAGCTTTCAAAAAGCTCTTTGGCGTTTTTGAGGTTTTGTTCGGCATTGGCTTTTGCCTTGTCTATGGCGGCAAAGCACTCATCTAAAATGGAAACTATGCGTTGTTGTTCGGGGAGAGGTGGAATTGGGATTTCAAATTGACCCAAATCACCAAATTTTAAATTATTAATGTTTGCCCCGTCTGAAAGTTCATTAATAAACTTTTTATAGTTGTCAGAAGTCATCAAATAAAACAAAAACTTTGAGTTTAATTTCTGTTTTGGGTTGATAAGCCCCATAAACCCACCAAAGGCATAATTGTAGTCGTCATCAATCAATGCGACTTTACCAAGATGGCTTTTACTTCCATTAGCTGTGCAAATAAGTAATGAACCCTTTTTTACTTTCTTGTTCTCAGGAATTTCAATTGAAGGATTAATGTATTTCAATTCTGAAAAGTCAAGTTGATTTCTGAATAAATCAACATTGTTAGAACGCAAGACTATATTATCAGAAAAATCAACTTCATCCTTTTTGGAATAAGTTAAGCCACGCTGAAATTCAACTACATCTTCTAATCTTTTTATTTCCCAAACTTGCTTCATATCAGTTCCAAAATTGAGTTAAGGATTTCCGCACTTTCTTCATCCAAAGCTTTCATTTCTTCCAAAATGGCTTGTGGTTGGCGTAAAGTAGTTTCTTCTTTTTTGTTCGGGTTTTTTACGCTCAAATCAAAAGTGCTTTGGTCAATGTCTTTTACATTCACCGTCCAGGAGTTTTCGCTTTCAGCAAAGGTTTTTTGAAGTGCTACAAATTCTGCCAAATCGTTTTCATTGAGTGGGTTAGTCTTACCTAAATTGCGGTCGAGGTTCAACTGGTAAAACCAAACCTTTTGCGTGGGTTTACCTTTTTCAAAAAACAACACTACGGTTTTTACGCCTGCACCGGTAAAAGTTCCGCCCGGCAAATCCAATACAGTATGAAGGTTGCAGGTTGAAAGCAAGGTTTTGCGAATGGCAACTGTGGCATTGTCGGTATTGCTCAAAAAGGTATTTTTTATGACTACACCTGCCTTGCCGCCTGCTTTCAATATTTTTATAAAGTGCTGCAAAAAAAGCGAAGCGGTTTCGCCTGTTTTAATCGGGAAGTTTTGTTGCACTTCAGCACGTTCCTTTCCACCAAAAGGCGGATTGGCAAGCACTACATCATAGCGGTCTTTTTCCTGTATGTCGGCAAGGTTTTCAGCAAGCGTATTGGTATGTATAATGTTGGGAGCTTCCACACCGTGCAAAATCATATTCATAATGCCAATGATA
>JAKQEZ010000608.1 GCA_029558435.1 Bacteroidota bacterium
TTATCATATTCAAATTCCGAACACCAAACACATAGTTGGGAAATGGGGTTCAATGAAAGTTGCAGGCACTATTGACAACTATAAGATTGAAAGTATCAACCTCGCCAAACTAGGTGACGAAGACAAACTAATTTCTATCAACGAAAAAATCAGAAAAGCAATTAATAAAAGTGGTGGTGACAAGGTTACAGTGACACTTTACTTACTCACTTCAAAAGAACAAATTACAGAAAAAGAAATTTTGGAAACATTTAAGGAATCAGGAGTTCTGAAAGCCTTTAAAAAATTGACTGACGAAGAACAAAAAGAAATTATTGGGAAAATTGCCTCTACAAAATCTGAAGACAAACAAATTAAAGTGATTTTGAAATTTATTGACCAATTAAACAGAAGCAATGATTAAACAGACTTCACTTGATTTTCTTTCAAAACTGAAAAAGAATAACTCAAAAGATTGGTTTGAACAAAACCGAGATTTATATGAGCATTACAAAACTGACATTTTAGAATTGACAGAAAACCTTTTGACAGGATTATCGCAATTTGACCTATCTATTTCACAAGCCAATTTAGACCCAAAAAAGTGTTTGACAAGAGTAAACAGAGATTTGCGATTTTCAAAAGACAAGACACCATACAAAAACTATGTTTTAATTGTATTCAACAAAAATGGCTTCCACGGCAATACAGCAGGATATTACATCCAAATTGAGCCAAATGCTAACTTTTTAGGTGGCGGAATTTGGCAGACAACACCTGAACTTCTTAAAAAAATACGTCACGAAATAGACTATTCATTCAATGACATTAATACAATTATAACATCACCAAAGTTTCAAAAGACATTTCCAAGCGGAATACAAGGTGTGGGAAAACTGAAAAAAATGCCAGACGGTTATGACGAGACAAATCCAGCAAACGAACTTTTGAAAATGAAAGGGTTTTGCACTAAGGAAATCGTAAGCGACAAAACTCTAACAAGTAAAGATTGCATTCCGGCAATTTTAGACAGTTTCAAGACTTCAAAACCACTAATTGACTATATAAACAAAGCAATTGAGTATGACGAGTAAAAAGCCCGAACCGCTAACAGCGTGTATGAAAAATAGCGGGTTCAATGCAAAATCAAAGGTCAGTGCTCCTGATGAAAGCCAGTGCCAAACTGAAAGTGAAGTGCTTTTAAATCCGCTACTTCTCATACACGCAAAACGTTACCGCTAATGCCACAGAAACCTGCAAAAAACATCAAAACATTTGGAGAGTGTTACCTAATTAGCTAACT
>JAKQEZ010000750.1 GCA_029558435.1 Bacteroidota bacterium
TTCTTTTCTTCTTCTTCTAGTTCAACCACATCCTTAGTTTTTGATTCAATGGTTACTTTTTTAGAGTTTAAATCAGATTTGTTAAGTTGAATTTTACCAATTGAATAAAGAATTGAATTTTTATCTTTTGCAGCATCAACAACCTCCTGAAATTTGTCGTGCATCATAATAGAAAGCATGTCCACTTTTTCAACGCCTGTTCTTTTTCCACCAAAAGGTAAACGCAGACCTCTACCAATGGTTTGTTCAATTAATGTTAAAGCGTTTGCGGCTCTCAGAGGCACAATAGTATAAAGGTTTGAAACGTCCCAACCTTCTTTGAGCATATCAACATGGATGACAATTTCAATGTAATTATTTGGTTTTTCAAGTGTAAGAAGTTGTTCAACTTGTTCTTCCGTTTTACTTGTTGAATCTATTTGCAATGCTTTTTCTTTAAACTCACCATCATAAAACTCCTCAGAAGTAACATAATCAAAGATTGATTTTGCATGAGTAGTGTCTTTGCAAGAAACTAATATTGTCGGTTTTACAGGATTCAGATTATTGTCCGCAACATAATTTTCAATTGCAATTTTTGTATCTCTGTGCATTTGAATGGCATCTTTCAATTTCAGCTTTTCAACTTCGTCATCTTTCATGCCTTTAAAATCGGTATCTGCACGAGTAACAACAGCAGGATTCTTTATGTATTTGCCATCTTTTAAAGCATCTGCCAAACCATATTCAAAAACAACATTTTTAAAACGCTGATTTGTACTTGCATCGATTGGCGTTGCAGTTAATTCAATACCAAGCAATGGATTGAGTTCGTTTAATGTTTCCATGCCCCTTTCACCACGATAACGATGTGATTCGTCCATGATGATTACAAGGTCTTTCAGGTTCATCAAGTAATTATAATAACTGTCGCCTATTGTTTCTCTAAAGCGTTTTATTCTTGGGGGTAATGTTCTGCCGTCTTTTGTTGTGGTTTTTACATCAGCGTTAATTTTACCAATATTAAACATGTTGATTTGTATAGAATCTTCTGATGCTTTTATTCCCTTTGTTTCGTAATCTTCGCCTGTAATAATTACTGCATTGTTGGAAATATCTGGCAGCCCTTTAAAAACATACTTTTCTGCTCCTTTATTACCAAAATCATCTTTGAGTTTGTCGTAAATAGTAATGTTTGGAGATAAAATAAAAAAGTTTTTGATTCCTTTTTCTTTCACCAAATATGTTACAAAAGCCCCCATTAGCCTTGTCTTGCCAATACCAGTGGCAATTGAAAAACAAACAGATGGAAAAGCTCGTTCAAATTCTTCAAATAGTGAACAATCTTTTTTTATTGATTCGATTTTCTTCTCAGTCTTTGAATTACCAATTAAATCGGCTTTTGAAATTAGCGAATCCAATAACTCTAGTGATTGTTTAAGAGGCTCTCTTAAACTCATTGTATTGCTTATATAGTCAGTTGTTTTGCTCATATTCTAAAACAATAATTTCGTTTGCGTTGGTGTGTCTTTCTTAATATTTGCCGGTTCGGGTTTTACATCAGG
>JAKQEZ010000627.1 GCA_029558435.1 Bacteroidota bacterium
TTTGGGCAATACTTTGTTCGTTTGCCTTTGAAAAAAGCAGCTAAAATTATTCACGGTGATGCATTGGAAACAGAATGGGAAACAATTGTTTCAAAAAACGACCTTTCTTTTATTCTTGGAAATCCACCTTTTATCGGTTCAAGAATAATGAACAAAGTTCAAAAAGAAAGTTTGAGAAATGTTTTTGATAATGCCAAAAACACAGGCGATTTAGATTATGTTACAGCTTGGTATATCAAAGCAGCGAAATATATACAAAACACGAAAATCAAAACTGCATTTGTTAGCACAAATTCCATTGTGCAAGGTTTACAGACAAGTTTGCTTTGGGGACAAATGGTGAACAAATACAATATTAAAATTCATTTTGCTCATCGTACCTTTAAATGGAACAACGAAGCCAAAGGTAATGCCGCTGTTTATTGTGTAATAGTTGGCTTCGCCAACTACGACACCAATAACAAAAGCATTTTTGAGTATGAAGACATTAAAGGCGAAGCACACGAAATAAAAGTAAAAAACATCAATCCATATTTAGTTGATGCGAAAGATATTTTAGTTGAAAGAAGACAAAAAGCAATTTCAAATGTACCAGAAATGTGTTTTGGAAATATGCCAGCAGATGGTGGCGAATTACTTTTTACTACAGAAGAAAAAGACGAGTTTTTAGCAAAGGAACCCAATGCAAAAAAGTATTTCAGAAAATTTATCGGTTCTGAAGAATTCATTAATAACAAAGAACGTTGGTGTTTATGGTTGGAAGATATTAATCCAACAGAATTGAAATCATTAAAATTGGTTTTAGACAGAGTTCAAAAAGTAAAAGCAATTCGAGAAAAATCATCACGACCACAACTAGCACAAATTCCACATTTGTTTGCTCAAATCACACAGCCGAAAGGCGTTGATTACATTGTAGTTCCAAGCGTTTCTTCGGAAAGAAGAAAATACATTCCAATGGGTTTTGAAAAATCAAATGTTATTTCGAGTAATCTAAATTTAATTGTGCCGAACGGAACACTTTATCACTTTGGCATTTTAACGAGTTCTATGCATATGGCTTGGATTAGGACAGTTTGTGGCCGGTTAGAAAGTCGGTATCGCTATTCAAAAGACATCGTTTACAACAACTATCCATTTCCTCAAAGTCCAACTGAAAAACAAATTAAAGCAATTGAAACAGCAGCACAAAAGGTTTTAGATGCAAGGACAGAATTTCCTAAAAGTTCTTTATCTGATTTATACGACACATTGACAATGCCACCAGTTTTAATAAAAGCACACAATGAGTTAGACAAAGCGGTTGACTTGGCTTACAGACCGCAACCGTTTACAAGTGAGGCCAACAGAATGGTGTTTTTATTTGAACTTTACGAAAAATATACGGC
>JAKQEZ010000751.1 GCA_029558435.1 Bacteroidota bacterium
CCATTTATTGAAAGGAGCATTGAACTAATTGAAAACTTACTTAAAGAAGTTGGTTACGACATTTCAATGATTGATAACATCTTGTTGGTTGGTGGAACATCTTGTATTCCGTTAATTAAACAAATGCTTTCTCAAAAATTCGGAAACGAAAAAATCAAAATTTCAGAAAAACCAATGCTTGCAGTTGCAGAAGGTGCAGGAATTTTATCTCACAGATTAGGAGATGAATACGAACCGCCAGTTAATGGCGAAATTGCTGTTGCTGAAATATCATACAGCACAAACCACAACTATTTTATTGAGTTGAAAGACGACTACGATAGAATTATTGAAAAGCAAATGCCACTTCCTTGCAATGTTTTGAGAAACTACAAAACAACCGTAAACAATCAGAAAGTTGTCAAAGTTGGAATTTACGCAGATGTTGAAGGCGGAGAAAAGGAAAAACAAACAATGGGATTTTTTACCATTGAAGAAGATTTACCAACAGGAAGCGATATTGTTTTGGATTTCACTTTGGGAATTGATGAGGTTTTTGAAGTAAGAGCTTATCCGAAAACTAACAAGACAAAGAGCAAAAGCATAGTTCTTGCGAGAGGTAATAAAGATTCCAAAACGCTTGACTTCCTATCAAGTTCGTTAGAAAAAATATTGAGTAGCAATTTTACCGAAGCACAAAGAGATTATTTTTTCAAATCGGCTCAAAAGGAAATTGAACAAATCAATAATCTTGGAATTGACAATTACGATTCTCAAAAATGGGATGAAATTGGAACAACTATTTTCACATCATTTGAGCAAGCCGAAAATGTTACGGACTCTGTTGATGAAGACCAATTAGCAATCATTTTTGCTTCAATTTTAATTGGAGAATATCCTGATTTAATAGGTTCGGAAGATGCAAACAGAATGAGGTCATTATTAGCACAAGTTAAAAATGATGATGACCCATTACAGAAAATTCAAGCCATCCAAAAACTGAAAACAGCCACAGACGAATACGCAGTTTTAATTACCTTATTTACTGTAAAAATGTCGTCAGACAGTGCTGCAAAAGAAAATCCGAGTGATGCACACAGATTATTACAAATGCACGACCAAATTGTAAATCATTTTAGAAACCGAAGAAAAGACCAAGCCTTTGAATTGCTTGATGAAGCTATTGAATTAAGAGATAAATATAGTTCAGGTGGTTTGGATTTGGGAGGAAGCATTCATTTAGGAAGATAATACACTATGAGTAATAATTGCCCAATTTGCAACAAGGCAGGACTGCCCGACTATACAAAAATCAATGTGGTTTGTCCGCAATGTAATTCGGATTTAAAAGCTTTTATGCTTTTAAATTCCATTTCACAGCCACAAAAATCCAAAATCGGAACGTATGTTATTATTGGCGTTTCGGTGCTATCAATCGCATTTTTAGGAATGTTTCTACAATCAAATTCAGACAAAAAAGAATTGATTGCTAAAAATTTTGTTTTGAATGATAGCATTTCTAAAATACAAAATGTCAATATAAAATTAGGAACACAAAAGAAAAACGAACAACAACCAATTGTTGAGAATCTAGATGTTTCTTTAAAATACAAAGTAAAGAAAGGCGATTACCCATACAAAATTGCCGAGTTCTTTTACAATGACGGAAGCAAATACAAACAAATTGAAGCAGACAACAATTTGAAACAGCCATACACTTTACAAGTTGGACAAATTTTAATTATTAAACTTTCGCAGGAATAATGGAAATAGTTATAGTTGTAATAATAGTTGCTATTGTTGGGTATCTCATTTATCAGTCTTTGCCCAACACCAAATTTGAAAAGGCACAAAATCTTTTCAATGTCAAAGATTATGTTCAAGCAATAACTGTTTTGAATGAAATTTTTGAAAAGCACGTTGATGCACCTGCAAAACTTGCAGAATGTAAATTGAATTTAGGGAAACAAGCATCAGCGAAACCTGAGAAAGTAAATTATTTCAATGAGGTTGTTGAAATAAGAAAGCGAATTAGCAAATCGGAATCTATTACAAAGTTTGAAAGTATTGAAGCCAAAGCACTTTTTGAAATTGCATTAATTCAATACGAAGAAACCAAAGGAGATATTGATAAACTGAATCAGAACATCAAATTTATTGACACAGTTAATAAGAAAGGTTCTGAATCCGATTTCAGTTCGCTAAAGAAAAAACATTTTTACGATTTAGCAGATATCCATTTCAAAAAGGCAACCGATAAAGAGAAGTCGGACAAACTATCGGAAGCAATTCAAATCTATAATACAGGAAAGGATTACGCTGAAAAATCCGATAACAATACAGTTAAAAACAACTCTGTTACAAGAATTGCGATTTGCCAACTTAAACGTAACGACAAAATCAATTTAGATAATATTTCTGAAATTGGAAATTCGGATAAAAGC
>JAKQEZ010000643.1 GCA_029558435.1 Bacteroidota bacterium
AAGCGACAACATTAAATTGTGATGATTCCAGGAGTTGCTAATTGGTCGGAGAGTAATAATTTCTTTTTTACAATTTCTGCTGGTGTGATATTTCTTAGTTGCTTGAAATCTTTAATGAAATGGGCTTGGTCTGTAAAATCAAAATCGGCTATAATTTCAAAAACATTTAAGTTTTGCGACATTTTTTGCTCAATTGCGTTCAGACGTTTTATTCTCAAATATTCTTTTGGTGACAAACCCACTTCTTTCTTGAAATTGCGTTGTAAGGTTCTTAGACCAATACCACTTTCAAAAATTATGTCTTTTATAGTTGTGTATTTCGTTTCAGAAGCAATTTTGATAAATGCTTTTGTTGATGAAGATACAGGATAGATAGAAAATTGTTCTATAATACTAACTAAGTCCTTTGCTAAAAAAACATCCAGTTTGTCTTCTGATTTTGTGATATTTAATAGTACTTCACCAATTGGAAGACATTGAATATCGATTACGGAATTATTTAACTCTGTTGTGTTGATGTTGAATAATTGCCTTAATCCATAGGGTTTTAATCGAATAGCAATAAAATGATAATTTGGTGAAAATTCAATTTTTTGAGAAATGTTGTACACTCCTTTGATTAGTCCATTAGTAATAGAAACATTTTTTATTTGATGCTGCTGCCCAATGAAAAGAATAATCTCAGGACTCCCAAAAGGTGGTACAAAGTGTGTCAAAGTATCAGTTGCTAGATCTGACTTTATTTCTACGATTTCAGAAACGCAACTGTTAGGATTTTTGACTTTATAAATTTGTACTTTCATTCAATTTTTTAATCCTTGTTACTAAGTTATAATATTGGAGTTGGCTTTTAGCCTGACCGATAACGGCAGTCCGTCTAATAACCTAATTTCTCATTAATCCTTTCGCAATACTATGCAAATAACTCCACTTTCAGGAACTTAAAATGAGATTTATTTTAGAAGATGATCCCCACTTTTTGAAAAAGAAAGTGTCGTAAAACGCCTTAAATTGACTCCTCTGAATGGAAAAAATAAAGCCAAGTTCTTTGAGGAACTTTTTAAGCAGATTTGGGTCAAGAAGATTAAAGATTCTACGTAGGTTAAAGGCGGTGAAAATTAAGCCTACATCGGCAGAGGCTCTTGATATTCCTTGTTTGGTCATGACATAGTAAAAATCCCACTGGCGTTTGATAATCCCGAAAGGGTGTTCCACAATGGCTTGTCGTTTTCTGTAGAGATCACCGGCTTGTTGCATACGAAGCTTGTTTTTCTCAATGTATGGTGCAAATTCTGTTCGCTCAATAACTCTGCCTCTACCTCTTGTGTTTTTGGTGCAGGAGTTGATGAGTGGACAGGTTTTGCAGGCTGTTGTTTTGTAATGCTGAACCAAAATCGGTGGCTGCTTTTTTCTTCCTTCATAATTGCGGTCTTTTTTGTACCATTTACCATTGGTAGAAAGTGCGTTTCCCTGCGGACAGATGTAAACGTTTTCTTCTTCATTGAAAACAAAGTTGGCTACGTTGTATGCAGGGTCAGGAGCCATAGAAGAGGAAGAAATATCGGGAATAGCCACCACCACATCTACGCCCAGTCCATCTGCTTTTTTGAACTCACTTCCGGTGTGGTAGCCTTTGTCAAAAACGGCAGTAAATTCATTATTTCCTAATACTTCAACGGCTTGCTGGAGCATGCTTCCCATGGCTTTGGAATCATTCTCATTGGTAACTTCGTAATTAATTGGAATGTTGAGTTTGGCATCCACGGTACTTTGGATGTTATAAGCCACCTCGGTAATGTTGTTGCGAACAATCATTTGTCTGGATTCAGGGTCAGAAGTAGAAATTTGAACTTCACCTGTTGCCTCTAATTGCTTTTGAAAATCTTGGTATTGTTTTTTATGCAGCTGATGCTTATTGATTTTGCTGTTGATTTCTTGCTTTTTCTCCTCACTTAAATCCTTGTCTTCGCTTGCTAATATAGAGTTGTACTCATCAAGTTTGTTATCGATATAGGCAATGTGCCGCTCTATTTTTTTTTCGTTAAAGTTGTTTTTCTTGGAGTTTTGTGCACGGAGTTTGGTTCCGTCACCGGCAATCAACTTACCGCCAATCAACTGAAAATGTTGTGCGAGTTTGACGGTTGAACGAAACACATTTTTAATGGCTTGAGGATTGTCTTTTCTAAAGTTGGCAATGGTATTGTGATCAGGAACAAGACCACGCATGAGCCACATCAATTCTATGTTTCGTTTACATTCTTTTTCCAACTGACGCGAGGAGCGTATGCGGTTCAAATAGCCATACAAAAACAACTTCAACAAATCACCGGGATGA
>JAKQEZ010000752.1 GCA_029558435.1 Bacteroidota bacterium
AAACAAATGAGTATATTTGTTCGTCAACCCCAATTTATGATACGAGAATAGCTCAACCAGTTTGACTTTTTTGTCCAAGTAATAGGGGTCTGGTACAGCGACAAAACAACCCTTTCACAAAATTCAGCCGTTTCCTACTTCAATAAGGTAAAAGCTACATTGAAACAAGCCTATAAAGACGGCATACTACAAACCGACCTGAACGCCAAAATAAGCCCAATTAAAGCAGCCGAAACAAGACGGGAATACTTGACTATTGAGGAATTGAATAAACTTGTAAAAACACCGTGCAACAATGATTTATTGAAACGTGCAGCCCTATTTTCAGCCCTTACCGGGTTGAGGTTTTCAGATATTCAAAAAATGGTTTGGGGTGAACTTGAATATATTGAGGGGCAAGGATATTTCCTGAATTTCAGCCAAAAGAAAACCAACGGAATTGAGTATTACCCTATTTCAGAACAGGCAGTAAGTTTGTTAAACGAAAAAGGCGAACCCACAGCTAAAGTATTTGAAGGGTTGGAATATTCAGCCTACCATAACAAACACCTGTTTCAATGGATTGGAGCAGCAGGAATAACTAAGGATATTACCTTTCATTGTTTTCGCCACACGTTCGCAACCTTGCAACTGTTTAACGGAACAGATATTTACACCGTTTCCAAAATGTTAGGACACAAAGACCTAAAAACAACACAGATATACGCTAAGATTGTGGACGACACAAAACGCAAAGCAGCCGACAAAATTAAACTGGATATGTAACCACCTAAAGCATAAAAGACAAATGAATTATTTAGAAATTGTATTACAAGGATATTTCAATGAGAATAACAGGGAGTTTTTAGAAAAGTACTTTTTTAGAGAGTTTAAGAAAGCAGAAAAAGAACAATATTTTGAAGCAGATGAATTTTTTAACGGCTGCATTAAAGTAATTGAGAGTTGGGAAAAGTATTTACAGGAACAAGTTTTTAAGCGTAAACATGAATTGTATTTAATGCTTGATGGAGCAAAAAACGGTACAATGAAATACGGAGATTTACAAGGCAAAACCATTGAAGAGAAAAGAC
>JAKQEZ010000651.1 GCA_029558435.1 Bacteroidota bacterium
ATGTCAAACTGAAAAGTAATTCTTCAGAAGGGATTAAGGACCAATACACAAAGATTGACTTTGATATTGCTATTACAACGAACGAAGAAAACAAAGATGATTTAGGTGGTAAGGTTTCAGTAGTTCAAGTTTTTAGCGCTGGAACTTCAACTTCTAAATCCGCTTCAACTTCAAGTCAAAACAGAATTAAATTTGAAGTGCTTGCGCATATTAAGACTAGTTAATTAAAAAATACTGCTGGTAACAGCGGTTACAAGTAATGGCTAGGTCAGTACTATTCCGAAAATTCTCCGAATTTTCTAAAATAAGTTTATATTTGTTATGGCTTGGTAATGGTTTACGCCACTACTTGTAGCCGCAAAACGTTAGCAGATATTGTTGAGAAACCGAGTAGAAACAAGGAAAATCTTCAAAATTGAAAACTTGAAAAATATCTTTAACGGCGGGAAATTAGCTGAACAACCGAAAGCCAAAAATGACTTTTTACACCAAAAAAGCATAAAATAAAGTAAGCACAAAAAAAATCTATTTTAATGAAAACAAATTTTTTCAAAGCAACAATTTTAGCATTAGTTACAATTTTTACAATTTCTTGCTCAAAAGATGACGATTCAAGTTCTACAGAAACAGGTGGAGGTTCATCAACTACAACAAACACTTGGGTAAAATTAACAGCTACAACTTCAGCAGGTGTTGTAAAACCAAACTACATTATAATGATGTTTGACCAACCTGTAACTTCATCAAGTGCTTTACCTCCAATTAAAAAACAAGTAACAACAGATGCAAATGGTTTAGCATATTTCGACTTAAATTCAATGATAACAAGCACTACTCCAACAACTTATTATTTTGAAGCTTTTGTTTCGAATGGTTCAGGTGGTTATACTTGGAAAAGTGTTACACATTATCAAGCAAATTTAGCAAAAGGAACAATGGCAACAAGTTCAATAATCGTAAACTAAAATAAAACAATGAAAAACAAAATTTTATTATTTGGCTTAACTCTATCTTTAGCAAGTTGCGGAAGTTGGAACAGAATTGGAGATTTAACAACAATCGGAAACAGAAATGTTGATGACAGTAAAAAATATACTTTATTAACTCGTGAAGTCGAAGCAGTTGCCGAAGCAGATGCTGACGCAATGGAACAAGCAGTTGATAACTTAACAAAAAAATACGAAGGTGAATTTTTACGAAACGTAAAAGTTTATGTAAAAAGTAACGGAAAAAAAGTCAAAGTTGTTGGTGATGTTTGGGGAACACAAAATACGCTTATAAATGTTTCAACAGAAGCAAACGCAAAAGTTATTTTAAATGTTGGTGACAGCGTAGTTTTTAAAAGAAAAGGAAAACTAACTGACGGAAAAATTATTGGTGTAAATTCTAACTTGGTGATTGTTGA
>JAKQEZ010000654.1 GCA_029558435.1 Bacteroidota bacterium
GCAACCATTCATTTTGAAACAGTACGCAAAACTAATTTTCAATTGTAATGAATTACCCAAAGACGTTGAACATACAAACGCCTATTTCAGACGGTTTTTAATCATTCCTTTTGATGTTACTATTCCCGAACACGAACAGGACAAAAACCTACACACCAAAATAATTGATAACGAACTTTCAGGCGTATTCAATTGGGTATTACAAGGGCTTAACAGATTACTGGAGCAAAAGAAGTTTTCAGATTGTGAAGCAGCCCAACAAGCCGTTGAACAATACAAAATTGAAAGTAACAGCGTACAGATGTTTTTGAATGAAAACGAATACAAAGGCAGTTTAACCAATTACAAGTTAATAAAAGACCTGTACCCGGAATATAGAGCCTTTTGTATTGATGACGGAATGACACCTTTCAAAAAGACCAATTTCATAAAACAGTTACGGGCTTTGAGTTTGGTTGTAGATAGGGTTTCACAAAACCAATTAGCGGTATTTATTGAAGCACCGGGACTAAATTTTTAACGCAAATAAAAAGGTTTTTTCAATGAGTAACTTTAGTAACTTTAGTAACCAACCCCACCGATACAGTTTAGAAAAAGGCAGTAAAAAGCACCATTGCCCCGACTGTAATAAAAAGACGTTTGTAATGTATATTGATACTGAAACAGGCGACTATTTGCCCCAACAGTACGGACGTTGCGACCGTGAAAGTAAATGTTCGTACCACCTCAACCCATATTTGGACGGGTACGCAAAAGCGATTTGGGAGCAGGAACAAAAAGTTACTGGAGTTACTAAAGTTACTGTTCCAAAACAAAAATATTTTCACACTCAACACAAACCACAGCCCACACCTGAACCCGTATTTTTTGACTTTGAAACATTCAAACAAACATTACAGCCTGAACGTTATAAGGAAAACACGTTTATACAGAACCTATTTTATAGGGTACAATTTCCCTTTGAAGTTGATGAGGTTACAAAAGTTATTCAGTTGTACCGATTGGGTACGGTTGCAAATGGTTACAGAGCAGGGGCAAATACTTTTCCTTTTATTGATATAAAGGGCAATGTAAGAGCCGTTCAGGTAAAACAGTTTGACGAACAAAACCACACCACAGGGACGGACTTTTTACACTCAATAATTGAAAAGCACCACACCCGAAACAATAAGCCGTTGCCCGAATGGTTGGAAGCATACACAAAGCAGGATAAACGAATTTCCTGTTTATTTGGCGAACACCTT
>JAKQEZ010000686.1 GCA_029558435.1 Bacteroidota bacterium
CACCGTGTCGTTGTAAGCCTTGTCAATATTGAGTTTTAGTGTCATTGTCTGCTGTGTTTGTCGGACTGTGTGTCGGTGTATTTTTATTTTTTTTGAAGCGTTGGGAAATTTTTTTAAAAACATTTTTTTGTCTGCGTTGGCAAAGCAAGCTCTTTTGCAATTTTTGGTCTGTGCGTTGGCTTGTGCGAATTGCAAATGTGCTTGCTTTTAGCGTGGGCTGTCCTTTGGTTTCATAAATATTGATATTAAAAGTCCTATCCCTACAATTACGTCAACTATGTTCCACATTTGTCTGCCAAGTGCAATTTTGAAAAAAGGTTGAAATAGCAAAGCAAGTCCACCGTAAATTATCATTTCTGTCTGTCTGCCTTGTTCGTTTGCTTGATATGCTAAAATTGCAAATCCAATTAGTCCTGCGAACCTTACAAACTGATAAAATCCGTAAGGCATATCCGCCATACAGAGAAAAAATAAAATCGCTAAAATTATCTTGATTGCGTTATTCATCTTTCTTCAAATCGTCAAGTGAACTGGTGTCAATACTGATTAACTCAAACTGAGGTAATTCAGCCGCTTCCAAATATTGGTTCGTTATCTTGTCAAGGAAAGATTCGGTTACAATGTCTTCCTCTAAAAACTGCTCAATGTCTGGGAACACAGCCAAAATACTATCATCACTAACTTTCAGTCTGTGTCTGATATTTTTAAAAAACTTGATTTCAGAATACTCAATTTGCTCGTCTGCTTTAATTGTCTGAATAGAAAAATCAATTAAAGTCAATTCTTCTTGTTCGGTCAAAGTAGATTTTCCTAACAAGTCAAAATAATAAGAAATGAACTCTTTGCCTCTTGTGTTAATTTTACTTACAAGTGAGTTAATTTCTTCTTGAAAATTGAAGTCTTTAAATAATGGCGATTTCTCACACATTGATTTAATTAAGGCAATTTCTCTTTTATCAATATTGCCATCGGATGCCATACAGCAAAAGGCTGATTTAAGCAACAGTTTGTCAAAGCTAATTGTGTCCATATCTTTTTGTATTAAGGTTTAAAACCAATTCTTGGTCGTTCATTCTTTTGTTCTGCATCTTCTGAATTCATTTTTGCTCTCACCATTTCGTATTTCTGTAATTCGTGAAGTGGAACAGAAGGCTTTGTATTCTTTATAATGTTTTCCAAAATCTGCATTGTGATTCTTGATTTTTCTTTGAGTGCTAAACGTGAAGCTTCGTTAACCAAAAATTCAATGTCTGATGAAACATAGTTTGCTGTTAATGTTGAAAGTCGGTCATAGTCCATACCAAAGTCAAGCGGTCTGTTTTTTAAATACAT
>JAKQEZ010000691.1 GCA_029558435.1 Bacteroidota bacterium
ACAACCACTTTATTATGTTCTATTTTGTAGGTCATTTCATAGTCTTCTTCCATTTCGCAATTATAGCTGATTCCCTTTCCATTGGTTTGAAATTTTAAATACGACTCACAATTGTCAAATGGTCTGTAAATCCATTGATTATTTATTAAAAAGTCAGCTGAGATTGTCTCTATTGCAATTGTGTCTAATATGGTCTTAAACAATTCTTGCCCCACTTTCTTTTTAGTTTCCTGGTCTGTAATTTTTTCTGTCCACGGTAATTCGGTCTGATACTTTTCATAATTATCTGTCTGCTGTTCATTTTGCCTTGTTTGTTGTCCACAAGAGGTCAAAAATGTCAGAGCAATTATTGTTAGTATTGTCGTCTTCATAATATTAGCCATAACGGTTCGCGGCTTTGCGTTCGGGCGGGATTTTTAGCACTGCACTTGATACGAAGAACCACAGTTCAAATTTAGCACAAATTTTCATACGGAGAACGTCAGCCCGCCTGACGCAAAACCGATGTTAGCGGCTGTACTTTTGTCAGAGTTGAATTGTCCGTTCTATGTTTGTCTGCTCTAAAAAGGTTTCATCGTGCGAAACCACAATCAATGTCCCCCGATATTCGTTAATAGCTCTTGTCAATATTTCAATGTTTTGTATGTCCAGATTGTTGGTTGGCTCGTCCAAAATAATAATGTCAGGCGATTGATTATTGATTGTTAAACAACACAACATTAAACGCATTTTTTCTCCGCCACTCAAAGCGTTGCAAGATTTGTCCCAATCTTCTTTGGTAAACAAAAATCGGTTAAGCCTGATTTTGATTTCGTGTTCCTGTAATGCCGAAGTATTGAATTGTTCGGCTTGTTCGTAAACTTTCAGTTTGTCGTCAATCAGCGAATAGTCTTGGTCAATATAAACCGATTTGTTGTCTGCTCTGTAAACTGTTCCTGTTTGTGGTTCTATGTTGCCTAAAATCAGTTTTATCAAGGTTGTTTTACCTGAACCGTTTTTGCCTTTTAAAGCAATGCGTTCGCCACTTGTGATTTTAAAATTTAGGTTTTCTGTCCAAAGCGGTTGTGTGTCGTAACTGAAATTGAGGTCATTAGCCGTAAATAGAATTTTGCCTTTGTGCAATGCAGAATTGTCAAAGCCGAATTTCATTTTGTCAATGTCTGGCAACGAAGAACGTAGTTCCTGCAATTCCTGTGAAACACTACCGATTTTTTCAGTGTGAACACTTTTCATTTTTGATGTGCTGTTTTCGGCATTGTTTCGTAATGTGTTCATCATAATTCGGGCAACACCTGCTTTTTCCTGTTTCTTTTTTCCACGACTGTCTAATTTTTGTTGCCGTTCCAATGTTTCCCGTTCTTTTTCTTTGGCTTTTCGCAATGCTTTTTCCTTGCTTTGTAGTTCCTGATTTAAAGCATTGCTTTCTATTTGTTTTTGCTCTGTGTAAAAGTCATAATTACCGCCATAAACAGTTATTCCACGTTTGCTCAATTCGCAAACCGTGTTCAAAAGGTTCAATAATTTTCTGTCGTGGCTCACTGCAATTAAAGTGCTTTGTGTAGATTGAATAAAGTCATACAAAAGTTGTCTACCCGAAATATCCAAATGATTACTCGGCTCGTCCAGTAAAACAAGTTCAGGTTCGTGAATAGAAATACCTGCAAGGAAAACTTTTGTTTTTTGTCCACCGCTTAGGGTTTCCATTTTTTTCGACAAGTCTAAATCTTTAAGTTGCCAATAGTCCAAAGCGTTATTGCAACGGTCTTCAATCGTCCAGTCATCGTCAAGAAAAGTATAGTTTTCTTCCGTTACATTTCCATTTAAAATTTCTTTCAAAGCATTGACCTTGTTTTCAATTCGTAACGCTTGTGCTACGGTCAGATGATTGTATTGTCCAAAAATCTGTGGCACATAATACGGTTTTGTATCAACACTTAATTGTCCGCCCGAAAGTTGCAACTCGCTGGCAATAATTTTCAGCAAAGTAGATTTTCCTGAACCGTTGTTACCTATTAAGGCTATTTTGTCGTGATTGTTTACTGCAAGGTTGATGTTGTCAAACAGTAAATCTTTGTTGGGGTGTATGTATGAAATATTCTGTAAAATAAGCATAATTTCTTTCTTTAAAGATTAATGAAATGGGTAAACCGCTTTGCGGATTTCCGTCTTTAATTGTCTGAAAGAAATTATATTTTACATTCTTGTCTTTAAGTTTTGTACCCGCAAATATACGAAATCTTTTTCGGATGCGATTCATCTGTATAGCCGCTAACGTAAAAGTGTTTTATTCATTGTTCCCATACAAATATAACAAGAGCAAAACTATTTTCACTCTATAATTCATTCTTTTTTAATGGATAACGGGAATAATGAATAAAATATTGTTGGACTGTGCCGCCCGGCTAT
>JAKQEZ010000692.1 GCA_029558435.1 Bacteroidota bacterium
GGCAAAAGGTAAAAATCAATACGTTGTGCCGACCAAAGATGGTTGGGGCGTAAAAGGTGAAGGAAACAGCAAATTGACTGCTAAAACCGATACTAAAGCAGATGCTTTAAAAATAGGAAAAGAGATTGCAAAAAATCAACAATCAGAATTAACCATTTTGGGTAAGGATGGCAAAATTCAAAATAAAAATAGTTACGGAAACGACCCATTTCCGCCAAAGGACAATAAACATTAAGCTATGATAGACATTAGTAAACAATCAGTAAAAATTGACTGCCCTGAATGTAAACGGTCAGTTTCGGTTACCATTAAGCAAGTTGCCGATGAAGCATTGGTAAAATGTTCTTGCGGTCAAGGAATTCAACTTCAAGATAGTAACGGAACTAACAAAAAGACAATCAGAGATATAAATAAGTCTTTTAAAGATCTTGAAAATACATTTAAAAAATTAGGAAGATGAGAACATACACTTTATACAACAACAGGGTTGAAATAATCAACAACAACGGTAGTATTTTTACTATCTACTTCAACGAAAATAGCGGCAAGGTTTATTTCCGTTATAAAATTGGAACAATTTCACAAATCAAACATCCGGGTATTTTTCTTGGTGTTGATGCAAATGGAATTGGTTATTTTTTGCATAACCATTATCACTATGGAAAGGCTCACATAACAACTGAAAGAGATTTTGTACAAGGAATGCCTTTATACATTTACAACGAGAAATGCTCAAACACACCATTAAAAGTTATTGAAATTGGGTTGAATGAAATGTTGAGAGGCGAAAGCTACAAGCCAGTAAGCTACAACTGCCAAACATACACAAACACTGCTTGCCATAACACACGTAAAAGCGAAGATGCTGAAAAATGGGTAGGAAGAATTGCAGCAGGTTTTATGCTATTTGCATTTATTGGACTATTATCTAGAAACTGATAGAATTGAAAAGACTTAATAATGGCATTTTCACCATTCCCCTTTATCTTTCAAATACTCCATACCGTTAAATGCTGCAATCTTTGCTTTCTCTAAAGTGTCAAAAGCTTTTTTTCCGAAAGTTTCACCAATTTTCACTTTGTATTTGTTTATTTTTTTGTCTCGGTATATGAGTAAATGCCGTTCTTCAATATTCAGAAAATAATTACCGTTTTTACTTCGCTTCCAATCTTTCTTTGTCCAATTAATTCTTCTGTTTGCTCTGTTTCTTAATTCTCTTTCTAGTCTTTCAGGATTTATGTAATCATTGGTCATCTTTTCTGCACAAGTGCAACCAACTCTAAATTCTTCATCAACCTCTTTGTGTTCAACTATATGAACATAGCGGATTTTTTCATTTCCGCACATCATACAAGTTTCGTAATCCGTTTCCCATTCTGCCTGACCATCTTCCCGAACATCAATAACATCTACCAAAGTCCAACCTTTGTGCGGAATGCCTTGTTGTTTCCAAAAGTTAGCCATAGCATTATTATTATTTTTTCTTTTTGGTTTTCGGTTTCTCAATCACTTTACCCCAACCATCAGGCACAACCCATTCTTTTCTCATCCAAGCTAAAGCACCATCTAACCTGTCTTTATATTTTGCTTTATTCTCATCCCATTCCAAAAAGTCTTGTTTTATTAAAGCATCAGTGATTGGCTGCTGTTTAATAATTCTGTTGTTCCACACTGCGTAAAGCGTTGAAATGATTTCAGGTTTTTCGTAATCCGATTTTTTGAAATAATCTATTAGCTTTTGAACTTTTGCAAGTTCTTCATCTGAAAAATAGCTGTATGTGTTAAGGGATTTAGAATGATTTACTGCCTTTGAAAATTGAAATTGACGACCAATTTTATTACGATTAAACCATTTGCTTTTTTCAATTTGTTCAAAAAATGGTATGGTAAAAGAATTGTCTAAAGGACCTGCAACTTTTTGATAATAGTTTTGCCCTAAATTTCTTTTGATTGCAAAGTAATCTGAAAGGTGTAGCAGTTTCTCAAACTTCACATCTCCAAATTGTTGGTCATCCAAGGACTGATTGATTATATAGGTTGCTAAAACCTTTCTTTTTACAAAGTGACTTTCTTCTTTCTCTTGTAGTCTTGGCAACTCGATTACTTTCCCTTTTTTATATTCAGCTTTCGGTTCTGCTGCAATGGCTAAATCTTCTTGCTTTACGTCAATAGTTTTTGGATGTAATGCTTCTTTGAGTGCCGTTTGGTAAAGCAAGGTTGTTAATTCCGAATTGGCTTTTACGCTTGCTTCTAATTCATCACACAATAAAAATAAATCATTGACTTTTTCAACAATTCTATCTTGTTCGTTAATTGGTGGTAAAGGAATATCTATATCCCTTATTGTTCCCATAGATAAGCAAGGTTGTGCGGTTGCCTTTACGTGTTTGAATATTTCTCTTTGTCCTAACGCACTTAAAAGGTAATAATTGATATAACTAACATTCAAAAGTTGTTCGCAACCTTCAAAAGGTTCCATTTTGGCTACATTTGGGGCTAGATGCCACCTTTCTTTTTCGTTAAAGGTTGCAACATCACCAATACCCGCACCAATAAATGTAACAAGCAAGCATTTCTTTGTTAAAGCACACCTTTCTAAATTCATAGACGTTTCTCGGTCTATGTATAATAGATTTGACTTGTCAATTGCAAGAGGTTTTACATTTTGAGCTCTAATAACTGGTATTTCTCCACTTTCTTGCAGCTTGATATGTTCGCTATACTCAAATCCTGCAAGTTTTGTAATGAAGAAAATTTCATCTGCTTTACACCAAGTCCAAGTAGGTGGTATATTTTCATCTTCTACCAAAGAAAAAGATTGACCTGTTGATTTACCAGATTTTAGTTTTTTCTCCTTGATAAGTTTCTTTTGAATATTTTTTATCTTTTCAAGAAGTTTTGATGCTGGTTCGTCCTTTGGGTTTTGAGGAACTAACTTACCCTGCATTGCATCTTTCAAAATTTGCTGTCGCAGTTTTTTGATTAGCTCTAACTGGTGTGATTGTTCAGCTAAAACTTGTTCAGCACAGTTTTGAGTTACATTGAGTTTTTGCAAAAGCTCGTTTTGTGTATCATAGTCAGGTAAAGAAAGTTCTATATTGCAAAGGTCTTCAAAGCGTAAGGCTTGCCTAACTGTTCCTCTTGCATAAAGTTTTATTTGTCGTAAACCTTCACTTGATTTTAAAAATTTCAAAAGCAATTCGGGCTGTATAGATTTTGGTTTTGGTTTAAATACAACATAAGCAGGGCTTATTAGTCCCTTTGTATCATTAGTCATTAAACCAATAGAACCAACATTTACACGGTATGGATTATATGCGAAACAACCTTTTTCAATTATTTTGTAATCCTCTGCTTTTTCTTCTGCTGCATATTTGGTTGTTGTAATTCCTATTTCATTACTCACTCCAAAAAATTCTAATCCATCAGCTCCGCCAACATCTTTTGCACGAACTGAAAAATTATCAACTAACTCACCTAATTTTACTTTTCTCCAACTCATTTAACCGCCTGTTTTAATTGGTTTAACAAGTTGTTGCTTTTAGCAAAACTCTTATCTAAAAGTTGCATCAACTCTTGTGTGTTGTATTCGTGTTCTTCCTCTTGTTTGTTGGGGTTCTTTATATCCAAATCATAATTACGCTCAATAATGGTTTTGATATTAACTTTCCAAGCTACCTCACTTTCTTTGCGTTTGTTCCACCATTTTTTAATTGGTTCAAACTCTTTTATCTGAATAGGTTTGGTTTTGTTGTATGCTTTTTGTCCTTCGGGTAAACGGTGTTCGTAATACCAAATGTCTTTGGTGGGTTTGCCTTTTTCAAAAAACAATAAGTTGGTTGCAACCGTTGCATAAGGTTGAAAAACTGAATTAGGCAACCTAATAATTGTGTGTAGATTACAATCTTTTAATAGTTTTTCTCTCACTCTCTGTTTTACGCCATCACCTGTTAAACTCCCATCAGGTAAAACAATTCCTGCTCGTCCTTCATTTTTCAAAAGGTGAATCATTAAAATCAAAAAGAGGTCTGCACTTTCTTTAGTTCGGAAACTTTGCGGAAAATTGTTTTCGTTGTTATTGGCTACTATTCCCCCAAATGGTGGATTTGCCAATATTACATTTACACGGTGTTTCTCAGTAAAGTTGCTCAAAGGTTGGTCTAAAGCATCACCAAATCTAATATTCGGCACTTCAATATCGTGCAAAATCAAATTGGTTGTTGCCAACAAATAGGGAAGTGGTTTATACTCCCAACCCATTATGTTTTCCTCAATAGCTTTTCTTTCTTTTACTGTGTTAGCTTGTTTCTTCAAGTGTTCAATGGCACAAGTCAGGTAGCCACCCGTTCCACAGGCAGGGTCTAAAATTTTCTCGCCAATTTGCGGGTTGATAACATCAGTAATGAATTGAGTAATGGCTCTTGGTGTGTAAAATTCTCCGCTTTTACCTGCACTTTGCAATTCCTTTAATATGTTTTCGTAAAGCTCACCAAAAGCGTGACGGTCTTTGGCAACATTAAAATCCAACTCATTTAGCTTGTTCAATACTTTGCGGATATTGATACCGCTTTTCATATAGTTGTGGTTGCCTTCAAAAACTTCACGAACAATTAAAGCCCTGCGGTTTCCTGTGCTTACATTCACATTTCGCAATGCTGGAAATAGTTCTCGGTCAACAAACTCTAACAGTTCATCCCCTGTCATTCCCTCATCATCACCTGCCCAAGCATCCCAATGAAATTTTGAAGGAATCGGAGATTTGTATTTGTCGTCTAAAAGTTCGAGTTCCTTGTCTTTATCTGAAAATATTTTTAAAAACAGCATCCAACCCAATTGCTCAATGCGTTGTGCATCACCGTTCAACCCAGTGTCCTGCCACATTATTTTTCTAATGCTATCTATTATGCCTGATATATTTCCCATTTATCTGTTACGCTATTTTATACAATTCTTTTTCTAATTCCTTCACAGCTTCTAGGTATTTTTCCTTGCTGCCAAACTCATTGATAATTTCAATCGGTGAACCGAAATCAGTAAGCGGTTTAACCTTTAAAACTTCTATGCTTTCAATATTGGTAATGCCTTCATCAGCGTATTTGTCAAGCAGGGTTTCTAAAACTTTTCTTGCCTGTTCACCATATTTTGTAAAGTAGTTTCGCTTTTTAACATTGTTGGCTCTTTCTTTTCGTGTCAATGGTGGTTGGTCAAAAGCGATATGACAAATCAGGTCGAACAAATCCACTTCTTTGTTTACGGCTTCTGTCAATGCTTCAATTAAAACCCCTTGCTCTTGCAATTCTGCTACAATAGCTTCTTTGCGTTCAGTTGTGTTCCATTTGTTTAAGAAATCATCTAATGAGGCAAACTGTCCTTTTATAATTTCTTTGGTGTGGTCTTTTAAACTGGTGGTAATGGGCTTACCATTGTTGTCAAAATACAATTCCCTACTCACCAAAACAGAAACATCAACACCATTTACATATATTTTTTGACGTGGTTCTTTAGCAACCCAATTTCCATTTGGCATTGTGACATCAGGATAACGAATTTGTGCCTTTTCAAATTTTATTTCTTCTCCTGTTTGTTCGTCTAAAACTGTTAAGGTGTTTTCTTCTTCCTCAATTACTACCAATGATAAATCTTCGTCTTGCGAAACTGGTTTAACTCGAATTGGGTCGCCATCAAAATCTTTATCGGCAAACAAATCTGTTACATTTCTAAAATCAAGAATGGTGAAATAGAGTTTATCAAATTCCTCATTGATACGTGTTCCCCTACCAATGATTTGTTTGAATTTGGTCATTGATTTTATTTCGCTGTCCAACACAATCACTTTACAGGTTTGAGCATCTACGCCTGTTGTCATCAATTCAGAAGTGGTTGCAATTACAGGATATTTTTCTTCGGGGTTTATGAAGTTGTCCAATTCTCGTTTTCCTTCGTCATTGTCGCCTGTAATCTGCATTACATATTTGTAGTTTTCTGCTACCAAATCGGGATTGTGTTTAGCAATGGCTGAACGCATTCTTTCTGCGTGGTCAATGTCTGCACAGAAAATGATTGTTTTAGCGAAGCGGTCAAAACCTTTCATAAATTCGGTTACTTTTTTTGCAACCGTGTCTGTTCGTTCATCAATTACTAAATTCCTGTCGTAATCTTTACGGTTGTATACACGGTCTTCAATTTCGTTACCGTGTTTGTCTTTTTTACCTTGTTCGGGTCGCCAACCTTCAAAGTCAATGTTTAAACCAATTCTTACCACTCGGTAAGGAGCAAGGAAGCCATCATCAATTCCCTGTTTTAGCGAATAAGTGTAAATTGGGTCGCCAAAATATTCGGTATTGCTTGTTTCTTTGGTTTCTTTTGGAGTAGCTGTTAAACCAATATGCGTAGCATTATGGAAGTAGTTTAAAATTTCTCTCCAAGCACTATCTTCCTTTGCACTTCCTCTATGGCACTCGTCAATAACAATCAGGTCGAAAAAGTCAGGCGAAAATTGTTTGTAGATATTTTTATCTTCTTCATTTCCCGATAAACCTTGATAAAGCGATAAATAAATTTCATAACTTTTGTCAACCTGCCTGTGTTTTACCACAGTCATTTTATCCTTGAAGTGTTTGAAATCGCCTCTGCGTGTCTGGTCAATCAAAGCATTTCGGTCGGCTAAAAACAGAATACGTTTTTTTGCTCCGCTTTTCCAAAGTCGGTGAATGATTTGAAATGCGGTGTATGTCTTTCCTGTTCCTGTTGCCATCACCAAAAGCAATCTGTTTTGTCCTTTGGCAATTGATTCAACTGTTCTGTTTACAGCAATTTGTTGGTAGTATCTTGGTTTACGGCTTGTTCCGTCAAAGTAATAGTCTTGTGAGGCAATTTTTTCAGCTACTGGCGTTTCAATACCCTTGTATTTTTTGTATTTCTCCCAAAGTTGCTCAGGTGTTGGAAAGTTTTCTAAATCAAGTTCTGTTTCAATGTCTCCATCTGTTGTTGTTCTGTCGTGAAATAGAAAACCATCTCCGTTGCTACTGAATACGCAAGGTATGTCAAGTATTTTAGCATAATCCAAAGCTTGTTGAATACCTGCTTTTACTGAATGATTATTGTCTTTGGCTTCAATAATTGCAATAGGAATATTCGGCTTGTAATAAAGAATATAGTCTGCTCTTTTTCCTTTTCCTCTTGCTGTCAATTTACCCCGAACGAAGATTTTACCGTCAGTGAAAGAAACTTCCTCCAATAGTTGTGTCAGCTTATCCCAACCCGCCTTTTCAATAGCAGGAGTGATAAACTTGGTGCATATATCTCTTTCCGATAAACTCTTTTTATCCATTCTTTTTTAATTCAGAAACAAGTTTACAAAATACGGAATATTATCAGTGCGATGGCAGAAAATGGCTCTTTTGGTTTTGCCTGAAGGGTAGGCTTGTGCGGTTGGGGCAAAACCAAATGTGCCATTTGTGCGGCTGCCATAGAATTTCAAAATATTTTTTTGTGCGGTGGGGGTGTTTTAATTTTTTTAGAGCGTGGCAATATGGGTCTGCTCATCAGTCCGATTAAATTCAAAGTCGTCTCGTTTGTATGTTGTTGTCCACCAGTCAATGTTGTTTGTCGTGTTACTTAGTTTAATTTTTAGTCGTCTGTTTCATTGTTGTGATGCTGTCAAATACGCTTTCTGCTAACGGTTTGAGGGTTGCCGTCAGTGCGGGAATTAAATGCACTAAACTGTCCGCCCACGACAAAAGTATGTAAAAAGCACTACCGTTAAATTAAGCACTGCACCCCGCATTGCGGCAACCCTTTGTTACCTGCTGCCATACTTTTCAGAGGTCTTATCTGTCCGGTTAAAGGGGAAATAAAGTCCCTGTCGGGTGAAGGGCGAATCCGGGCGTGGGCTTGCACACTCTTTGCGCTTTTTTCGGGCTTGCCTTGTGCGGGGCAAAAGCGCAATGTGTGTGCAAATGCGTGGCTGATAGGAGGACTATCTGTCGGTAAACGGGATGTCAGAACACTCAGCCCGGATAGCAGAATACTCAGTCGGTATTGCAACTTTCTTTGTCGGAATGTGAAAATACTTGTCGTGGATTGGAGATTTCTAAAACCGATTGAAAACTTTCTCGGTGCGTTCAAGAAAAAACTCTGTCGGAATGCGAGTTTTCTAAAACAGGAAGGGAGTTTCGTCACTGCGGATGGCAACTCCCTTCTCCGTGATGCTTAATTTCTAAAGCAAGTTGTCAGTTTACTTCTTTTTGGGTCGGGTAAACTCCAACTTGCTTACTTGTTTGAACTGTGGGCTTGTAGCCCCGAAAACTGATTTAACATATTTCTTCGCCTCTAAAGCAACGTCCACCAGTCCGCTTGTTTGTGCGTAAAGTATGCTGTCGCGTGTAATACGAGCGTTACTGTAATTGGTATAGGCGTTAATTACTGCTGTGTTGGTCGCCCTTAAATTGCCAAGATTTGTCTGCAAAGTTGAAATTTGCAACTCGGTTTCGTTAGGTGTGTAGGTTGGTTCAGTTCCTACCAAGTCAATGAGTTTGCCGAAGTTGTCAATCAGTGCATCATAGCTTTGCTGTGATACAGAAATTGTTTTGTCCTCTGCTGCTTCGCTGTCGGCTTTTGGTTTTGGCTTGTCGGCTGCTCGCTTTCCCTGAATTTTGTTGTTAATAGTTTTTGCATCCTTTACCAATTTATCAGTGGCATCGGTAGCATCTAAAGCGTTTACAATTCGGGTGCAAAGTTTTTTGAGTGGGTCAAAAGCGGTCTGCCTTTGATTGGTTGCAACCGTGAAAGTATTTTTGGCGTTGGTAACGCTTGTGATACTGCTTTCTGCGTTGCTGTGTAGTGTGGTTAAATTTCCGATTTGCAAAATTGCTTTGCTCGGATTGTAGTTGCCACCGTAGCCATTGCAGAAGGAAATCAAGTCTTCAAAGTTGGCTACATTCTTGGCATGTCCTGTTTCTGATGTTGATGCCATAATGTTGTAAGTTTTGGAGTTAAGAAAATATGTTTTGATGTATGGCTAAGATATAACAAATAATCTCAAAACACATCACGACAATATTATTCCTTCAGAATTTTTTTGACGAGGCGTTGACCATTTGGCAAAAGGATATGAAGGAAATACATGCCAGAATTAAAATCATGTAAATCAAGTTTGAAATTATTAGGTGCAACTATGGTATTTACCTCCTTCAGTTTCTTGCCATGAACATCAAAAACAGAAATACTATTTACTTTTTCAATTGATAGAACAATTGAAAGTTGGTCTTTAACAGGAATCGGATAAATCAAAACGTGTTCTCTTGGGTTAACTATTTCATCCACTGAAACATTCAGACAATTATTTTGAAAAGCATAAAAATTTTGAATTGTGCTATCTCCGTAATCACAAATTCCGTAAGATTCTTGGTCAACAATATTAGGACAATACAAATAAGGAAAGATATAGTTTGAACCGATAAATTCCGTATAAGAAAATCCATTGCAATTTGGTGTTGAAGTATCGCCAATAATAGAACTGCAAAATTTCCTTAGAAATTTATTTCCGACATCAATTGAATCAATCTTATTAATTACAGCATAAACGATACTGTCAATACCACAAAATCCGTCAGAGTAATTAGCATTGTAGAATGAAATAGTATCGCCAATGTGAGCATTGTAATAGTAGGTTGGTCTGAACTTACCTGCAATATATATATATGCGGTATCATTACTTTCGTAGGTGTATATCGGTGAGATGTTACCTATTTTTTTGCAACTAATCCCATTAATAATTGTATCGCCTTCAACTTTTATGGTTGTGTAATAGGTTGGTGACATCCATGAATAACTTACTATCCATGTAGAAGAAGGCAGTGCCCATTTTTGTGCAAATGTGATTGTATTTATTAACAACACGAATGCTATCAGAATAATAGTTCTCATGGCTTGATTATTTTACGTGATGAAATTATTCTGCTTTCGTTAAAGAATTGTGCTATTAAAACACCCTTAGGGAAGGATTCAGTGTTTAGAATGTAGGTTGTATGGTTTACAAGATTTGGAATGTTGTATAACTCACGCCCTTCGACCGAATAAATTTTTAAGGAGTAATGATTTTGTTCATTTGGAGCATTGAAATAGATATGCAACCTATCGGAAATAGGATTAGGATAAACAGATAAATAGGAAACTTCATTTTCACTTCCCTCTATTCCTACACTTTCACAGCCCGGGACTAAGCATCCGTAACTATCTAAGCGCAATAGCCATCCCCGTTGCGGATAATCATTAAACCAATCTATGCGCTCGCCTGCGGCAACAATGCCTCCATCGGGTAATTCTACGAAGTCATACAAATAGTTAGTTTGCCCCGGGTAATCTTCGGTATTAAAATATTTGCGCTGCCAAATTACTTTGCCATCTTCATTAAGTTTGATTAACCAACCTGTATTCTTATATGGCTGACCGTCTGTATAGGTGGAATCATAAGTTCCTCCAACTGCTAAGTAATTTCCATCGGATAGTTTTTTAAGTTGAAATAAATTGGGGATTGCGCTTGCCTGACCGAGTTTTAATTCCCATAGTTTGTTATGCAAGCTGTCTTCCCGCACAATATAGCCGGTTCTCATACTTAGATAAGTTGGCGGGTTGCCGCCACTATTATAAATGGCATTTATCCATTCACTAACATAAATACCTCCGCTATCATTTAACTGTAGATATGCGTTTGCCCCAAAGGTCTTTTTCGTAGTATCTATCCAAGTAGATAGCAAATTTCCTGCTGTGTCAATGGTTCGAAATAATGTATTGATATTACTGGTTGGTCCATTAAAGTTGTTTCCACTACAGCTTGATGAAAGCAGAATATGCCCACTTTGTAACAGCGTAATGTCTGTGGGGATTTCGTTTAAATAACTGAATTTTTTTCTCCAAATTGTATTACCCGAAGGGTCGGTTTTTATTAAGATGGAACTTATAATGTCGTTTGCGGTAGTATGCCTCCCCAAAATGATAAAACAAGAATCAGGTAATTCAATGACACCAATAAAACCGTAGCCCCATGCCGTGCTATCTATGTATTGTTTGGCAAACTCTATTGAGCCGTTTCTTTTTAGTTTGAAAAAAAGCCCCCCCACGCCACTTAATCCTTTAGTGCCAACAAATGCAAATCCACCATCTTTTGTAATAAGGAAACGACTTGCAGTAAAATAATCAGTGAAAGAATCTAACATTGCGGAATAGCCGATGAGAGGCGTTCCATCCAAATCAATTTTTGCAATGATGTATTTCACAGGAAAAGGCGGAAACCATTCAGCTAAATAACCATGAGCAATAAGGGTATCGTCCACTAAATGCAAGCCCCTGAAAACTGCTGCGGGTTTATCTAAAAGATAGCCGTTGTTGTAGGTTTGAGCTTTTGTGAAACCAACCCAAAAAACGAAACAGAATAATATGAATGTTAGTTTGCTCATAGTTAATAAAGCGGGTTCTGCCAAAGGCAGAACCCGCTTTGATTTGGTTACTTAATGAGAACAAACTTTTGATTAGCTACAGCATTGCCATCGGCAGAAAGTGCATAGATATAAGTGTCTTGTTGCCACTGCCTTGTGTCAATTGCAATTTGCCCGTATTTGGTTGAAAGTTGCTGTTTATGAATTACAACGCCTTTCAAATCGGTAATGGTAAGCATTCCTTCCATTGCGCCTGTTGGAAGATTATAACTGAACTCCACATAATCTTTTGCAGGATTGGGGAAAACATTGATAGACGGTAAAAGCGGATTGTCTTTGCCTACAGGTGCTTTATCTGTTTTAAATGATTGAGTTCCATCAGGAAGCATTAAGCCGTAATCACATTCAGTGCCGTAAACAAAGCCAAGTAAATTGCAAGCACGAACTTTAGCAATTCCTTCTCCATTATCTGCCAAATCCTGAATAATGCTGCGCTCGCTTTCGTCTAACAAAAAGATATTTCTGCCTGATGTATTTACCCCTGCAAGCACATTAAACAGCGATTGAAGTCCGTTATATTCCAACTGTTCTTTTTCATTCAACTTATAAATGGTAGGAACTGTTGATAAAATTGCCAACCCTGCATTGTAGTTACCTGTTTCAAAATAATCGTCAACAATTTGGTAATCGCCATTTGGTGTTTGATAAGTTGCCAACCAACTGCGTAATTGCGGATGATTTATTTCCTGATTATCACCACGTTTTGAAAGCATGTCGTGAACAAGGTATGTTATTGCTTGGTCGCGCTGTGCTTTAGTGTTTGAAATGGCTGCCTCTAAAAATGTTCTTGGCGTGGTTTGACTACTGCCGTCTCTTAATAGTTCTATCATCCAAGCAGGCAGGGGATTTACTTTTTCTGAAAGATGTTTTATTAATTCTTCATCTTTCAACCCATCGGGATTAGCCGCTAACACTTCAAAAATAATTGCATCGGGCAAGACATTTGTTTTATCAGAGGATTCTTTCAACACATCTTTTGAAAGGTATGGTGATTTTCCTAAAAGGTTTTGGCGAAGTTGCCAAGTTTCGGTAGGCCAAGAGCTTTCTACTGTTTGTTTGAGTTGAGGAGTGTTGCCACCGTCCACTAAAGAAGCGTATAAACCCTTATATTGGTTCAATGCTTGGTCGTTAGTTTGATAATCCAATAAAAGTTGTTGCTTTACTTCTTCTGATAATTCACCATTGTTAATTCCTAACTCGGCTATTTCGCTGTTTTTACCAGAACCGCCACTGCTGAATGTTGATGGACAGGTGTTTGCTGTAAGCAAAACACGAGTAACTCTATTTGTTGTAACGTAAAACGGGTATTTAGGATTTGACAAATTAGCAGCACCATCATAGAAATAAGTAATGTTTGGAGTGTTTGGATTAGCAATATCACTCTCGCTGTTTACTCCTGAACGTGTAAAAGTATTACCGGCTGAATTGATGGCGTTTGTATTCGTAGAGTTTAACTTTCCTTGATATTGCCTTACACCATCATTTACAGGGTCGGTTCCATAAATGTAAATATCGTTAGTGCCGATAGTAGTGTGTGTATTACACAAATAAGCTAACCCGCTATACAAGCCAGTTGAAGCATCATAACCTCTGTTCCGTTGATAAGCGTAATTGCCAATAGTTACATTGGTGAATGAGTTTTTATAAACCTGATTGTTGTTCATTCCAGTGGTTGTCAACCAAGTTCCAATTGATGTTGAGTTTGGAGCAGTATCTCTTGCAATGGCATTTTCCTCAATGCGATAACCTGTGCCAACATTGAAGTTTATCCCCGTTGTCCACCAACTTGCGAAACGAGGCTTGCCAACGGTTAGATTGTTACGAGTAATAATGGCATTATCAACGCCTTCATTATGCACTCCAAACAAGCAGTTAATGAAATTGCTTTTGTCAATGTTGTAGTTGTAAGAAACACCTGAAACACGCTTTGCCCAAATGCCATAATTCAAATTACGGAAAATGTTAGGCGCGTAATTGCAACAAACTCCCGGTAAACAAGCTACTGTCCAATCGCAACCTGAAACAATGAAGTTTGCATCTTCTGTGTAAATGCCGTTGCCAAGATGCGAAAATAAGGTTGCATTGGTATTTGAGTTTTCAAAAGTGCAACCATAAAAACGAACACCGTCCACATTCCACATGGTAACGTGGTGAGATGGGCTGCTGCCGTCATTTAAGTTAGCTGTGGTTTCAAATTTACAATTACGGAAGTAACTAAGATTGCCTCTCTTTTGCGCAGGGTTAGCAGGATTGAAATTTTGGTATTTTAAAAATTCAATATCTCGTTTATTATTTCTGAAAATGGAATTGCCGTAAGCCTGAACAATTCCTCCTGTGTTTAACATTTGCCAGTCACCCGCTTTTCCGAGTGAAATAGCAGTGTTTGCATTTTCAATTATTGCTCCGTTTTTCAACTCAACAAATCCCTGATAAAGTTGATTGCTGCCATAGACATATTGGTGTTGTGATGCGTTGCCCCAAACTTCAATACCCTGCCATAATCCACTACAGCCATAACTAGTTCCTGTTGTTATTACTCCACCGTCAATTACTAAACGGGCATTCTGTTCTACAATAATTTTAGAACCAGGAACCATGCTAAGTTGGCACGTTATCGTAAGTGTATTGCCCGCTTTTACTACAATATCTTGATAAAACTTTATGTTAAAATCCCATGTTTCATTGGCCTGAACTAAGTATGGAGTTGAACCATATCCACACATATATCTTCTCATTATTGTGTTGGTCATTGCATTTCTATGTATTCTACCAGCTTGCATACGGGAAATAAACCTGCCCCTTGACCCCATAAAATTATTAGTGCAGTTATCATTATTGTTTGCAAATGGATTACAGTTATTTGCCCCTCCAATACACCCATTATATAGATAAGTTTCCCAAGTATGAGTTCCAGAATTTCCAAAGACATCTGTTAAGTAATCAATGTCATTAACATTGGAAATGTCTTGACCAAACCAAGAAGTGTTTCCGCAACTTCCATTTGCATAAACATGATTAACACCTACAACATGAAAGATTTCGTGTAAAAGGTTTCCTGCTACTCCATCTACAGAAGCATTTGAACATAATTGTCTTGCCATCCAAATCGTGCCACTATTAGGATTTGCTCTGCCTCCAGGAATACAACTGCCCCCTGCCCCTAGTGTATCTCCAATGAAAAAGACATTTATAACCTCCCCCGGAGCTACAGCATTAGCCCCTGAAAATGTCCCCCATGTAACATCGCTTTGTGTAAAGTTTAAAGCAACTCTGTTAACACGAATACGTGTATCTTGAACATAACAACTTGAGCCACAAACTGCCGTTCTTGGGTCGCTTGGAGTTTCGTTATTTGATAAAAAATCATTCATCCTTGTAACAATATCATTTAAAAATTGCATGTGGGATGAATTATTTTGAGAGTAGTTTCCGGGATTGTTAGGGTTTGACCGTTGTCTGATAGTAAAAGCAATATTGATATTCTTAATTGGAATGTTGCTTGTGGGATACCAACTCGTTTGTAACCTATAGAAGTTTAAAAATTCATTAGAAGAAAAGGAGCAAGTTTGACCACGAGGGCCTTCACCACTTGAGTAGTTTTCAGTAAGACCTTCGCACATAAATATCTGAGCATGAATGCTTGTTGAGATTATTATACCAGCAAACATTATTAGTGTTATTTTTTTCATGATTATAGTTTTAAAAGATTAAGGAAAGAAAAATGCAGTATTATAACTGTTACTTCTAGCTAAGTCGCTGCGGTGGGTGGGGGTGAAGTGTTGTAAATTCCATGATACTTAATTTTGGTTTGTTTTATTCAAACATCTACCGTATCAACTACTCATTACAAATGTATAATCAATTTTCTCAAAAAAAGGAAAATATTTTTTTGAAGCAAATCAATATGTGAGTTTTAGGGATTACTGTCGGAATACGGGGCGGGTAGCACAAAAGCAAATGTGAAGCAACTGACGGGTAGATTTGTGGGTTGGCGTTGCTTCTCTTTTGCTTTTGGTGAAGCATAGCCAAACGGCTTTGCCGATATTTTTTGTTTTTGTGTCCGACTATACTTTATGTAATGGTGTGACGAAAAATGGTTGCAGGTAACGTTTTGGCGCTTGGCGCAGTGGCGGATTTCGGAGCACAAAACTGTCAATACAC
>JAKQEZ010000699.1 GCA_029558435.1 Bacteroidota bacterium
AAAGTTCTTCCTCTACAATTACAAATGTTGCAGTTCTAAAAAACAGTGGAAGAGGTGTTCATTTTTCAGGAGTAGGAAATGCTACGTTGGTGAATGCAACTATTGCAGGAAATGGAGGTGATGCTGTTTATGCATTAAATACCGATCCGATGTCCAATTTTTCAGTTGTATTGAATAACAGTGTTGTGTATGGAACAGTTACCAATACGTTGTCGCAAGCAACTGCAAATTATTCATTGGTAGAAAACAATGCACTATCAGGTAACAATGCTGTTGATGCCACAGGAGTTTCTGCAAATCAAGTGTTTGTGGACACGTTAAACAATGATTTTACATTAAAAGGAGGATCGCCAGCCATAGGTGTTGGAAGCAATGCACTGTTTACTGGATTAACAGCTACTACCAGAGATTTGTTGGGCAATGCTCGATTAAATGGAACAACAATTGATTTGGGTGCTTATGAATATCAATGCCAGGCATCTAACTCCATTGATACCAGATTAGAATGTTCACCATTTGTTTGGATAGATGGTGTAAGCTATACTAGTAACAATGATACTGCAGTTTTTGTATTACAAAACATGAATGGTTGTGATTCAATTGTAACATTAAACTTAACAATTCAAACAATAGATGTTACAACAACTGTTTCTGATCAAACGATTACAGCAAATGAAACAAATGCTTCGTATCAATGGCTGGATTGTGACAATGGTATGAATGCAATTGTTGGAGCAACAAATCAATCGTTTACAGCCACGGAACCTGGAAATTACGCAGTTGCAATTACGCAGAATGGGTGTACGGATACGAGTTCATGCGTGACATTGAATGACGCAGGATTAACTCAAATTAATAACACTTTGTTTAGAGTTTACCCAATTCCAACAAGTTCCACCTTAACAATTGTGTCGAATCAAAATTTACAAGTTGATATCCTAGATTTATTAGGCAAGAAAGTTGGCGAGATAAATTTAGTGAAAGGTGAAAATAAATACAATGTTCAGCATCTTACAACAGGTGTTTATTATCTTAAAACTTCAAATGGCGCCTCACACAAATTCATAAAAGAATAGAATTTAGTATTTTTTAAAACCCCTAGAGTCTAACTTTAGGGGTTTTTTGTTTACTTTATCGTCAGAATCTCCCACCTTTTTCAAAATTCCCATTTCTTTCCCAAATTGATTGCTTAATTTCGCAATACATAAAAACAAGCAATATGATAAAAACATTTTTAGTTAGTGCATTTGCATTGATATTAGCTGCAAATGTTTCTTATGGTCAAGACATCAAACAAAGTCAAGTACCGTCTGTGGTTGTCAATAAATTTCATCAAACATTTCCAAAAGCCTATGATGTAGAGTGGGAACTGAATGGCGATTTATACAAAGTAGAATTTGAAATGGGTGCAACAGGTTACGATCATTCTGTATGGTATGATAAATCTGGAAAAGTGGTAAAACATAAAGAAGAAATTGCAAAAAGTAGTTTACCCAAAGCCATTTTAGAAGTCATTGCAAAAGATTATTCTGGTTACAGAGTTGACGATGTGAAAAAATATACAGAAAATGGAAAAGTAACTTACAAGTGTGAGTTGGACTCTAAAACACAAGACTGGAAAGTTACTTTTGATGAAAACGGAAAAGTGTTGAACAAAATAGCAGATTAAGTTGAAAACACTGATCGTTTGTCTTGCAATCTTTTGTTTGTCAACACTTGAATTAGTTGCGCAAATTGGTGTTCCAGGATTAGGTAAGGCAAATGTAGCTTCGTGGTTTGCTTTGGGTATTAGTCAAAAGTTAGATACCATTGAAGGAAAAGGTTGGCAATCGATGTCCTACATTGGATTGGGGCGTATTAGCAATCCGGATAATTACGCTATTTTCCAAAAACAAGCTATGTTGGTGGTAAACCAAGAGTTTTATCATCAATTTCATCACAATTGGCAGTATTCTTTTGGATTGAGTTACCGTCTCCGAGATGAATACCTAGATGATTATCCCTACACGCACGATTCACCAAGACAAAAACAAGAGTTTAGAACCTATGCACGATTATCCTACACCTATAAAAAAGGTCCAATTAAGTTAGTACCCACATTGGGCCATGATTTTCGAAAATTTTGTGCACCTAATTTTTCAAGGGTGAGTGAAGATTTTCAGTTCAGATCACGTGTTCGTTTGCAATTAACAATCAATTTGGATGCTCAAAAAATTCACCGTTTGATTTTTAGTTCCGAACATTTTTTCTCCATCAGTAAGAAAAACTATCCTAACCGTTGGACGGATTTTAACTACCGCGAGAGCCGTTTTTCGGTTCATTATTCCATATCTCCAAAATCAATTCCTGTCATTTTTAATGTTGGATACATGAATAATTTAATGGGTAATAAAAATCCATACAGCGTTCATTATTTGGCAGCAGATATCATAATTGAAAACCCGTTCAAATTGAAAAAACGATAGTATTTACGAAAATTACGAATAATAACTACCACGTTGGGCAAGTGCCACAACCATTTTTTGTGCGTATGTAAAACAAAGCACCAATTACGGCATCCATTTGCATATATCCATACACTTGACGAGCAAATGCAGATTTATCATCCGGGCGTGTTCTCACTTTTACTTGATGCATTAAACCACCGCCCCAATTGGCTTGTAAAAATACGTGTTTAAAAAACTCAAAACGCAAGCCTACATGGGCAGACAATCCATATCCAGAAAGTGAAATAGTAACCATGTCTTTTTTACCAGCAAATGTGAAATCGTTGTAAGACAATAAACCACCCAAAGAAAGCCCAGCATTGGTTGTAAAGCCAAACCATCCATTCTTTTTGGTTCTATACCATTGGTCGGAACGCATCACTTCAAAACGCAAATAATTCAACCCGTTTGAATTTTCATAATGAAATGTATTTCTATCGGTTGTAAAGTCATAATTATCATAATCTCCCGATAAATGCGTTGTGTTGTCCACTCCTGGATCAATATGTCCCGATAATTTTACCTGATTATGGTCTGCAAAAATGTATTTCAAATGGTCGTAACCAAAAGAAACCGCCCAATGATCTTTGAAATAATATCCAATTCTAACGTTGAACTGAGGAACGGTTATTTTTCGTGGATCAAAATAATGCCAACCAAATTTTGATGGATTATCGTGTGCTTTTGCTTCTCCCATCGTAAAATCATAGCCTTGTCCTACAAAACGCAAATTACTTTTGGTGTAATACGAACGATTGTAGCCCCAATAAAAAAACAAGGCACCTTTTTCATCAGCATTTTTTGGCAAGTTTCGTTTCTTTTTCTGCGCCATTGCTGGTAAAGAAAAAGCAACTAATAGGAGAATTAAAGCAATTTGTTTCATAGCGACATTTTTATGAATGAAATTTCTTTTTCGGTTAAAAAACGGTAATAACCTCTTGGTAAATCTTTTTTCGTTAAATCAGCATAGGCAACACGATCTTGGCGTACAACAGTATAACCCAACGCTTCAAATGTTCTGCGTATTAACTGATTTTTGGTGCTTCTTATTTTTACACCTACTTCAAAATACGAAGGATTGGTAAATTCAATTTCTTCAAATCGCGATGTGCCGTCTTCCAAATCCACACCCGATCTTAATTTTTCAACGTCCTCTTTTTTCAACGGTTTGTTCAATTCAACCTCAAAAATTTGAGCAGCTTTGCGCAAAGGATGCACTAACTTTTTAGCCAAATCACCATCGTTGGTAAATAAAACCAACCCCGATGTTTCTTTGTCCAATCTGTCAACAGGATAAATGCGCTCTTTGCAAGCTTTTCGCACTAAATAATCCGCCGATTTTTTGCTGTTTGGATCATTGGCAACCATCACAAATCCTTTTGGTTTGTTAAGCAAAACATAACGTTTAACCTCTGCGCGTATCGTTTCTTCGTCGTATTTAACAACATCGGTTGGCGCCACTTTATAACCCAATTCGGTTACAATTTTTCCATTCACAGAAACAACACCTGTTGCAATCAATACATCAGCTTCTCTTCGTGAACAGATGCCCGCATTCGACAAATATTTGTTCAAGCGTATTGCATCTTCGTTAAAACTTGGAAGCGGATCACCCTTCTTTTGTTTGTCTTTAAGGTTTACAAAACGACTTTTTGCCTTGATTTCTTTGTTAGTTAATTTAGGCTTTTGTGATTTGCCTGTTGAACTACTTTTTTTTGTAGTTGATTTCGACTTTGAAGCCGTCGAATTGGCTCTACTTGTTCTGGTAGATTTTCCTCTACCGCTTCCATTTGTGTTCATCTCGAGCAGAATTAATAAAGTGCAAATTTACAATGAAAAATTGAATAGCAAGGTTTTACCCAATGATTTCTTGATAAATCTCCCAGTAACGCGCTACACCATTGTCCAAAGAAAAATATTCCAAAGCGCCTTTTTGAGCTTCTTTTTGGTTGAACGTTGTCGTAAAATTCATGGCCTTTTCATACTGATTTTCGGTAAACTCTTCCACCACATTTCCAGCACTGTATATTTTTACGATGCTATCCGTATCTCCTACACCAGCATTGCACACCAACGGAATACCCATTGCCATAATTTCTCCCTGTTTGGTAGGAGAGGAGGCTTTTTTAGAATACGATGGTAAAATAAAAAACACCGATACATCAAACGTTGAAATATACAACGGCATTTCTTTGTGAAAACACGCTGTAATCAATAAATCGGAGCTTGAAATACCTTTTTCTTGCGCCAAATTCAAAATAGTTGAAGGCTGCTCATTGGTAACAAATAAAAAACGCGCTTGTGGCTGGTATTTTTTTAATATTTTGAAATAGTCCAACATTTCGGGCAACATATACCAAGTGCCAATTGAACCAACATAACCCACAATGTAATCCGATGGTTGAATACCCAATTGTGTTTTTAATTCTTCTGTTTTATTTTTTTCTACAGTTATTGGGTCAAATAGAGAAGTATCCACACAGCAAGGAATAACCACTATTTTATCGCTGGATACTTGTGGTAAATTCCACGAAAGTATTTCTTGTTTCCCATTTTCGGTCAAACTCACAATTTTATCCGACTCGCTAAAAAACAAACGTTCTTTTTGCTTGAAAAAACGGTAAACTTTGTTAAAAACGGGATTAGAAATATTCCAAATTTTACCATCCACACGTTCATCCGCCCAAAAACCACGCATGTCAAAAACCATTTTTAAACCAAAACGTTTTTTTAAATCCATTCCAGCCAAAGCAGCAATGTAACTTCTGCAATGTACCAAATCAAACTTTTTTGTTCGGTGGAGTTGTTTAGCTTTTCGTTTTATTGCCCATAAATCCCAAAGAGTTGAGAGCAATGGCGGACGTTTGGTGTATTTCAACGGATGCCAATCAATTGTTGCTTGTTGACAAATGGTTTCAATTTTTTCTCGAAATTGTTCCAACTTTTCTGGTTTTTCGCAACTAATCAAGGTGATTTGAACCCCCTTTTTACTCAAACCAACTAAATAGGGTAACACCTGCGATTGCCCCAGTGCATCGGTCATGCCGTCATAAGAAATATACAATGCTTTTTTTACTCCATCCATTTCTCATACCACATTTGAAACATCAACAAATACCAGATTTTCACATCCAATTCTTTTTTGCCACTATAGAAATTGGTTTTCAATTTGGAAACATATTGCCAGTTAAACAAACCTTGTTTGGTAATGCGTTCCTCGTTGATGTAATTGTCAACAAACGGACGTAATTCATTAGCCAACCATTTTGCAATCGGAATGGCAAATCCCATTTTGGGGCGGTTCAATAACTGCTCAGGAATGTATTGGTGCGCAATTTCACGCAAAATGTATTTTTTTACTCCCTTGTTATATTTAAAATTGTCGGGAAGTGTTGCTGCCCATTCAATCAAGCGATGATCGAGTAACGGTTCACGTCCTTCTAAACTAACCGACATCGTTGCTCTGTCCACTTTTTGCAAAATATCATCCACCAAATAGGTTTGATAATCAATGGCCATCATATACGAAAGTGGCGTGAAATACGCTTTTTTCAATTCCTCACTTTTATATAAATTAGAAGGCAGCTTTACCTTAAACGCCATTAATTGGTCAATTTGTTGGTCGGTAAATTGCTGACTCAAACTCAACATAATTTCGGTGGGCGAAGGGTTTTTTAAAACTCCTTTCAACTTCTCGTAACGGTTGTGAAAGTTATATTTGTTGCGCAACACTGGCAATGCTTCCGAAGGAATAATTTCCATCAAACCAGCCATTGTTTTTCGAGCAAACGACGGAATCGCATTGATTTTCTTTCCATATCGTTCCAAATAATCATACCGGTTGTAGCCCGCAAAAACTTCGTCGCCACCATCAGCACTTAAAGCAACTGTAACTTCTTTTCGCGCAATTTTACTCACCAAATGTGTAGGTATTGCACTGCTATCGGCAAATGGTTCGTCGTAATAAAAAGGTAATTCAGTAATAACATCCAACGCCTCTTTTTGGGTGCACGTATAAGTGGTGTGTTCTGTTCCCAAATGCTTGGCAATGTCTGCTGCATAAGGCGCTTCATTCAAGCCAATATCGGGAACACCTATGGTATATGTTTTTAATTTTTGTGTGCGATCTTTTTGTAATATAGCCGTAACGGTTGTGCTGTCATAGCCGCCACTTAAAAAAATTCCTACAGGCACATCGGCAATCATTCGATAGTTGCATGCAGAGGTAATTAATTCTTCGGTTTTCAACTTCGCTTCGTCAAAAGAAAGCTGAAGTTTAGGCTGATTGTAAAAATCATACACATTCCAATAGTTCGATATCGACATATTTCGATAGTGCAATTTTACCACCGCAAAATGACCCGGCAATAACTTAGAACAATCCTCAAAAATACACGCATCACTAGGAACATTGCCATATTGCATAAACGAAGCAACTGCATGAGGATTGATGTTTTTTTGAAAATTAGGATGCTGATGAAAAGCCTTTAATTCCGATGCAAACAACAACAAACCGTCTTTGAAATAATAATGCAATGGTTTCACCCCCGTTCTGTCACGCGCTAGAAACACCTCGTTTTTATTGTTATCGAAAATCACAAAGGCAAACATGCCAATCATTTTTTGCAAACATGCATCTCCCCATTGTTGGTAGGCGTGGAGAATAACCTCTGTGTCCGAATCACTCACAAAAGTGTGACCTAATTCCACTAATTCGGCTTTAATTTCTTGGTAATTGTAAATTTCACCGTTAAAAGTTATCCAAAGATTGTTCAACTGCATGGGTTGCTTGCCGTGCTCCGTTAAATCAATGATTGCTAAACGACGGTGACCAAAACCAATCGTAGCATTTTCCGTTTGAAATAATTCATATCCCGCACCATCTGGTCCTCGGTGATACAACGTATCGGTCATCTTTTGAAGCGTTTCATAAGATGAGTTTTTTTGGAAGTCAATAAATCCTGCAATTCCACACATGACCACAAAGATAATAATCGCTTAAAAATAGGAAAGATATGCGTAAAATGTTTTTGTGTATTGCAAAGAATAGTTCAAAATAAACGCTAAATTTGAAAAGTGAAAAAGATAAAAGATGCCATAAATATTGTGAAACAACTGACTTTTAGTAGGTTGTGGAATATGGTAGTATTGTATGCTTCGTTTATTTATTCACGTTGGAAAAAGAAAGATTTTCACCGTGGTATGCCTTTTTCATTGAGCATTGAACCAACAACTGCATGTAATTTAGGTTGCCCCGAATGTCCCAGTGGACTCAAACAATTTACACGTCCAACTGGTCGCCTAAAATTAGCAACACACCAAGAAATGTTGCAGCAATTATCCAAACATGTTTTTTATATCAATTATTATTTTCAAGGAGAACCGTTTTTAAATCCTCAATTTTTGGATTTAATAAAAGAAGCTAAAAAACACAAAATTTATACAGCAACATCCACCAATGCCCATTTTATTAATAACAAAAAAGTGGCGCAAGATATCGTAAAATCTGGGTTGGATCGATTGATTATTTCCATTGATGGACTTACGCAACAAACTTATGAAAGCTACCGTGTTCATGGCAAGTTAACCAAAGTTATTGCGGGTGCAAAATGGATGATTGAAGCAAAAAAAGAGTTGAAATCAGCAACTCCCCATTTAATATTTCAATTTTTGGCAGTGGCACCCAACGAGCACGAAATACCAGGTGTTTTTGCACTTGGAAAAGAAATGGGAATTGATGAAGTGCGCATCAAAACAGCACAACTCTACGATTATAAAAACGGTAACAAGTTAATGCCTAAAAATGAAAAATATGCCCGCTATAAATTACAATCCGATGGCACTTATGCGCTCAAATGGAAAACGGGTAATCACTGCTGGAGAATGTGGTCGAGTTGCGTACTAACGTGGGATGCAAGAGTTGTTCCCTGTTGTTTTGACAAAGATGCTTTGCACCAATTAGGCGATCTAACTCAACAAACCTTTGATGAAATATGGCATTCCAAACGATATGGAGGTTTTAGAAATGCGATTCTTAGAAACAGAAATACGATTGATATTTGTAAAAATTGCTCAGAAGGAGCAAAAGTTTGGGCTTAATATTCAATTAAAATTTCAACCGTATCCATGAATGGAGTAATGGCATTTTTCTTTCCATTGGTTGATGAAAATTGCTTGAAATAGGTCACCTCAAAATTGGTGTTGGCATCGTTGATGCAATAATAAGAGGTGTCTAAATTCCCTACAAATTGTTGGTAATCACTAGAACAACACTCTTCACATCCCGATTTTCCAATCGATTTAACAATATCCAATTTTGTTGTGTTGTCGCCTGTATGTTTTAAATGAATTTTTGCCCACGATTTTCCTGTTGACGAAAAATTATGCACATTTTTATTCTTAACACTCAAATCATCAAACAAAACCGATGATTGAATGTCAAAATAATTCTCTTTGCTGATGGTGATGTTCAGCGTTTCAAAACGTTCTCTTTTTACGTCAAATGTGTAATTGCCCTCACTGTCTGTTTGAGTTGTCAAAATGTGTTTGCTTTCTCCTTTAGAAGATGTTGTAACAACAATTTGAGCATTTGCCAAGGCCTTAGAAAAAGTAGCATCATAAACATTTCCCTCAACGGTAATGTTGGCTTGACCTTTCTTACAACCAAAAGACAAAACAACAAGTCCAAGTAGTAACAGCAATTTTGTTTTCATACATGCAAATTAGTGACGTAAATATTTTTTTTCTGACCAAAAAGTACCAAATGGTATCAACGAAGAAAGTAATAAAATGCCTGTTTTTTTAGCATCCCATTTGAATTTTAATGCAGCCACAACAACCAACAAGCAAAAAGCAATAAATAAAAATCCGTGAGCGCTTCCAACAATAAAATTAGGTTCTTTTATTCCCCAGATATATTTTAAAGGCATTGTTAATGCAAATGCTAAATAGGAAATTCCTTCGGCAATAGCCATGTTTCTTACAAATTTGATCATTTCTTTTTTTTAGGCAAATATACGAAAACAACCAACATAAAACAGCTTAAAAACTACCTGATTGTTGTGATTGTAATCATATTTTATTTGCAATCAATATTTTATATTTGTAAATCGTTAAAACAATAAACTTATGAAAAAACTATTTTATCTTGTTCTATCTGTTTTGCTTTTTATAGCATGCGATGAAATTCCTAGTAAAGAAAGTCAAGAAAAATACGATGTATCTAAAGGAATAGGTAAGTTCAATGAACAAAATGTAGATATTTCAACATTTGATTTGAAACGTGCAGAAAATGGAAAACTGATAAGTGAAACCAAATGTGCATCTTGCCATAAGTTTTCAAATGAACGATTGGTCGGGCCAGGATGGAAAGGAGTTACCAAACGCAGAAAACATTATTGGTTAATGAATTTTATAACCAATCCCGATGCAATGATTGACAACGATCCTATTCTTGCCCAAGAATTAGAAATTTGTTTAACACGAATGCCTAATCAAAATTTAAGCGACGATGAAGCACGTGATATATTAGAATTTATGCGTCAAATTGATGGTGCTCATTAGTTTCTAAGAATAATTGGTCTAAAAAATTAATAAATAGTTATTTTATCTCAGTTCTTTGTTTAGTTTTGTGTAAAAACAAAATAATATGTTGGAATTTTCCGATCGATTAAACAATATGGAAGAATCTGCTACACTAGCGATGTCTAGAATTAGTAGAGAATTAAGAGCGCAAGGAAAAGATATCATTTCTTTGAGTTTAGGGGAACCCGATTTTGACACGCCACAATTTATTAAAGATGCGGCGCTCGAAGCAATGAACAATAATTTTACTCGATATACACCTGTTAACGGTTACGAAGACTTACGCGAAAGCATTTCTAAAAAATTCAAACGCGACAATAATTTGAATTATTCAAAAAACCAAATTGTTGTTTCAACAGGTGCAAAACAATCCATTGCCAATGTTGTATTGAGTTTAATTAATGAAGGAGATGAAGTTATTGTGCCAACACCTTATTGGGTTTCTTACATTGAAATTGTAAAACTTGCAGGAGGTGTTCCTATTGAAGTAGAAACAGGAATCGAAACCGATTTTAAAATCACACCAGCACAATTAGAAAGTGCAATTACACCCAAAACCAAAATGATGATTTTTTCATCACCTTGTAATCCATCCGGAACTGTTTATAGCAAGGAAGAATTGGAGCAATTAGCACAAGTAATTGTAAAATACCCTCAATTAGTTGTGGTTTCAGATGAAATTTACGAACACATTAATTTTGTTGGCAAACACGCAAGTTTAGCCCAGTTTGAATCCATCTATAACCAAGTAGTTACAGTCAATGGAGCTTCTAAAGCATGGGCAATGACTGGTTGGAGAATTGGTTTCATAGGTGCACCTCAAAACATTGCAGATGCCTGCACAAAAATGCAAGGTCAGTTTACATCTGGAACATGTTCAATTGCACAAAAAGCAACAATTGCGGCTATGGAAGCAGATCCAACAGTGTTAAAAGACATGGTTGCAGCGTATAAAGGACGTAGAGATTTAGTACTCGAAA
>JAKQEZ010000700.1 GCA_029558435.1 Bacteroidota bacterium
CCATCCAAATTCTACAAAAAATGTATAACGCACTTAAACCCAACGGATTTTTAATTACCTATTGCGCCAAGGGACAAGTAAAACGTAACTTAAAATCACTTGGTTTTGAAATAGAACCGTTGCCCGGACCTCCAGGAAAACGTGAAATTACACGTGCGTGGAAAAGAAATTAATTAGCTTTTAAAACAATGCGAGCAGTTAATCTATCCATTTGTTCCAACAATCGCTCCTTCCCTTCAGTAACACGTTGAATTGTTGGTGCATCGTAATGGCGTATGGTGACCAATTCTAACCCTTCATTGTATTTTACTTCGTAATTTTGTTGAAAAACCGATAAAACCGAAGGCATGTGTACTTTTTGCGCATCTACCAATATGGAAAAACTAAGTGCTGAATTTTGCATCAAATTGATTTTTACTCCCAAAGCCGAAAGTTGATTGAAAATATCGCTTAAATGAGATTCCACAATAAATGAAAAATCTCGGGTGCGAAAAGAAATCAACGTTTGGTTTAATTTAAAAATAAACGATGGCACCAAGGTATCAAACTCAGCCGATTGTTGTATTTCTGTCCCCTGTTTTGTTGGTTCAATGAACGATTTTACAAACAACGGAATGTTTTTGTTTTGCAGGGGTTTTAATGTTTTTGGGTGTATGACACTTGCTCCGTAATACGACAATTCAATGGCCTCGTTGAACGAAATTTTGTCTAATTTCACCGTATCTTTAAAAAATTTAGGGTCGGCATTCAACATTCCTGGAACATCTTTCCAAATAGTTACACTCTCGGCATTTAAACAATAGGCAAAAATTCCGGCTGTAAAGTCAGAACCTTCACGTCCTAGTGTAGTTGTCAACAATTCAGAGGTGTGTCCAACAAATCCCTGAACCACAACTACTTGATTGTTTTCAAACGCAGGAATAACATTTTTTTGGATCAATTCTTCGGTGCGTTTCCAATCCACTTCGGCATCGCGAAATGCAGCATTTGTTCGCACCAATCGTCGTGCATCCATCCATTTAGATGTAATGTTTGCATGTCGGAAATAAGCCTCTACAATAATAGTTGAAATGACCTCGCCTAATGATACAATTTGATCGTATTCACAATGGTAATTATCCGATAATTCTTTATCAAATTGCGCTTCTAATTGATTAAAAATAGTGGCAAGTAATGCCGTTACTTCTTGTTTTTCTTCGCCAAATAATTGATCGACAATATCGGCATGAAAGTCCTTTAATTCTTCAATTTTTTGATTAAAAACCGATGTATTTTTATTCCAAATAGCATCTACAACAACTTCTAAAGCATTGGTGGTTTTGCCCATTGCAGAAACTACAACAACAATTTTATCCGATTGAAATAAGCGTAAAATTTCAACCACATTTTTAACCGCAGCAGCATCTTTAACAGAAGCACCACCAAATTTGAATACTTTCATTGAAGTTAGAATTATAAAAACGAAGATACAG
>JAKQEZ010000707.1 GCA_029558435.1 Bacteroidota bacterium
ATAAAAACAATTTCGTTTTCTTCAATAGTGTTATTCTGTATATCGTCAATAGTGATACACTCTAAAAGTTTTTCATCTTCCAGATATTGACTTAAACTTTGTCTGCTTTGTTCGTGTAAAGAATTTACAGATAACCAAATGAAACAATAGGAAGCTTTGCTACCTTGTTGTTTCACAATCTTGGTTATTGACTGTGAAATCATATAAGTCTTACCCGAACCCGTGGGAGCTTTTAAAACAATAGTTCCCTGGTCTCTGTATTTGTCATTTAAGAGTTTAACTGCCGTTTCAGTCAGTTCGTTTATATATTCTTCTTGATATGCTACTTGTTTCATTTACGCTTCAATTTGGAAATTTTACGATACACATTTAGAATTGCTTCAGGGATTGGCTTTACATCAAATTTGAAATTCAATGTTTCAAAATCCAATTCATCATAAGTGTGGTCGTAACTAAACACATAAATTACAACTCTGTGTTTGGGATTTACTTTGATTAACTCGTCACAACAATTTTCAATACTGTCTTCATCATAGATGATTGCAGTATATTGTTTAGCATTTTTGAAAATGGCGAAGTCCATTTTCTTTTTATTTTGCTTTACAACTTCAAAGGTGTTTTCTGAAATACAAAGTAGCTCTGTGCTTTTAGAAACCAATGTTCTTTTGTCATTGTCAGTTAAAACAAAAGGAACATAGTCAGTTTTAAAGTATTTTACATTTGCTGGTATTCCTTTTTTGCCGCTATATCCTTCGATAACCTTTTTAATTCTTGGATATGTAACTTCTTCGCAAATTTGATTTTCGTTGTTTGTGCAAAGAATAAATTGTCTGTTGCCTTTATCTTGTAGGTTAAGTTCTAAAACTGCTTGACCTGTTGTTCCGCTACCTGCAAAGAAATCAAGTATCAAAGAATTCTTGTCGGTGGTTATTTCTAAAATGTCCTTGACTGCATACAGGGATTTTGGATAATTGAATGTATTATCCTTTCCGAGTATTTTTTGGAGCAACATAATTCCATTGCTTGAAGCATCATATTTTGAATCATACCAAACAGTTTTGGGTTTTTTGCCCGTATTGTCTGTTAACCTTCTTTTCTTGTAGATTTTGTTTTCACCTTTTACTTTCTTTACAAACAATTCAGTCGCTTGAAGTTCTAAAAATGTCTCTTTACCCCAACGCCAAGTTTTTTCTTCACCATCATTATTTAGGGGTAAAAGTTCTTCCCATCCTTTTGATTTGGTCAATGAAAGTTCATTTGTTTTTTCATTGTAATAAATTGGATAATAAAGGTTAGGTCGTTCAGTTCTTTTGGAATTATTTCCCGTTCTAATAAAAGAAGTTTCTGCAAACGGTGAAATATCATCTGCCTTTTTGTATTGGTCTTTATCATCATCATTTAAAGCAAAATGATGAATTGTTGCTTTGTCTGAATTCTTAGCATATACCAATACATATTCGTGTTGACTAGCAAAAAACTTGTCGTCATTTCTTCCCCTTGGGTTATGAACAACTACAAGAGTTCCTAATCTATTTTGCTCTCCATAAATTTCATCAAAGAGTAATTTCAAAGAAGCAAATTCGTAATCATCAATAGCACAAATAATAATTCCTGTTTCTTTTAAAAGTCTTCGAGCTAAGCGAAGCCTTTTACTCATAAATGAAAGCCATTTGCTATGACGAAACCTATCTTCTTTGTCTATATAATCATTATTATATCTCCAACTTTTGTTTCCAGTATTATAAGGCGGATCAATGTAAATTGTGTCAATTTTACGTTTATGAGTAAAATTTAAAGTGTAAAGTGTATGGTAGTTGTCGCCTTCAAAAATGAAGTTTGTCGGATTTGAATGGTCTTTAACAATTTCTTTTGTTTTGTCTTCTGTAAGAACTGGGAGCTCTCTTTCACACTGGTCTGCAATTTCTTCTGGTTTGTCTTCCCAAACTAAACCATATCGCTGTTTCTCTAATAGTTTGATTTTGTCTATTAGTTGCTCTTTGGTATAGTTTTCATATTTACTTTTTGCCATCTATATCTTTAAAATTTCAAGTCGTTTTTACAAGTCGCTAAGTTAAGTTTTTAATCCTTTTTCAGGTCGAAAGTTGTCGTCAAATTGTCAATAGTCCGAAAGTCGGGTGGTGGGTGGGCTTGGGTGCGTTGGGCAAAATAAAATGTGCTGCAATTTGTGTCGGCTTGAGTGTTGGATTGCAGCTCTTTTTATTTTGCGAAGGGTTGGCATTTTGTCTGTCGTTTTAATGTTCGTTTATCGTCTGTTGTGTCGTCTTTTAGGGTTGCAGCTAACTCATAAATATACGCAATAATACAATATTTATTTCTATTATCAACATGCCAAGCAAACAGGAATATTAACTTGATAA
>JAKQEZ010000012.1 GCA_029558435.1 Bacteroidota bacterium
AAAAAGATTGTTTTTTGTTGAGGCAAAAAAACCAAGCGTTGCAATAAAAGATGATATTTTACCAGCTTATCAAGTTAGACGTTATGGATGGAGTGCAAAACTTGCAATTAGTATTATAACTGACTTTGAAGAATTTGCCATTTACGATTGCACTAAAAAACCAAATCCAAGCGACAAAGCAGCAACAGCAAGACTTAAATATATTACTTATTCGGACTATCTTAAAGAGTTCGATTTCATTTGGGATACATTTAGCAAAGAGAAAGTTCTTCAAGGTAGTTTTGACAAATTTGTTCAAAGCGACACATATAAAAAAGGAACAACAACTGTTGACAATGAATTTCTACAATCGCTAGACAGATGGAGGACTTATCTCGCAACTTCAATCAGTTGGAACAATAAAAACCTTAATGAAGACGAAATAAATTTTGCGGTTCAGCAAACCATTGACAGAATTATTTTCTTAAGAATTGCAGAAGATAGAAGCATTGAACCTTATGGCAATTTAAAATCTGTTCTTAAAAGTGGTGAATATTACGATAACCTATTTAGAATTTACCAAGAAGCAGACGACAAATACAATTCAGGACTTTTTGATTTCAACAAAGACAAAATTAGCAAAACATTAAAAGTTGATAACAAAGTTGTAAAATCAATTATCAATGAACTTTACTACCCTGAAAGTCCTTACGAATTTTCTGTTTTATCAGTTGAAATTTTAGGAACAGCTTATGAACAGTTTCTCGGTAAACAAATTAAAGTAGATAAGGCACATCGTGCTAAAATAGAAGAAAAACCAGCAGTTAGAAAAGCAGGTGGCGTTTATTACACACCACAATATATAGTTGACTACATTATAAAAAACTCTGTTGGTAAACTCATAGAAGGTAAAACACCAAAAGATATTGCAAAAATTAAAATAGCTGACCCTGCCTGCGGCAGTGGCAGTTTTTTATTAGGTGCTTATCAATATTTACTTGATTGGCATAAGAATTACTACACCGATAATGGTAAGATGTCTAAAGGAAATAAAGGCAATCCATTAACGCCTGACGGCAATTTGACAACTGCGGAAAAGAAGAGAATTTTGCTTAATAACATTTTTGGCGTTGACATTGATGTTAATGCAGTAGAAGTAACAAAATTATCGCTTCTTTTAAAATGTATGGAAGGCGAAACGCAGGCTAGTATTGAAACACAGATGAAACTTTTTAACGACAGAGTTTTGCCTACGCTAGACAACAATATCAAGAGTGGAAACAGTTTAGTTGATACCGATTATTATGATGAGGAATTAGATTTTGGTGACGAAAAAACTATAAAGCCATTCAGTTGGAAAAAATCATTCTCAGAAGTATTTAAACAAGGAGGCTTTGATGCAATTGTTGGAAATCCGCCTTGGGTTTCGTTAAACGGTAAGTTTGGTAATGATATTTTAAACCCACAAGCACAACAATATTTGATTAAAAAGTATTCTGGCAACACATATATGCCAAATCTTTATGAATACTTTGTTCACAAAGGTTTGGAGTTGATTAACGAAGATGGCGTTTTCTCATTTATTGTTCCTGACCGTTTAGGTTTTAACAATCAATTTGTTTCATTACGTAAAAAACTACTTACCAATTATAAAGTTGATGAGTTGTTATACAAAGCCCCATTTCCAGGAATTGTTACAGATACTTTGGTTTTCCGTTTTTCAAACAAGAAAAAATCAGAAAACAATTATAAAATCAGAGTTGGTGAGTTTGCAAAAGAAATCCAAATCAAAACATCTAAAGAATATTTGCAGGATAACGAACATCAGTTTGTTTATGAAAGTAGCGATGTTGCTTCAAAGGTTTTAAATAAAATATTTGGCAATAAAAAATGTAAGCCACTTGGAGAAATTGCAGAAACAACCTCTGGATTTGGTGGAAAATCAACAGAAATAACTGCCACAAGAAAAAACCAAAAACAAATTGAAGTCATTAGAGGGCGTAGTATTCAAAAGTTTTCTTCCGTTACACCCTATTTCTTTGATTTCAAAAAGGAAAATATTACTGGTAGAACAACAGATAAAAATAAATTAGGAGTAAAAGAAAAAGTTTTGCTTCGCAAAACTGGCTTCCCAATTATCGCAACTTACGATGAAACTGGAATTTTCCCTGAACAATCTCTCTATTTCATTTTCAATAACTCGACAAAAAATTCATTAAAGTATTTTACTGCTCTAATTAATTCTAACCTGTTTCAATTTGTTTACATAAATAAATTGGTAACAAATAAAGACAGCACACCGCAATTGAAAAAAGTTGACCTCGACAAGTTTCCTGTTTTCGTATGCGATTTAAAGAACAAAGACGAAAAAGCAAAACACGATGAAATTGTTAAGCAGGTTGACTTGCTTTTAAAGTTCAATGACGAATTAAAAGAAACGACTTTTCAAAATAAAGTCGAACACTTACAGACAAGAATTGAACATTGTGAAGAACGTATTAATGAATTAATTTTTGACTTATACGGACTGACAAAAACAGACATCGAAACAGTTGACAAATATGACGAGAAATAGAAGCACTGGGCATAACAGCGGTTTGGCAAAAGTGGCGGTTCAGTGCTCCGCAGACACATTTGTGGTTAATCAAAATTTGGTTCTCCGCATCAACATTTGTAGTGAAAATCGCCACCTTCGCCAAGCCGCAAACCGTTACCAGCAAGCGTATTAGACGACACGACAACAACAAACAGAAAAGTAAAAACGGAGAAAAAGTAAACCATTTTGACAGGTGGACGCAGACACGGAAACGATACAACAAACGTACAGCGAGTAAGCCGACACTCATTGCCGACCCTTCTGTGTTTTAGTTTTTTCCCAACCGCACAAAAAAAATTGAATTTATATTGCCACCGCACAAATGGCACATTTGCTTTTGCCCCAACCGCACAAGCCGACCCTTCGGCAAAAGCAAAAGAGCCATTTTTTAGCCAACGCACCGATTTGATTGTTGAAATTTTATGGTGACTTTTTATCTTAATAAATGAGATAGTGTAAATTTAAAATCTATCTTTGGCAGACTAATTCATGTATAAAAAATGAACAGGATTAAAGAAGTGTTGGACGAAAAAGGTATTAAACAAACTTGGCTTGCTGAACAGCTAGGGAAAAGCTACAACATGGTTAATGCTTATGTTCAAAACAGACAACAACCAAGACTTGAAGTTCTTTACGAAATAGCTGACATACTTGAAATAGACGTAAAAGAGCTTTTACAATCCAATAAAGTGACCAAGTAAATGAGGACAGGGATTGACATATTAGAAAATGAATTAGTTGAGAAATATCCTCAAATTCTTGACTCGTTGTTGTTAGACCACACAACAGGAGAGAATATTATTTGGGCGACTGACAACTATGAACACCTTGGAGATTCATACAACTATCACGCACAAATTTTACCTGAATTAATTACAGGCGACTATGGAAGTATTATTATGCCAAGAGTTCATAAGGACAAAATACTTCAAATAAACAGGTCAAAAGAAATGGCAGAAGTATTTACACCTTCATGGATTTGCAATGCCCAAAATAACCTAATAGACAATGCTTGGTTTGAAAGAGAAGGTGTTTTCAATTCTGAAATTGTATTAAGCAATGGCACAAAATCATGGGAAGTAAACCAAGAAAAAATCCCATTTCCAAAATCAAAAACATGGAAAGACTATGTTAAAGACAAACGCTTAGAAATTTCATGCGGAGAAGCACCATACATAACCAGTAGATACGACAGTACAACTGGTGAGTTTATCCCTGTAAATAATCGCATTGGATTATTAGATAGAAAATTAAGAGTAATAAACGAAAATACAGAAACAGAATCAGAATGGTTCAAAGCTGCAATAGAGGCATACAA
>JAKQEZ010000014.1 GCA_029558435.1 Bacteroidota bacterium
TACTGTTCTGCAAACAACGTGGCGGAGAGCAAATGACTTTTCAGGTTTTCATAGAGCCAAAAGGTGAGCATTTAAAAGGATACGACAAATGGAAAGAAGACTTTTTAAATGAAATCAGAGCAGAACAAAAGACAATCAAAATCCACACGGACACTTATTTAATAACAGCCGTTCCGTTCTACAATTACAATAACGAAAACGAATTTAAAACGACATTAGAAAACACATTAAACGAATAGAAATGCCAACGCTCAACAGCCACACACATTGCCAAGTCGCACCAGCCGACCCACAAGCCAAAACTTGGCAAAGAGTGTGTCTGTTCCAACGCACAACAGACAGAAACGTTGTAGCAAATTGAAAGAAAAATGACAGAAAACAAAAAGGCTAGCCGTTAGCACTCATTTAAAAGACCACGCAAATGGAACAAGACCTTAATAGATTTATTCAAGCACAGGAAAGCACATATCAAGAAGCACTTTCTGAAATAATATCAGGAAGAAAAAGAAGTCATTGGATGTGGTATATTTTTCCACAGTTTAAAGGTTTGGGCTTCAGCGAAGCATCAAAATATTATTCAATTAAGAGTGTAGATGAAGCCAAGAGCTATTTAAATCATCCAATTTTAGGGGAAAGACTAAAATTAATCACAAAAGAACTTTTAGCCCTGAATGAGAATAATGCAAATAAAGTGTTTGGAAGTCCTGATGACTTAAAGCTAAAATCAAGTATGACATTATTTGCTGCAATTGACGTATCGCAGGAACATATTTTTCAAGCGGTGTTAGATAAATTTTTCAACGGACAAACCGATAATAAAACGTTAACTCTAATAGAAGAATATATATGCCAAATATAGTACAATGTTTTTAAAATATAAATCTCAAACTGACCATAATTATTCAACCTAAATAATTGACAATATGTTAACTAAGAAATCATTCGATGATGTAGTTTTTCCAGCAATCTACAAAATGGGCGACTATTTTTCTAGTTTTGGAGGCGCAGCCAGGCCTAGTAATTTTGTGGAGTCCGACATTGCAACGTATGTCATTTGTT